>DASXXM010000605.1:0-5956 GCA_036503065.1 Pseudonocardiaceae bacterium | reverse complement strand
ATGGTGGCCGATCTCAATCTGGACGTGTCCATCGTCGGTGTGCCGACCGTGCGGGAGGACGGCGGACTCGCGCTGTCGTCCCGCAACCGCTACCTGGACGCGGGTCAGCGCGAGGCGGCGTTGGCTCTGTCGGCGGCCCTGTCCGCCGGTGTGCATGCCGGTGTGGCCGGACCGGACACGGTGCGGGCGGCCGCTGCCGCGGTGCTCGCCGGGCGGCCCGACGTCGCCGTGGACTACCTGGAACTGCGCGGCGACGACCTCGGTCCGGTGCCGCCGGCCGGCCCGGCGCGGCTGTTGGTGGCCGCCCGGATCGGCAGGACACGCCTGATCGACAATGCGCCGGTCCTGCTGGAGCGCCAGGAGAACCTGCCGAGCGAGAAAGGTCCGTAGACCGCCATGTTGCGCACCATGCTCAAGTCGAAGATCCACCGGGCCACGGTCACCACGGCCGACGTGGACTACGTCGGCTCCGTCACCGTGGACGAGGACCTGATGGACGCGGCGGACCTGCTGCCCGGCGAGCGGGTGGCGATCGTCGACGTGACCAACGGCGCCCGGCTGGAGACCTACGTGATCGCGGGCGAGCGCGGCAGCGGGGTGCTGGGCATCAACGGTGCCGCCGCCCACCTCGTGCACCCGGGCGACCTCGTCATCCTGATCGCCTACGGCCTGATGGACCGGGCGGAGGCGACGTCCTACCGGCCCCGCGTCGTCTTCGTGGACGACCACAACCGGGTGCGGGCAGCCGGCCACGATCCGGCGCGGGTGCCGGCCGGGTCGCAACTGCGCAGCGGCGCCGGGATGCCGCCGGGCATGGTCGAGATCGACATGCCCTCCGCGGAAACCGATGCGGCGGCGGCCCTGGATGCCTTGCTACAGGCCGAGAACTAGCGGCGGCGGCCGTGCTGCTGTGTGTCGACGTCGGTAACACCAACATCGTGCTCGGCCTGTACGACGGGCGTGGCGATGCCGCGAAGCTGCTGCGGGACTGGCGAATGCGCACCGACGCGCGGATGACCGCGGACGAGTTGGCGCTCACCGTGCGCGGCCTGCTCGGCGACCACGCCGACGAGGTGACCGGCGTGTCCGCGCTGTCCACCGTGCCGGCCGTGCTGCGTGAGCTGCGGGTGATGATCGGCCGCTACTACCAGCACGTGCCCAAGGTGATCGTGGAACCCGGCGTCCGCACGGGTGTGCCGCTGCTGATCGACAACCCGCGCGAGGTCGGCGGCGACCGGGTGATCAACACCCTGGCCGCGCACCACCTGCACAGCACCGCGTGCATCGTGGTCGACTTCGGCACGTCCACCAACATCGACGTGATCTCGTCGCGCGGCGAGTTCCTCGGCGGCGTGTTCGCGCCGGGCATCGAGATCTCGATCGACGCACTGGCCGCGCGGGCCGCCCAGCTGCGCAAGGTGGAGATCGTCCGGCCCAGGTCGGTGATCGGCAAGAACACCGTGGAATGCCTCCAGTCGGGCATCCTCTACGGGTTCGCGGGCCAGGTCGACGGCCTCGTGCGCCGGATCACCGCCGAACTGACCGCCAGTGAGCCCGGTCCGGTCGCGGTGATCGCCACCGGCGGCCTGGCATCGGTGGTGCTGGCCGAGTCGGAGACCATCGGTTACCACGTGCCGGACCTGACCCTGCTGGGCCTGCGGCTGGTCTACGAGCGGAACGTGCACTAACTCGGCGTTGCCCGGATGGCGAACGTCTGTATCGGGACGTCGAATTCGCCCCGCGCGGTCATCGGGTTGGCCAGCAGGTACTCGCGCACCGCCGCCAGCGTCCGATCCCGCTCCTCCGGCGTGCTGATCAGCATGTCCGACTGGGTCGCCACGGTGGCCACCAGGCTGTCCACGGTGCGTCGGATGCGGTTCGGGAACTCGATCACCTCGGTCCGGCCGAGCGGGTCGAGGATGTCGCTCTCGATGTCCTGGTCGGAGCGGGCCACCGAACCGGAGGCCGCGCAGAACTCGGCCACCCACGGCACCTTGTCGTCGTAGGCGTTCCACATCGCGACCAGGAAGCCGCCCGGCCGCAGGACCCGCCGAATCTCCGGCAGCGCCCGGTCCAGGTCGAACCAGTGCAGTGCCTGCCCGGCGAAGGCCGCGTGCACCGACGAGTCCGGCAGCGGGAGCTCCTCCGCGCTCCCCGGCATGGCATCTACTTCGGGAAACCGGCTCGTCAGCTCGGCCCGCATGGCCGGGTCCGGCTCGACGGCGACCACGTCGACGTCCTGCGCCAACAGCCCGGCGCTGAGCTTGCCGGTGCCGGCGCCGATGTCGAGCACGCGCAGCTTCGTTCGGCAGCCCCGCAGCGGCGCGAGTGCCCACGCCAGCAGCTCGGCCGGATAGTCGGGGCGGTACTCGGCATACGCGGCGGCCTGGCTGCCGAACGACGATGCGCGGCGGGCGTGTTCGTCCTGATCCATGCCGATCACGGTAACGTGCGGCCCTCGTGCGGGCGCGCGGCTAACGACTACGTACCATTTTCAGGCGTGAACACGGAAAACCCGACCCAGCCGACCAGCGACGACGATCTCCCGGAGCAGCTGCGCATCCGGCGGGACAAGCGGGCCGAGCTGCTGGCCCGTGGGATCGACCCGTATCCGGTCGAGCTGCCCCGCACGCACACGCTGCGCGAGATCCGCGAGCAGTACCCGGACCTGCCCGTCGACACCGCGACCGGCCAACTGGTCGGCGTCACCGGCCGGGTGATGTTCCTGCGCAACACCGGCAAGCTGTGCTTCGCGACCCTGCGCGAGGGCGACGGCACCGAACTCCAGGCGATGCTCAGCCTGGCCGGCGTGGGCGCCGCGTCCCTTGCCGAGTGGAAGGCGGACGTCGATCTCGGCGACCACGTGTTCGTGCACGGCGAGGTCAGCACGTCCCGCCGGGGCGAACTGTCGGTCATGGCCGACTCGTGGCGCCTGGCCGCGAAGGCCCTGCGGCCGCTGCCGGTGGCGCACAAGGCATTGGCCGAGGAGACCAGGATCCGCCAGCGGTACGTCGACCTGATCATGCGACCCGCGGCCAGGGCCACCGTCGCGACCAGGTCCGCCGTTGTCAGGTCGCTGCGGGACTCCTTTCACCGGCGGGGCTACCTCGAGGTCGAGACGCCGATGTTGCAGACCTTGCACGGCGGCGCGACGGCCCGGCCGTTCGTGACGCATTCCAATGCCTTCGACCTGGACCTGTACCTGCGCATCGCGCCCGAGCTGTATCTCAAGCGGTGCGTCGTCGGCGGCCTCGAGAAGGTTTTCGAGATCAACAGGAACTTCCGCAACGAGGGCAGTGACTCGTCGCACTCACCCGAGTTCGCGATGCTGGAGTTCTATGCCGCGTACGAGACGTACGACTCGATGGCGGTGCTGACCAGGGAGCTCGTGCAGGAGGCCGCGACGGCCGCGTTCGGCACCGAAGTGGTGACCCTTGCGGACGGCACCGAATACGACCTGTCCGGACAGTGGACCAACCTGTCCATGTACGGGTCGCTGTCCCGGGCGTTGGACGCGGAGATCACCCCGGAAACCTCGGTCGAGATCCTGCGCAAGCACGCGGACGCGCACGGAATGCCGGTCGACCCCCAGCACGGCCACGGCAAGCTCGTTGAGGAGCTGTTCGAGCACCTCGTCGCCGATCACCTGTACGCGCCGACGTTTGTGCGGGATTTCCCGGTCGAGACATCGCCGCTGACCAGGGCACATCGCAGCACGCCCGGACTGGTCGAAAAGTGGGACCTCTACGTGCGCGGATTCGAGTTGGGTACCGGATACTCGGAGTTGGTCGATCCGATCGTGGAACGGGAGAGGCTCGTTGCCCAGGCACGATTGGCCGCCGCCGGTGACGACGAAGCGATGCCGGTGGACGATGACTTCTTGCGGTCACTGGAGTACGGAATGCCACCCTCCGGTGGCGTTGGAATGGGTATCGACCGGTTGCTGATGGCACTCACCGGCCTGGGTATCCGGGAGACCATCCTGTTCCCGCTCGTTCGCCCCGAATGAGGGACCCGCGTAGTTGCGCAATCCCGGGGATATTGCGCTAACCTGTCCTCGGGGGGAAACACACGTACCTACTTCACATGTCACGGCATCTGGTCCGTCACGTCGTATCGGTCGGGTCATTCGGCTCTAGGAGGAAGCATATGGCGCAGAAGGTCACCGTGACTTTGGTCGACGACCTTGACGGTTCCCAGGCCGAGGAGACGGTTGAGTTCGGGCTGGACGGTGCCAGCTACATCATTGACCTGTCGGGCGGCAATGCCGGCCGGCTGCGCGACGCGCTCGAGGAGTACGTCGAACACGCGCGTCGGGCCGGTGGCCGCAAGCGTGCCGCTGGTCGGCCCACCGCAGGCCGGACGCCACGTCCGGCGTCCGCGGATCGGGAACAGAATCAGGCGATCCGCGATTGGGCGCGCAAGCAGGGTATGAAGGTGTCCGACCGCGGTCGTATCCCGGCCGAGGTGCTCGAGGCGTACCACAAGAAGAACTGAGCGATTGCTCACCAACGGCGAGTTGTGCACAACTCGCGCACAACCCGTACACACAACTGTGGACAACCGTCGGTCCCGGCTCCCACTGCGCGGGAACCGGGACCGACGCTATCGGCTGTTCGTACCAGTCGCCATCCGGTATCCGTGCGAACGTCGCGCCGGCGGCATCACTTCATCGTGTCAGTTCAATTGCTCGGCATAAAGCGATCGCATACCCTGGGGCACGTCGCGCACGGTCCCAATCCGCTACGCAGAACGTAGTGAAAGCAGCAACTCTGCCGGCGTCGTGTCCAGCCATCGGCCGAATCGGTGCTTCCCGTCGGTCGCAGGGTCGACGCCGACGTGAACGGCGCGAGTGCGGCCGGCAGTACCAATGCGGCATTCGCCACACCGGCACGCTCGTTTCCACAGAACTGTCCGATTCGCCAGAATGCGCCGTCCAGCGCGTCGGTGGCTGCCGCCCACAGCGTGTGCCGGCGCAACCGGACCCGGTCGCCCAGCGTCGTGGCCAGCGCCGTGCCGAACCGTGCCGCATGCGCCGCGTACCGGCCGCGCAGCACCGCGGCCAGCGCCATGTCGTCGGCCACCGGGCCGGCCACCGGTCGGTCGGCGGCCGGGTCGTCGGCCCGACAGGCGAAGTCGTCGCCCAGCACCGCGATCTCGGCCGGCCGGGGATGGCCCGGGTCGAACCGGACCGCGAGGTCGGCCGGGCCGATGCGGGGCACCCGCCGGGCGGTGTGGAACAGCAGCGCGCCGGCCTGCGCCGGCACGGTCAGGTACCAGCTGAGCAGGTAGCCGGCAACCACCCGGTCGGGCGCCTCGCCGTACTCCCGCCGCAGCCAGTCCGCGACCCGGTCGGCCCAGCCGGCCAGACCCGCGGCCAGGAGCTCGGCACAGGTGACCCAGCCCGGCTCGTCGTGGGGTGGCGCGTGGCGCAGCCGGATTCCGTCCTGCGCGTCGGCCGCGACCCGCACCGAGCGCGCCAGACCGCCGTCGGCACGGCCGCGCGCCAGCGTCACGCCGGTCCTCTCGTCGTAGGGAAGGCTTGCCTTACCTTAGTCGACGCGAAGATGTACCCGTTCGGCCCAGTCGGACCTGACAGAGCACGCCGGAAGATGTGCGTGTTCGCGCGTAGCGGACAAGCTCCGTTTACCGGAATCCGACCGCCCCCCGCCACGTTCCTCCTGGTGCCAGGGTTTTCTCGGTTCGATCCGCGGTATGGGATGTCGTACATCGAACTGAGAGCGACAGGGCCTGCGACTACAGTGGTCGTAAGGTGCTGATCCCGCCGCAGGTGGGGCCAGTGTGGCCCACCTGAGCAGGGACGCCGACGCAGCAGTCAGGGAGTGCGCATGTTCGAGAGGTTCACCGACCGCGCGAGGCGGGTGGTCGTCCTGGCCCAGGAAGAGGCCAGGATGCTCAACCACAACTACATCGGCACCGAACACATCCTCCTGGG
>DASXXM010000604.1:0-14432 GCA_036503065.1 Pseudonocardiaceae bacterium | reverse complement strand
CGACGATCGGCGTGGTGGTGAGTGGGCACATCGCTGTGACCGGGCCGCCGATGGCGTCGACGGCAGTCCGGCTGTGGCTGACGGCTACGTTCGAGAGAGCGCTCTCTCGACCTTGAGAACACCGCAATGGTCCCGGTTTGTCAAGGAACGGGCGTTCAGTGTTAACCGACCAGGACCGGGCACCGGGAGTCGCGGTGACCGGCTTGCTGGAGAGCGCTCTCTGGGAGTACCCGGCCCCCCGGCGCCCTGATGAATCCGGGTTGTGATCTATTGATACGCACTGCTCCCGGAGCTGGGCACGAGCGCACCATGATCGGAGAGCCCTATGTCGACGGTGACTTCGAACGACGGAACGAGCATCGCCTACGACCGGACGGGGGAGGGGCCGCCACTGATTCTCGTGGCGGGTGCGTTCCAGAACCGCAAGGCCATGGGCGCCTATGCGGCGCCGCTCGCGGCCCATTTCTCGGTCTACGCCTACGACCGTCGCGGCCGAGGTGACAGCGGTGACACGCCGCCCTACGCCATCGAACGCGAGATAGCCGACATCGCCGCTCTCATCGACGAAGCGGGCGGCGAGGCATTTGTCTTCGGCGGATCATCCGGCGCGGTGCTGGCGCTCGACGCGGCCGAACACGGCCTGAACATTCCCAAACTGGCGGTCTACGAGCCGCCATTCGTTGTCGACGACAGTCGGCCGTCGGTACCCGACGATCTGGTCGACGAATTGGCGAGCCTGCTCGCGGCCGGACGCAGGAGCGAAGCGGCCACGGTGTATCTGACCAAGGGCGCGGCCATGCCCGGCGATGCGGTCGCCCAGATGCGAACCGCACCCTACTGGGCGACCGACGTCGTGCCGGTCGCGCACACACTGCTCTACGACGCCATCATCATGGCCGGCACCATGACGGGTCGGCCACTGCCCGCGCAGCGGTGGGCCCACGTCGCGGCGCCCACCCTCGTGATCAACGGCACGAAGAGCTTCCCGTGGGCCGCCGCGGCCACGGCCGCGCTGGCCACGGTGCTGCCCAACGCGACACGCAGGACGTTCGAGGACGAGGAACACGAGGTGTCGCCGGAAACGCTGGCGCCGGCAATGGTCGAGTTCTTCACGTCCTGACGCCAACCTTCCGTTCGGCCAGATCGCGGGCCGAACACGTGAGGGGTGACACAACGGCTTTGATCCGCAGACAGACCTGTCTACTGTGAGCCTTCGAGTGAACAGACCTGTCTACCTAATCGGGGAGTGTGGATCATGGATCAGGCCACCGCGGTGAGTCGTCGTGCCGATACCGCGCCGGTTCGGCCCGCCAGGACGAGCCGCGAGCGGTCCGGTACGCCCGCGTTGGTCCTGCTGGCCTCGCTGATCGTCTCGCTGCTGGCCTCCTCCAGCGCGCCGACCCCGCTGTACGCCGTGTACCAGGCGGGTTGGGGCTTCTCGCCGATCACCACGACCGTGGTGTTCGGGGTCTACGCGGTGTCGGTCCTCGCGGCGCTGCTCACGCTCGGCAAGGTGTCCGACCACATCGGACGCAGGCCGGTGCTGCTGACCGCGCTCGCCGTGCAGATCGTGGCGATGCTGGTGTTCGCCACCGCGGACGGGGTGCCCGCGCTGCTGGTCGCCCGCGTGGCGCAGGGCATCGCCACCGGTGCGGCGCTGGGCGCCATCGGCGCGGCGATGCTGGACGTGGACCAGAAGCGCGGCACGTTCGCCAACGCGGTCTCGCCCGGCATGGGCACGGCGACCGGCGCGCTGGTGTCGGCGCTCGCGGTGCGTTACCTGCCCGCGCCGACGCACCTCATCTATCTGGTGCTGCTCGCCGTGTTCGCGCTGCAGATGCTCGGCGTGGCGTTGATGCGGGAGACGGTCACCCGCGTACCTGGTGCCCTGGCCAGCCTGCGGCCGGAGATCACACTGCCGCGCACGGTCCGCGGACCGCTGCTGGCGGCCGCTCCGGTGCTGCTCGCCGTGTGGGCGCTGGCCGGACTCTACGGCGCGCTCGGCCCGGCGCTGGTGTCCAGGTTGACCGGTTCCGGGTCCGTTGTCCTGGGTGGGCTGAGCATGTTCCTGTTGGCGGGGGTCGCGGCGTTGACGGTGGTCGTGCTGCGTGGGGTGCGGCCGCGCGCGGTGATGCTGTTCGGGATCGTGGCGCTGGCCACCGGTGTGGTCGTCACCCTCGTCGCGCTCGGCGCCACGTCCCCGGTGCTGTTCTTCGTGGGCACGGTGATCTCCGGTGCCGGCTTCGGCAGTGGTTTCCAGGGCGGCATCCGCACCGTCGTGCCGCTGGCCGCGGCGCACGAGCGGTCCGGCGTGCTGTCCCTGCTGTACGTCGTGTCCTATGTGGGGTTGGGGGTGCCGGCGGTGGCCGCCGGTTTCCGGATCGTGTATGGCGCCGGTCTGATCGGCGCGGCCCGGGAGTACGGCGTGGCGCTGATCGTGTTGGCCGCCGTGGCGCTCGTCGGCCTGTCGCGTAACGTAGACAGATCTGTCTGAGAGGAGTGCGGGGATGGCCACGACCGCGCAGCCGAAGCGTTCGCCGCGCGAACGCCTGCTCGCCGCCGCCAACGAGCTGTTCTACCACGAGGGCGTGCAGACGGTCGGCATCGACCGGATCATCGAACACGCCGGTGTCGCCAAGGCATCGCTCTACAACACGTTCGGCAGCAAGGAAGAACTGGTGCGGGCCTACCTGGAGTCCCGCCACGGCAAGACCATGGATCGGCTCACCCGCGCGGTCGCCGCGCGGACCGAGCCCAGGGCACGCCTGCTCGCGGTGTTCGACAGCCAGACCGACCTGTTCGCCCGGCCGGACTTCCACGGCTGCGCCTTCGCGTCGGCCAGCGCGGAAGCGCCGCGCGGCGGTCTGGTCGAACAGGCGACCGACACCTACCGCGGCGAGATCCGGGCCCTGCTGGCCGAACTCGCCGCGCAGGCGGGCGTGCCCGATCCGGCGGCGCTGGCGCGACAACTGCACCTGGTCTACGACGGCGCCACCCTGAGCGCACGGATGGACCGCGATCCCTCCGTGGCCGCCGTGTCCCGCGCGACCGCGGAAGCGCTGCTGGACGCCGCACTCCCCCCAGCGCGACGGGACTAATTCGGCGATCATGGTTGTTGCGGCCCGGTAGTGCACGCGCGACCAGGGAAGAGACAGCTGATGAAAGCAATGCGGATCGACACGTACGGCGGCCCGGAAGTCCTGCACGAGGCCGAGGTCGACACGCCGGAACCGGGGCCGGGCCAGTTGCGGATTCGGGTCCGGACCGTGGGTGTCAACCCGTTCGACGCCAAGGTTCGATCCGGCGGCATGGCGGCAATGGTCAACACGCCGTTGCCCGCGACTCTCGGTCTCGAGGTCGCCGGCACCGTTGACGCGGTCGGGTCCGGGGTGAGCGGTTTCGCCGTCGGTGACGACGTGTTCGGCTGGGCGGACTCCGGTGCCTACGCCGAGTACGCGCTGATGACCAGGGTCGCGCTCAAGCCGGCCGGCTTGGACTGGCAGACCGCGGTGGCGCTGCCGGTCGCGGGCGAGACCAGCGAACGGGTACTGGACCTGCTCAACGTGACGGCGGGGGAGACCCTGCTGATCCACGGGGCAGCTGGCGCGGTCGGCACCGTCGCAGTGCAGCTGGCCGTCGCGCGGGGCGCGAAGGTGATCGGCACGGCCAGCGCCGCCAACCACGAGTACATCGCCAAGCTCGGCGCGATCCCGACCGGCTACGGCGCCGGTCTGGTCGAGCGGGTCAGGGCGCTGGCGCCCGACGGTGTCGACGCGGTGTTCGACGTCGCCGGTAAGGGCGCGCTGCCCGACTCGATCGAGCTACGGGGTGGCACCGACCGCATCGTCACCATCGCGGACCCGGCCGCGCGCGGCCTCGGCGTGACCTTCACCAGCGGCGGGGACAAGGTGGATCTGCCGGGCCTTGCCGACCGGGCCGTCAAGGGTGAACTCGTCGTCGCGATCTCCGGGGTGTATCCGCTGGCGGACGTTGCCACCGCGCACCGGGTCATCGAGGCAGGTCACGCCAGGGGCAAGCTGGTGTTGACCGTCGCATGACGGTCAGAACGCGCGGCCGGGATTGAGGATGTTCAGCGGGTCGAGGGCCGCCTTGATGTCGTGATGGACCGCCAGCGCGACGTCACCGAGTTGGTCCCGCAGCCAGGATCGTTTGAGGACGCCGACGCCGTGTTCACCGGTGATGGTGCCGCCCAGCGCGCGGGCGTGCTCACAGAGCTGCCGGCCCACGTCGAGGGCCCGTTCGATGGTCGCGGGGTCCAGGTCCGGCAGGAGGAGGACCGGGTGCAGGTTGCCGTCGCCGGCATGCGCGATGGTGGCGATCGGGATGCCGCCCGCGCTGCTGGTCTCGGCGATCTTGACCAGCATCGGGCGCAGCAGTCCGGGCGGTACGGCGACGTCCTCGATCACGGTCGGTCCCGTGGCCATGACCGCGGTGCCGGCCAGCCGGCGGGCGGCCAGCAGCATGGCCGCCTCGTCGGCCGTGCTGCTGCGGACGACGAGGTCCGCGCCCGCCTTCGTGCAGCAGGCCATCATCCGCTCGACGTCCCGCCCGGCGGCCGCGCTGTCGGACTGGCCGATCAGCAGGCCCGCTGCCGTGCGGTCGAGGTCCATCCGCTGGTAGTCCTCGATCGCGTTGATCGTGACGTTGTCGACGAACTCCAGCAGGCTCGGCACGACGCCGCTGCCCGCGATGGCGTCGACGGCGTCGCCGACAGCGACGAGCGAGCCGAAGGTGGCGGCGAAGGCCACCGGCGGCACCGGTGGTGCCGGTCGCAGCCGCAGGGTGGCCGCGGTGATCACGCCGAGAGTGCCCTCGGAACCGATGAACAGCGACGTGAGGTCGTAACCTGCCACGTCCTTGCGGGCGCCGGACCCGGTGTGCAGCACGGCACCGCCGGCCAGCACGATCTCAAGGCCCATGGCCGAATCCCGGGTGACGCCGTACTTGACGCAGGCCATGCCACCCGCGTTGGTCGCCAGGTTCCCGCCGATGGTGCAGATCTCGAAGCTGCCCGGGTCCGGTGGGTAGAACAGGCCGGCCGCGGCCGCGGCGCGGCCAAGGTCCGCGTTGACGACTCCCGGTTCGACGACCGCGTAACGCTGTTCGGTGTTGATCTCCCGGATGCGCCGCATCCGTTCCAGGGACAGCACGACACAGCCGTCGATGGCGTTGGCGCCACCGGACAGTCCGGTGCCGGCGCCGCGCGGGACGACGGGGACCCGATGCCTGCTGGCCCAGTCGAGGGTGGCCCGCACGTCGTCGAGATCAGCGGCCCGCACGACCGCGCGAGGCGTACCGGCGGGCACGATGTCCGCGCGATCCCGCCGGTAGCCCTCGACGATGTCCCGATCGGTGACCAGCGCGCCCGCGGAGAGCCGCCGCCGGAGTTCGGTGATCTCGTCGGTCACGTCGTGCTCCCGTTGCCCACGATGGATATCCTCGCGATGGTCGGCAAGGTGTGCCACTCGCCGTTCGGCGTAGCGTTTGTGGCATGGAATCGCCCCTGACCACCGACCGGTTGGTGATCCGCGACTGGTCGGTGGACGACGCCGAGGCAGCGCTCGCGATCTACGGCGCCGAGCAGGTCACCCACTGGCTCACCCCCGCGATGGACCAGGTCCACGACGTGGCCGCGATGCGGTCGGTGTTGCAGGCGTGGCACGAGACGCAGCCCAACCTGCCGCCGCCGCGCGGCCGGTGGGCTGTGGCGCGCCGGGACGACGGCACGGTCGTCGGCGGCCTGGGCATCCGGCTGCTGCCGCCGTTCGAGGAGGACCTCGAACTGAGCTGGCAACTGCATCCGGTGGCGTGGGGCCAGGGCTACGCGACGGAGGCCAGCCGGGCGCTGATCGAGTGGGCGTTCACGCAGGACACCGAGGAACTGTTCGCTGTGGCGCGCCCGAAGAACGTCCGCGCCATCGCCACCGCGAAACGGCTCGGCATGCAGTGGGTCGGCGAGACCACCAAGTACTACGACCTGCGGCTCCAGGTCTACCGCATCCGGCACAGCGACCTGCTGGAGATCCAGTAGACCAGCTATGCTCGGGCCTGCGCGGGAGGGCGCTGCCGGGTCCGCGGGCAGGACACAGTCCACCTCCGAACGGCCAGTGTGCATGCCGGCCTCTTCCTCGGCCTGCGATCGCGGACCCCAGGCCCTCCGCGAGGGAGACGCCATGTCCCGTCCACTGCCGGACAACCCGAATCTCGATCATCTGCGCCGCCAGGCCAAAGCGCTGCGCGACGCCGCGCGGGCCGGTGATCCGGACGCCGTCGCGCGACTCGCCCTGGCACGCTCCGGCGTCGCGGTCACGTTGTCCATGGCCCAGTTGGCGATCGCCAGGGAGTACGGGTTCGCCAGTTGGCCACGCCTGAAGGCCGAAGTCGACGCCCGCACCCTGGAACTGCCCGAGCGGGTCCGGGCGTTCCTGACGGCCGGCGTCGACGGCCGCACCGAACAGGCGGCGCGCCTGCTGGCGGGTGATCGGCGCCTGGCCGGCGCCGATGTTCGTACCGCGGCGGTGCTCGGTGACGCCGACCACGTTCGCGAGTTGATCACCCGGTCGCCTGGGTTGGTGACGGCGCCGGACCGGGACCGGTGGTGGTCGCCGTTGTTGTACGTGTGCCATTCCCGTTGGCACCGCATCGATCCGGACCGGGCGGCGGGCCTGGTGGCGGTCGCGCGACTGCTGCTGGACGCGGGGGCGGACCCGGACAGCAACAACGGTGCGTCGGTGCGTACCGGTCGCTACCGGTCGGCGCTCTACGGTGCCGCCGGCATCGCGAACAACCCTGCCATCACCGAATTGCTGCTCGACCGGGGCGCCAACCCCGACGACGACGAGTCGCTCTACCACTCGGTGTATCACCGCGACCACGCCTGCCTGCGGCTGCTCCTGGCGTACGGCGCCAAGGTGAACGGCACCAACGCGCTCGCGGCGGCCACCGGCGCCGACGACGTCGAAGGTGTCCGGCTGCTGGTGGCCGCCGGTGGCGACCCCGGCCGCACGGTCACCGCGCCCACGCTGGCCGGGCACCTGGCCGACCGCTCGGTCAACCCGCTGGTCGCCGCCGTGGCCGACGACACCGCGGCCGTGGTGGAGGTGCTGCTCGCGGCGGGCGCCGATCCCGGTGCGGCCACCCGCGACGGGATTTCCCTGGTGCGCCTCGCGGTTCGGCGCGGGAAGGCCGACGTCGCCGAACTGCTGCTGGGCCACGGCGCCGCCGACGACACCACGCACGGCGACCACTTCCTGGGCGCCTGCCTCCGTGCCGAGGCTCCTTCGACCGACCACACCGGACTGTCCGATGTAGATCTCGCCACCATCGTGTACGCGGCGGGGGCGGCCGGCGTCGCGGCGGTCGCGACAATGCTGGACCTGGGTTTCCCGGTCGACACGCGTGACGAGAACGGCCAGACCGCGCTGCACGAGGCGGCCTACGCCGGTCGAACCGACGTGGTCGCGCTGTTGCTGGCCAGGGGCGCCACCGTCGATCCGCTCGACGGCCGGTGGCACAGCACTCCGTTGTGCTTCGCGACCGTCGGCAGCGGCGAGCGCTCCGACGGCGACTGGCTCGGCACGATCCGCGCCCTGCTGGCGGCAGGCGCGGCCACCCAGGGCGTCTGGGTGGACGACAAGCCACCCAGCGAGGCGGTCGCGGCACTCCTGCACGCCTACGGCATCAGCGGCGCGGACGAGCCGGACGAGCCCCGGCCCCCGGCCGATCCGCGGGCCATGGCCGAGTTGGCCGAACGGTTGCGGATCGGCCTGGAGACCGCCGATCTGGCACGGTTCGGTGAGCTGCTGCATCCGGAAGCGCGCTGGGCGGGCTGCGCCAATCGGGTTCAGGTGCTGGACTGGTACCGCGCGCTGTACGACTCGGGCGTGCGCAGCCAGGTCGACGACGTCATGATCCACGGCAACGTGATCCTGCTCGGCCTCGCCGTGCGCGGACCGGGTTTCCCGCCCCGGGCCGGTCTCGTGTACCAGGCCTTTCACACCAGGGACGGCGTGATCGTGGACATCCGCGGTCATCACGATCGAGCGGAGGCGCTCGCGGCCCAGCCACACCGGTAACGGCCGGGATCCGTGCCGGTGCCGCCGCACCGGTTGGCTGGGTGGTCGTGGTGTGCTATTCACCCGCGGGCCGCGTCGTGGTAAAGCTCGGTGCCTACCGTGTGCACCTGCACAGGTGCCACGGGTATCCAACTCCGGCGCCGGACGAGCGGGGAAACTATGCGAAGGATTCGAGCACGGCGGGTTGTCCTGGTGGCGACGGCACTGGCCGTGGTCGCCGCGGGCACCGCTGTCGCGGCCAACTACGGCAAGCACGCCGGTCCACAGGGCGACGGCACCGCGATCACACCGGTGGGCTTCCGGGTGGCGCCGGCCGGACACCAGACCACGCTGGGCAGCCTGCCGCTGGCCAGCGCCGTGTCGCCGGACGGCAGGACGATGCTCGCGGTCAACGCCGGTGACGCCAACCAGTCGGTGCAGGTCGTCAACACCGCGACGTCGACGGTCATGCAGACGCTGACCTACCAGTCGCCGCAGGCGGTGTTCACCGGCGTCGCCTACAGCCCGGACGGGACGCGCGCCTACGTCAGCGGCGGCGGCAACAACGTCATCCGCACCTACACGGTCAGCGGCGGCCACCTGACCGAGACCGCGCCGATCGTGCTGCCCAAGACCAATCCGAGCGGCGCCGCCGTCAACATGTATCCGGCGGGTCTTGCCGTCACGCCAGACGGCAAGCGGCTCGTCATCGCCGACCAACTCGCGGACGCGGCCACCGTCGTCGATCTCGCCACCGGCAAGCCGCAGACCGTGCCGGTCGGACACGACCCCTACGGCGTCGTACTGAGTCGGAACGGCGCCACCGCCTACGTCACGAATCAGGGCGGCAACACCGTCAGCGTGCTGGACATCGCCGGTGCCGCACCGGTCGTGACGTCCGCCATCACTGTGGGCACGCACCCGAACATGGTGATCCGCAACGCGGACGGCACGCGGCTGTACGTGGCCAACGGCGACAGCGACGAGATCAGCGTCATCGACACCAGGACCAACCGGGTGACCCACAGCGTGTCGCTCGCCCCCTACCGCAACGCACAGGTCGGCGCCAACCCCGAGGGCCTCTCGCTCTCGCCGGACGGTCGCACGCTGTACGTCGCGAACTCCGGTGACAACGACGTGGCCGTGGTCGACATCGCCGAGAACCGCGTGTCCGGCCTGATTCCCACCGCGTGGTACCCGACCAGTGTGCAGCGCGTCGGCAACTGGCTGTACGTACTCAATGCCAAGGGACTCGGCGCGGGACCGAACCCCAACGGCCCCAACCCGTACACCGACGACCAGCGGCGCGTGACCGACCCGGGCGGGTTCGCCAAGCAGTACGTCGGAACGATGATGGTGGGCACCCTGTCCACGGTCGCCGTGCCCGGCCGCGAGCAGCTCGAGCGTTTCACGCAACAGGTCAACTCGAACGACGGGTTCGCCCAGGGCGACAACGTACGCGCCGCGGCGACGGCCAACACCGCGATCGTGCCGATGCACGTCGGTGGTTCCTCGCCGATCAAGCACGTGATCTACATCGTGAAGGAGAACCGGACCTACGACCAGGAGTTCGGCAGCCTCGGCAAGGGCAACGGCGATCCGAGCCTGAACCTGTTCGGCAACGAGTCCGCACCCAACCTGCGGACCCTGGAGAGCCAGTACGCCACGCTGGACAACTTCTACGCCAACGCCGAAGTGTCCGCGCAGGGCTGGAACTGGGCGACGGCGTCGAACTCCAACCCGTTCAGCGAGCAGACCTGGGTGGGTAACTACTCCAACCGCAACCACCCGTACCCGTCCGAGAGCAGCGACCCGGCGATCGCGCCGAACCGCGACCCCGCCAACGCCTACATCTGGGACCGGCTGGCGAATGCCAACATCTCGTTCCGCAACTACGGCATGTACGTGAGCCCGAACGCGGCCAACCAGATGGTCGCGGGGGACCCGCTACTCAACGCGTCGACCGACCACGCCTACCGCGGGTTCGACCTGTCCTGCCCGGACTCGCCGAACAGCTTCACGCCGCAGTCGCCCAGTTGCAACGGCGCACGGATGACTCAGTGGAGCAACGAATTCACCGGCTACGTGGCGAACAAGAACCTGCCGACCATGGAGTTCGTCCGGCTGTCCAGCGACCACACGTCGTCGACGGCACCGGGCCGCCCGACGCCGAGGGCGTACGTCGGTGACAACGACTGGGCCGTCGGTCAGCTCGTCGACGCGGTGTCCCACTCGCCGTACTGGCAGAACACGGCGATCTTCGTCACCGAGGACGACGCACAGGCCGGCCCCGACCACGTCGACGCGCACCGCACCACGTCCGAGGTGATCAGCCCGTACACCAGGACCGGCCGGGTCGACTCGACGTTCTACAACACCGCGGCGATGCTGCGGACGATGGAACTGATCGTCGGGATCAAGCCGTTGACCCAGTTCGACGCCTACGCCACCCCGATGATCGCGTCGTTCACCAACCACCCGAACTTCGCCCCCTACAACGCGGTCAAGCCGTCCACCGACCTGACGGCGGTCAACACCGCGGCCTCGCCGATGGCCGCGCAGTCCGCGGCGCAGGATCTCTCGCAGGCGGACCGGATCAACGAGTTCGAGTTCAACCTGGCCACCTGGCAGGACATCAAGGGCGCGAACGTCCCGATGCCGCCGCCGCTGGAGAACGGCGTGCCCATCAAGACGCCGATGAACCCGACCGGCCCCAACGGCAGCGACGGGTGACAGTGAGATAACGCAGGTCCAGCCGCCCTTTGCCAACCGCGCAAAGGGCGGCTGGACCGCGTTGGCGGCGCTTCAGGCGAGGCCGCCGCCGGCGCGCAGGTTCTGTCCGGTCATCCACCGGCCGTCGGGGCCGACGAGGAACGCGATGACATCGCCGACGTCCGCCGGCGTGCCGAGCCGGCCGAACGGCGACATGGTCTTCATCAATTCGAGGACTTCCGGCGGGTTCGCGCCGCGGAGCATGTCGGTGTCGGTGGCGCCGGGTGACACGGTGTTGACCGTGATGTCGCGGGCGCCGAGCTCCTTGGCCGCGATCGCGGTGAACTGCTCGACTGCGGCCTTGCTCGCCGAGTAGACCGCGTTTCCGGCAAAGGCCAGCACCGTGTTGAGCGTCGACAGCGTCACGATGCGCCCGCCGTCGCGCAGTCGTCGGGCCGCCTCCTGGAGGGCGAAGAACGTGCCTTTGGCGTTGACGTTCATGACCTGGTCGTAGGTTGCCTCGTCCAGTTGGTCGATGGTTCCGCCGATGACGATCCCGGCGTTGAGCACGACGATGTCGAGCGCGCCGAGCCGTTCCTCCGCCTGCTGGAACAGCGCGCGGACGTCGGCCGTCCGACCGAGTTCGGCCGGTACCGCGAAGGCGGTCCCGCCGGTGGCGGCCACGACCTCGGCGGCCGCGGTTTCGTTGGTGGCGTAGCTGAAGACGACCTCGGCGCCGTCCCGCGCCAGTCGCTCGACAACGGCTCGCCCGATGCCCCGCGAACCCCCTGTCACCAAGGCTTTCCGGTCACTCAGTACACCCACGGCCGCCCCCTTCGCGTACTTCCTGCCCGGAGTCTAGCGTCGGGCGCATTGTCCTGTTCGGCCGCCATCGACCATTGGGGCTAGCCTGGGGCGGTCACCATTCGCCGAATGCCAGGAGTCCGCGTGCCACGAACAGATGTGACCGTCGCCACCGACGACGGCGCCTGCCCCGCCACCCTGCATACGCCGTCCAGTAACGGAAGCCGGCCGGCGGTGATCGTCTACCCGGACGCGGGCGGGGTCCGGGAGACCTTCGAAGCCATGGCGGACCGGCTCGCCGAACTCGGCTACACCGTGCTGCTGCCCAACGTCTACTACCGATCCGGCGAGTACGCCCCCTTCGACATCGCCACGGTGTTCAGCGATCCGGCCGAACGGCAACGCCTGATGGGACTGGTCGGGACCCTGACGGCGGACGCCGTCGTCCGCGACGCGGGCGCGTTCCTCGGATTCCTCGCCGGTCGCCCCGAAGTGTCCGGGACCGGTGTCGGGACGACCGGGTACTGCATGGGCGGGCGGATCTCGCTGATCGTGGCCGGGCACTACCCGGACCGGATCGCCGCCGCCGCATCGTTCCACGGCGGGCGGCTGGCCGCCGTGGACGATCCGGACAGCCCGCATCTGCTGGCCGACCGGATGCGCGCCACGCTGCACGTGGCAGGGGCCGAGAACGACGATTCCTTCCCGCCCGACCAGTACGAGCGGCTGGAACGGGCACTCACCGCCGCCGGAGTGTCGTACACCATGGACACCTACAAGGCCGCGCACGGATTCGCGGTGCCGGACAACACGACCTACGACGCCGCGGCCGCCGAGCGCCACTGGAGCGCCCTCGCCGACCTGTACGCCGGCAGCCTCAGCGGCTGACCATCACGAGGCCGGGAAGAGGTTGTCCACGAAGGGATTGCGGAACTTCCCGGTCCGGTCGTACGTGCTCATCAGGCGGGCGAAGTCGTCGGCGCGCTCGTAGCGGCCGATGATGTCCGCCGGGGCGGCCGTGGTCAGCTTGCCCCAGTGTGGCCGGGCGCCCAGCGGCATCAGGCGTTCCTCCGCGGCCGCGAGCACGGGTGCCACGGCGGCCGCGTCCGCGATCCAGGTGAAGTGGAACGTCACCGAGTCGCGGCCGTACGCGGGACTGAGCCACAGGTCGTCGGCGCGCACGGCGCGGATCTCGGCGATGTGCACCACGGGCGCCACCAGGTCGCCGATCTCGCGGATCGCGGCGAACGCGGCGGCCGCGTCGGCGCGCGCCAGGTAGAACTCGGACTGGAGTTCGTCCCCGGCGCTCGGGGTGAACTCGGGCCGGAAATGGGGTAGCCGTTCGTACCAGCGGCCGGGCACGTCGAGTTGTTCGCTGCAGAATTCCGGTGCCGCCCCCGGCACCGGGTGCACGTCGTGGGGCGCGGGTCGGCCGCAGGCCCAGGTCGGCCGCGGCTGGTCGGTGCGGTATTTCAGCCACACCGCGGCGGCGTCGCGCCAGTCGGTGAACACGCTGACGCTGTAGGCGGCGCCGAGCACGTCGTCCAGGCTGCCCGCCAGGTCGTCGAGCGGGACGTCGAGGCGGACCCGCTGTGCCATCTCGTAGGCGGGCTCGACGTCCAGCGTCACGTGGGTGACGACGCCGAGCGCGCCGAGCGCGACCACCGTGCCGGCGAAGTCGGGCGTGTCCCGGCGCAGTACGACCGTGTCGCCGTCCGCGGTAACCAGTCGCAGCGCCGTGACCGCGGCGGCCAGGGACCGGTGGGTAGGGCCGGAACCGTGCGTCCCGGTCGCGCACGACCCGGCGACCGAGATGTGGGGGAGCGATGCGAGGTTGGCAAGGGCGTGGCCGGACCGGTCGAGCAGTCCGGTGAAGTCGGCGTAGCGCATGCTGGCGGCCACGGTGACGGTCGAGTTCGCCGCGTCGATCTCGACGGTGCGCGGCAGGCCGTCCAGGCGCACCAGATCGTGGGTGGTGTCGGCGACCTGGCTGAACGAGTGGGCGGTGCCGATGGCACGGATGTGCCCGGTGTGCGCGACGATCCGACGCAGTTCGTCCAGGGAGTCCGGCCGGTGCGTCCGCGCGGCGGCGAAGGTGACGTTGCCGGCCCAGTTGGTGGCGGTCGTCGACATGGTCGCTCCTCATCGGTGTGCCGGTTCAGCAGCCTGGCACAGGTCTGCCCGACGTGACGATACGGCCGGCGTTTGTCCCGTCCGGGCGCCGATGCGATGATCCGCCGGTGCCCGCCCTCCTCGACGCCTACGCGAAGACGTGTCTGCACGACGATCTGCGCGAGCTACGCGCGGCGATGCTCGCCAAGCTCGACGGGCTCGCCGAATACGACAGCCGCCGTCCGCTGACCGCGACCGGGACCAACCTGCTCGGCCTGATCAAGCACCTGTCGCTGTCGGAGGCCAGGTACTTCGGCGAGGTCTTCGACCGGCCGTTTCCCGAACCAGTGCCCCGGTGGGACGACCTGTCGGCACGCGGCGCCGACATGTGGGCGACCGAGCACGAGACACGCGCCGACATCGTCGACGGATACCGGCGGGTCTGGGACCACGCCGATGTGACGATCAACGCACTCGACATCGGCGCGCCCGGCCACGTGCCGTGGTGGCCGGGCCCCGACGTGACACTGTTCAACGTCCTGGTGCACATACTCACCGAGACAAGTCGGCACGCCGGCCACGCGGACATCATGCGTGAGCAACTCGACGGCGCGGTGGCATTCGCCGCCCAGCCGGCAAAGGACGCCGTCTTCTGGGAGAACCGGCGCGCGACAATCGAGCGCGCCGCCAGAGCCGTCCGGCCGGAAACCCGCTGACCGAGGTCGGCGT
>DASXXM010000603.1:0-3513 GCA_036503065.1 Pseudonocardiaceae bacterium | reverse complement strand
GGGGCCTGCCTGGCGGGACGAGTTGAGTACGAACGCAGCCAGGATCGGCGACACGTAGCTGTTGCCGGCCGCGATGGCCCTGATGGCGCGCAGGATCTCGGCACCGTCGGCGTCCTTGGACAGGTAGCCGCGGGCGCCCGCGGCGATCGCGCCGAGCACCTCCGGCTGGTCGGCGTGCGCGGACACGACCAGCACCCGGTGGCCCATGCCGATGATCTCCAGGACGGCAGCCGCGTCGCGCACCCCGTGCAGCTTCAGGTCGAGCACCACGACGCCGCCGGGTGGCTGACGGCCGACCGCGAACCTGGCCACCGAGTCGGCCACCACGCCCAGTTCGATGTCGGGCGTCTCCTCCAGCACGCGGGCGACCGCGGCCCGGTACAGCGGATGATCCTCCACGACGCCGACCAGGATACGGCCGGTCGGTGCGGCGGCGGCCGGCTCGTCGCCGTCGGGGGCCGGCTCGGCGGGGGGCGTCCGCAGGTCGGTCATCGGCTCGCCACCTCTTGTCGGGCTGCCGCCGGATCCAGCGACGGGCCGGTCGGCAGGAGGGCCAGCAGGGTGCCGGCCACCGGCTGCGCGGTCGCGGCGCCGTAGCCGAGTGCCTTGAGCGCGTCCGCGCTGGGCACCGGATATTTCATGCCCGCGTCGGTGATCAGGTATGTGGTCGGGGTGGTGCCGCCGGCACCGACGAGTTCGCGCACCAGCGCGCCGGTGCCGGGCGGGACGTAGACCTCGGCGGCGACCCGGTCGTCGGTGCGGTTGGTGACCGGCATCGGTTTCGCGCCGTTGGGCAGTGGCAGCGCGGGTTCGGCCATGATCCGGGTGTCGTCCTGGCCGTCGCCGACCGCGCACAGCACCGCGCCCTGGCTCTGGCTCGCCAGGACCGGGAGAGTGCGCGGGTAGCCGGTGTCGTCGGTGGCGGACTGGGCGATCGGCGCGTTCGCCGCCGCCGCGGCCGACACCGCCAGCACACGTGGGCGGCCGTCCGGGTAGGCGGGCGCGTCGGCGTTGTTGTCGAGCACGAGTGCGGCCTCGATCGGTGTGATCGGCACGAGACCGGTGCGGCGCACCAGGTAGTCGCCGTTCGCGCTGAGCACCTGGCCGACGCGGGTCGCGGCGCCGCCGACGGTGGGACCCGCGGCGCCGACGCCCGGCACGGCCACCAGGCCGAGATCGCGGCCGGCCGGCACGGTCGCCAGCCAGTTGGTCGACACCGCGAAGGCCGACTGGGTCCGGTAGCCGAGGGCGCCGAGCGACGCCTGGTCGGGCAGGCGGTAGCGGTGGCCGTCGGTGATCAGGTAGCCCTGGCCGGACCGCAGCGCGACGAGCAGGCCCGCGCCGGTCGCCAACGTCTGGCCGTTGGGGTCGGGGCCGCCGAGTACCACGGTGGACACCGGCTCGGCCGCGGCGGGCAGGTCGGCCGGGCTTCTTGTGCAGCTCGCGAACGTGGCCGGCAGCAGATTGCCGGCGGTGGGCAGCGAATCGGGCGCGCCGGGGATGCCGAGCATCGCGCCGCGCGACGCGGCAGCCAGCGACTTTCGCGGCACCGACGCCGTCTGGTTACCGTCGCCGCCGGCCAGCAGTCTGGCCGACGCGTAGTTCAGCACCGGGTGCAACAGGCCGTCCTGGCCGTAGACGAACCGGGCGCCGGTCTCCTGCTCGACGATCACCTGGCCGCCCTGCCGCCAATTGGCCGACGCGGACGGGTTGAGCACGCCGATGATCCCGAACACGGCGGTGATCAGCACCGCTGCCGCGACGCCGATGATCGTGCCCAGGATCAGGCGCCTGCTCGGCGGCGTCGGGTGGTCGGCGTCCGCCTTGACCAACGCGGATACCAAGCGGCGCCGCAGGAACTGGTAGGCCTGGATCTGGTCGCGCTGTGTCCACACCTTCGCGCCCCCGTGCGCTTTCGTGGTAAAGCCCTCGTGACCGATCGTGGTGGCGGACGATTCTGCCGGCGCCGCCGCCGCGTTCCCGGTCAACCTTTCGTCGGTATTCTGCAAACCAAGCTGTGCGCCGCCCCGTGAGCATACATATGCTCTCGGTGGTACCCATGGGTTGTCCCACAGGGTTTCACCGAAGTCGGCGTTCGGTCCGCGAAAGGCGGTTCGTCCTCGATGAGTCAGCAGTCGACCGTGCAGCAGCAAGCCACGCTGCAATTGCCGCTCACCGGCACGGTGCCGGCCAAATTGCCCCGACCGGGTCAATTGCCGGGAAAGGCCCGTTCACGCGGTCGGGGTCGGATCGGCGTGCTGCGGCCGGTCCGGATCGGACAGGTCGCGTTGTGGGAGATCGCGCTGGTCGCGGTCGCGGCGACGGTGTGGCCGTGGCGGATCGTGAGCATCGTGGTCGCCGCCGTGGCCGCGGTGACGATCATCGTGACGTCCGTGCGGCTGGCCGGACTGTGCTGCTACCAATGGATCGGCGTGCTGTTTCGCTACCGCGCCCGACGCCGGTCCGCGCAGGTGAAGTCGACCGACCCGCTGGCGGCCGTGGTGCCGGGCGTCACGCTGCGCCGCCAGATCGACCGGGCCGGGAACCGCGCCGGCCTCGCCGACCTCGGCGACTCGCTGTCCGCGGTGGTCCGGCTGACGCCCACGGCGAGCCCGAACCCGGCCCTGCCGCTCGGGGTGCTGGTCAACTCGTTCGACCGCACCGACATCCGGTTGGCAGGCGCGCAACTGGTGGTGTGGTCCATGCCGAGCCCGCCGCGCGCGCGTTACTACGGTGATCAGCGGGATCTCGAACCGATGCAGGTCTACTGGCTGGCCCTGCGCTACCGCCCCGCGGACGCGCCCGTCGCGGCGCTGGCCCGCGGCGGCGGCGACCTGGGTGCCGCGCGAGCCACGGCCACCGCGGGGCTCGCGCTGGTCGCGCGGCTGGCCGAGGCGGGCTACGCGGGCGTGGTCGTCGACGAGCCGGAACTGCGCCAGGAACTGCTGGTGGCACTGGGTTCGGACCATTCGACGCTCGGCGGCGCCGCGTTCACCGTCAAGGAGACGTGGCGCGACTGGTCGATCGGCACGCTGCGCCAGTTCTGCTTCGCGCCGAGGACGGAACGCGACGCCGTCACCATGCTGGGCAAGTGGACCGCGCAGGCGGCGTTCACGTGCACGTCGTACTCGCTGCACCGCACGGCGCGCGGCGAGGTGCGCGGCGAGGGCCGGGTGCGGATCGGCGTGCACCCGACGTCCCCCGTGCCCACCGCGGCCGCGCTCGGTCGGGCACTGGGCGTGGAACTGTTGGCCCGCAACGGAAGGCAGGGCAGCTCGGTGGCCGACACACTCCCGCTGGCCCTGCCGTAGGCGGTCCCGAACCAGCACCAGTTTCGTTGCTGTCAAGGCTGTCGAGTCATCTGTGCACAACTTTTTGAGCTGTCCACAGATTGCCGACGGACCCCCTTTTGGGGCTTGACAAGCGGTACATTGGAAATGGGACGCCCCCCGGTGGAGTGGTGGGGGCTGCCTCCGGGGCTGCGGGTCGGTGAAGTGGCCTTTCGCGGGCTAG
>DASXXM010000602.1:0-13487 GCA_036503065.1 Pseudonocardiaceae bacterium | reverse complement strand
CAACATCCGCCAAGCTTCGGTTTCAAAACACCAGGCGTGGATTTCGTCGTGCACGGCATGACGGGCCAAGCTGGCGGCGGTTTTGAGTCGAGCCGAAGCTGCCGCTTGTTGCTTGAGATCTATATGCACGGTCGCAGCGAGCAGCGACAACCAACCGCCAAGCACCAACAAACGACGGTGTTCATTAAGCGTCTTACGAGCATCGAGCAACCGATTGACGTAGCCGAGATGCTGCCGAATACGACCGAGTAGCGCCGTCGGCGGTGTCTTGGAATAGGCAATCGCCAGCTCGTCAACAACCGCTTCGAGCCTGGTCAGCGTTTCATTGCCCACGTCGCTCGCGGCCACTCGCCGAACCAGTTCGAGAGCGTCCTGTTCGTCGCTGTCGTTGGGCTGAGGCGTGGCAAGCCACGACGAGGCCGCTACCAAACCTGCAGCGGCCACCGGGGTGCGGATTCGGTCGGCCCTTGCCTGTACGTCTGCGAGTTCACGTACCCGGACGTCGTGCTCGTACTCGGCCTTGGCGGCCTCCACCTCATGGAAACCGGCCAGCAACACGCCATCAGCGTTGCATACTTCGTCGGCTTTGCTCCAGAAGCGCTCGTCGCCTCGGTTACGGCCCTTCTCGATGTGCACGACGTTCGTACGATCACAGATGGTGGCGTCGGCAAGCTGACCCTGGGTCAGTTCCGCAGCCTGACGGAAGATCGCCAGCCGCTCACCGAGCGCACGACGGAGCCCGACTACCGCCTCCGGCTCACGGGCCATGGCTTCCACACTTCCGGACGTTGGCTGCCTCTCCTCCCACCAGCATAACCGCAGGTGCTTGCCGGTTTGACAACCCTGTTCACATGATCGCTCACCGACCGTGATCCCTGCTTGGCTGCTGACGCATGGTCCGCAACAACCACTGGAGGTGGGTAATGGTCGAGGTAATGCTGGGGCTGCTACAACAGTCCCTGTCAGCAGGCGAACAGGTGGCGTTTGCCGCGCTGTTCTCAGAGGTGGGGCGGTTGCTGCAAACCCATGCCAACGGTGGGACTGACACAATTGGTTGATCGGCTCCGCAAAACGGCACGACCGCACGGTTGCCGCGTGCGGTCGTGCGTC
This sequence comes from Pseudonocardiaceae bacterium, assembly GCA_036503065.1. GTDB lineage: Bacteria > Actinomycetota > Actinomycetes > Mycobacteriales > Pseudonocardiaceae > DATEPR01. Next base: position 12,377 of record DASXXM010000602.1, on the reverse strand, counting down.
CCAGCAGGTTTCGTTGGTTAGCTGAACCGTGCCAGTTCGGCTGGGTCCTGGTCGACGTAGCCCTGGCTGACCTCGACCACGACACCGTCGGGATCCCTTACCCAGACCGTCTTCCAGCGTGGGATGAAGTCGTCGAACTTCAGCGGCCCCAGCGTCACGTCCAGTTCATCCGCGCCCGCCAGGAACGAGTCCACGTCGTCCACCTGAAACGCCAGGTGTCGCACGGCACCGGGATTGTTCGGCCCGTCGCCCTTCGGGTCGAAAGCCGAGCTCGTGTCGGTGCCGAACAGTTCCAGGCACACGTCGCCGTGGCGCAGGAACACGACTCGGGTGCCGTCCCCGCCGTCCACGACCCGCACCCTGCGGAAGCCGAACCAGCGGCTGTAGAACTGCTCCGTCGCCTGCTGGTCGCGGCAGTTCAGCGCGACATGCGCCCATCGCACGGTGGCCGGCGCGCTCATTTCGCACCCACTTCCGCGGGATCGGGTGCGCCCCAGGTGGGCATGGGGACGCCGAGCTGACTGACCAGCGTGAGCAGGTCGTCCACGGCCCACCGTTCGACGAACCGGCCGTTCTCGATGCGCCACAGCTCGTGCGTGTACCAGTCGAGCTGGTTGCCGCTGGCGGGCACACCGAGAAACGTCCCGGTGTGCTTGCCGGTCAACCGGATGCGGGTGAACACCTCGTCGCCCGCTGCCACGACCCGTTCGGCCGTCACCACCATGCCCAGCGCGTCGATCAGCGACGTGATGTTGGCGCGGTAGGTGTCCAGGCTGGCCACGTCGACCAGGCCGGGGTGGTGGTCGACGAAGTCGGGCACCATCACTTCTTCCAGTCGGCCGTACTCGCGCGCGTTCACGATGTCGGCGAACTTCAGGTACAGCGCCTCCGGGGTCATCGGGCCTCACCTCCCACTGCGCCGGCCACGGCGGCTGGTGCCAGCAGCCGGGCCGCCTGTTCGCCGATCATGATTGACGCGGCGTTGGTGTTGCCGGACACGATCTTGGGCATGACCGACGCGTCCGCGACCCGCAGGCCCGCCACGCCGTGCACCCGCAGCCGCGAGTCCACGACGGCTGCCGGCCCGCTGCCCATCGAGCAGGTGCCGACCGGGTGCCACAGCGTGCCGGCGTTGCGCCGCACGTAGTCCTCGATCCCGGCCCGGTCGGTGACGTCCGGTCCCGGCGCGATCTCCCGGTCGACCCAGTCGGCCATGGCCCGCGTGTGCGCCAGTTCCCTGCTCAGCTCGATCGCCTCGACGAACATGTTCACGTCGGCCTGGTCGCCGAGGTAGTTCGGTTGCAGCAGCGCGTTGTCGTACGGGTCGGCCGACTTCAGGCTCACGTAGCCGACACTGCGCGGCTGGATGAGCACCGGGGCGAACGTGAAGCCGGGTCCGTCCTGATAGTACTCGGGACCGACGAACTTCAGGCCGCCGAACTTCATCTGGAAGTCCGGCGCCTCGGTCGGACCGACCGTGCTGGTCCGGGTGAAGAACCCGGTCTCGGCGATCAGCGTCGGCTCCCACGGCTGTTCCTGTTTGGACAGATAACAGACGCCGACGATCATGTGGTCCTGCAGGTTGGCGCCGACACCCGGCAGGTCGACCAGCGTGCGGATGCCGTGGTTGGCAAGGGTTTCCGCCGGTCCGATGCCGGACAGCATGAGCAGCTTGGGCGACTCGTAGGCGCCCGCGCTGACCACGACCTCGCGGTTGCAGCGCACCTGCCGGGACTGTCCGTCGGCGACGACCTCGACACCGACCGCGCGCCCGTTCTCGATCAGCACCCTGGTGACCATTGCCTGGCTGAGCACGGTCAGGTTCGGCTCGTCCAGCGCGGGCGTGAGGTACGCCACGGCGGTACTCGCCCGGTGGTGCTCGGGTGTCTTCGTTGCCTGGTAAAGGAATATCGAGTCGGTCTGGCGTTCGGCGTTGTAGTCGAAGCCGCGCCCGCGGTCGGTGAAACCGACCTCCGGCCCCGCGTCGAACAGTTGCAGCGCCACCGGACTCGGGTCGGCGTGCACGAGTACGTCCAGCGGCCCGGCGACTCCCCGGTAGGACGAGGCACCACCGGAGTAGTTCTCCATGTCCCGGAACACCGGCATGACGTCCTCGTAGGACCAGCCCTTGTTGCCCATGGCGGCCCACGCGTCGTAGTCGATCCGATTGCCCCGGACGTGCAGCATCGCGTTCACCGAGCTGCAACCGCCCCATACCTTGCCCCTGGCCACCGCGATCTCGCGGTCGGCCGCGCCTGCCTGCGGCTCGGTGACGTAGCCCCAGTTCAGCGGACCAGGGCCCCACAGGGACATGGTGGCGCTCATCTGCTCCTGGTGGATGGCCGGTTCCGTGTCCGGGCCGCCCGCCTCGATCAGCAGGACCGTGGCGTCGGTGCGGGTGGCAAGGCGGTTGGCGATGACGCAACCGGCCGAGCCCGCGCCGACCACGATGTAGTCGTACGTCTGCGGACCGGTCATGCCGCGTCACCCCCGTTGAGGTCACGCTTGACGAAGTCGGCGCACCGCTCGGCGATCATCAGCACCGCCGTCTGGCAGTTGCCGGTGGGCACCTCGGGCATCACCGACGCGTCCGCGATCCGCAGGCCCTCCACGCCGTACACCTTCAACTCGGGGTCGACGACGGCCGCCGCGTCCGTGCCCATCTTGCAGGCGCCGGTGTAGTGGTAGTACGAGCCGAGATTCTGCTTGACGTACTCGGTGACCTCCGCCTTGCTGCGCACGTCGGGGCCCGGCGTGACCGGCTTGACGCCCCACTCGGCGAACGCCTTGGAGTGGAAGATCTCGTGGCCCATCTCGAACGCCAGCACCATGCGGCGCAGGTCCTCCGGGTGGGACATGTACTGCGGGTCGTGCAGCACGTTGTCCTTCGGGTCGGCGCTGGCCAGGCGAACCGTGCCACGGGAGAACGGCCGGATCAGACCTGGAATCGTGGTGACCAGCTTCGGGTCCGGCTTGGGCTGGAACTGTGCCCGGTTGATCGTGCCGATCTGTAAGTCCGGCACCGGCAGGCCGCCGGTGTTGACGAACATGCACGCCTCGGACATCTGCAGGTTCGGCTCGGGCGCCCGCTGGTCGGTGATGTAGACCGGCCCGACCACCAGCGCGTGGTCCTGGAAGTTCTCGCCGACGCCGGGCAGCGCGACCCTGGTCTCGATGCCGAACTCACGCAGGTGCTCCGGCTGGCCGATGCCGGAGAGCATCAGCAGCTTCGGCGTCTGCAGGCCGCTGGCACACAGGATGACCTCGTTGTTGGCGTACGCCTGCCGTACCTCGCCGTCCACAATGTACTCGACGCCGGTGACCCTGTCGCCGTTGAACAGGAGCTTGCTGGTGAAGGAGTTGGCCGACAGCGTCACGTTCGGCCGCTGCAGCGCGGGATTGAGGTAGCCGTGGCGGGCACCGCCGCGGTGGCCGTCCACCATGTCCAGGTGGTGCCAGCCGACGCCGGTCATCTCGTTGTTGAAGTCGGCGGTGAACTTGTGGCCCAGCTCGAGGCCCGCCTCGATGAACGTCGTGGACAGCGGGTTGGGCTGGTGGTCCTTGGCGTTGATGACGTTGATCGGACCGGAGTGGCCCGCCGTCGGGTTGGTGTCGTCCTCCTGGTTTTCCAGCTTCTGGAAGTAGGGCAGGACGTCCTGCCAGGACCAGCCCCGAGCGCCGTGGTAGGACCAGTTGTCGTAGTCCAACTGGTGCCCACGGATGTGGATCATGTGGTACAGGTTCGTCGAACCGCCGATGCCCCTGCCCGCCGCCGAATACACCTTGCGGCCGCCGAGGGCTGCCTGCTCGGTGCTGAAGTAGGCCCAGTCGAGGTCGGTGAAGTGATGCTCGGCCCACCGCCACGGCACGTCGGCGCTTGCCGGCACGGTGGCCGCGCCCGCCTCCAGCACCAGCACCGTCGCGTCCGGGAGTTCGCTCAACCGGTTGGTCATGACCGATCCCGAAGATCCGGCGCCGACCACGATGAAGTCGTAGTTGTCCGTCACGGTAACTCCTCGCAATACGGGGTGATGTGCCCTACGCCGACCTCGACGGTCAGGCCGGCACGAGTTCTCCGACCTGGTAATTCACGATGACGAGCCGGCCGCCGGCCAGTTCCCGCAGCCGCCACTGCTGCTGCACGCGACGACGGATCGTGACGTCGTCCGACGTCTGCGTCGTCTGCCACAGCACGGTCACGTCGACGTTCACGGTGTCGCCCTGCCGCCGCGTGTCGAGCCGCTCGACGGTGTGGGACTGGTCCCGGTTGGCGTCCCCGACCGCCTTGTACCAGCGGCGGAAGTCCTCGTGACTTCGTAGTATGTCGTCTGGCGGAAATGCCATTTCCAGGTCTTGTTCTGAAACGAGCGCCAACAGCTTCTCAACCGGTTCGTGCGCGCTTAACAGGTCGTACCACTGCTGCACGAACATCGCAGTCACCACATCGCCGGTAAGATCAGTGGCAGCCATTCAATCGCCCTCCTAGGCGGGTAAACTCTTACACCTGACGAAGAAGCAATGCGGCGAAGCTTTGGGTGGCAGCCGATTCCGGCCCCTAGCAGCCAGGATTCAATACCCCGCACCGAACTGGCAACCCGGACTGCACGGAGTAGGCGACACTCCACAATAACAATCTAGTAACAAAGTTACGGGGTTTGGCCCGGAGGGTCGCCGAGGCGCAGGCAGGGCCGCGGCAGCGGGCCTGCCTGGCGGAATCCGATTTGACCACTCCGACGCGACGCGTTGTGATGTCGGGCGTGACCCGCGACGACATGGCCGCTCCCGAACTGCCCGAGCACGTCCGCGCCAACCGTGAGTACTGGGACGCGACCGCCGACCGCTGGGTGGCCCCCGGCGAGCGGGCGTGGGCGCACAACGCGCCGGCATGGGGCGCCTTCTAGGTCCAGCAGAGCCAGGTCCCGCAGAGCGAGGTCCCGCTACTCCCGGACGACGTCGACGGACTCGACGCGATCGAACTCGGCTGCGGGACCGCATATGTGAGCGCGTGGCTGGCCCGGCGCGGCGCGAAGCCGGTGGGGATCGACAACTCGCAGGCCCAACTGACGACCGCCCGGCGCCTGCAGTCCGAGCACGGCCTCGAGTTCCCGCTGCTGCACGGCAACGCGGAGCACGTGCCGTACCCGGACGGGTCCTTCGATCTGGCCGTGAGCGAATACGGCGCGGCGATCTGGTGCGATCCCTACGCGTGGCTCCCGGAGGCGGCGCGGCTACTGCGGCCCGGCGGACACCTGGCGTTCCTGTGCAACAGCGTGGTCTCGGTCCTGTGCGCGCCGGACGACGAGGACGAACGGCCAACGGACCGGATGCTGCGCCCCCAACGGGGCCTACGTCGAACCGCCTGGCCGGACGGCAGCGTGGACTTCCATCTCGGCCACGGCGACATGATCCGCCTGCTGCGCGCCAGCGGCTTCGAGGTCGAGGACATGATCGAAATCTTCGCCCCGGAGGGCGCGGCCGACTCGGTCTTCGGATACGCGCCCGCGGAGTGGTCCAGGCAATGGCCGGTCGAGGAGGTCTGGAAGGCCCGCCGCGTCTGACCGAGACGGTGGTCGGTCAGGAGGCGGCGATGATGTCGACGACGAAGACCAGGGTGTCGGTGCCGGTGATGTCCGGTGGCTGTCCCTGGTTTCCGTAGCCCAGCGCGGGTGGCACGGTCAGCAGGATCTGACTGCCCACGGTGTGACCGCCGAGGCCCTGCTCCCACCCGGCGATCACCTGGCCCGCGCCCAGCACGAAGGCCTGCGGGAAACCTCTGGTCCAGGACGAGTCGAAGACCTTGCCGGTACGCCACACCACACCGGTGTACTGCGCGATGACCGTGTTGCCGCTGGTGATCGGCTGGCCCGATCCCTTGCGCAGCACCGTACTCGTCAGGTTCACCGGCGGGGTCGCCGTGGCGGGGACGGTGATCTTGGGGCCGTTGCGGGTATTGGTCACCGTGGGCATGGTGGCGCCGGGGCGGTAGGAGACCGGCGTGCCAGTGGCGGCCGCGTCTCGGGCCAGGGTGTCCACCACGTCGAACACGAAGACCAGGGTGTCGCTGCCCATGATGTTGGCCTTCGGGTTGCCGGCCGAACCGTAGCCGTCCTTCGGTGGCACCACCATCAGTACCCTGCTGCCCACGCGCTGGCCGGCCAGCTTGCGCCAGGCCGGCATGGCCGAGGACAGCGGCAGGCCCTGTGGCTGCCGGACGGTGTAGCTGTCCACCACGAGCCGGTTGCCGGCCCACACCTTTCCTTCGACGTTGATCAGCAGGTAGTCGTCCGGTCGGACCACCGGGCCGCTGCCCTGGATCACGGTGTCCACCACCAGGTTCCCGCTTGGCGACCCGTTCGGGATCGCGATGACGGGATCGGCGCCGAACCGGCCGGTGACCGTCGGCGCCGCCGAGTCGGTGCCGCCGGCCGTACAACCGGCCACGCCGCCCAACAGCAGGCACACCGCCAGCAAGAAGACGCGCATCGAATCCATCCGTCCACGTGGGTAGGGGGCGCGCACACCTCCGACATCGTGTGCGCGCCCCCACTGCCGACTCAGAAGCCGGCAGGCGGTTGTACGGTCGGGAACAGCTGCGCGAACGTGTCGAACGCCGTGGCGACGTCCGCCTCCGCCCAGAACCGGTGGTAGTTGAACACCGGGGCCGAACCGCCGTTCAGGTACGCCTGGACCTTCGGCCAGGCCGGGTCGTTCTTGTACCACGGCCGGATGGACAGGAACGTGTTCGTCGACGAGTTGATCGTGATGCCACCCGGCATCGTGCCGGTGAATCCGGCCGGGACGAACAGTCCCTCGAAATTGGTCGTGTTGTACGCGACGTTGAAGTTCTTGTAGTCCGTGCGGGTTTCCGGGGCCGAGAAGCCGAGGGAGTCCGCGAAGTTCTTGTGGACGATGTCAAGAATGTTCTGCGCCGCCGTTTGCGCGGTGGTGTTGCCGGACTTGGCCGCGTAGTACTCGAACACCTTGGCCAGCGACGTCGCCACACCGATGTCCGTTGCGGTACCGGACGTCGTGACGTGCAGACCCGTGTTCGCCGCGGGCGCGGTCGTGCCGGACGTGTAGCTGGTGTCCGGCTGGCCCGACCAGGTCAGCGTGCCCGGCGTGGTCAGCACGCCGGTGGTCGGGTTGATCGTGGTCACCGACTCGGCCCACGCTACCCACTTGTCCAGGATTGCCTTGGCCTGCGCGTTGCCGCTGACGAAGTAGTACTCCGCGACCCGCTCCATCGGCCACGTCTGGTAGCCGAACCACTGGTTGCTCGGCGGGTTGTGGTACTGCGGCGCTGGGTCGTAGTACATCCCGTCGAACGTGGTGTCACCGGCCGGCGGCTTGGTCACGTCGCCGTAGTTGCCCTGCCAGCTGTTCTCGACACCGCCCGCGATGCCGCCCTCTGCCGACTGGAGCCAGCTGAACAGGTTGAGCTGCGTGGTCAGGCTCGTCGCCCAGTCCGCCTTCGCGGTCGGCGACAGCGGGGCCAGGTTCGGGTCGTTGGCCAATGTCCATGCCGCAAGCGGGTTCTGGTAACCCTCGTGGATCGAGTCACCGCTGATCCGCCACGACCAGGCGCCGCCCGCGTCGCCGCCCCATGCGTAGTACCAGCTCAGCAGGAACGTGTCCTCATTGGACTTGCCGGTGCCGGCGGGGCACCCGACCGAGCCGACCTGGCTGCAGGTGGCGCTGATCTGCTTGAAGTACTTGTCGAACATCGAGTACCTCAGGTAGTCACCCAGCTTCGCGGCCTTGGCCAGGGTGGCGGTGACGCTGGACGACTTCCCCTGCGCCTTGGCGTACACGTCCGCCCAGTACGCCGCCTGCACCATGCGGGCGTCCGCGTCCGGCGCGTCGGTGTACTTGTACTGCTTGGCGAAACTGCCGCCGCCGTTGTTGAACAGGTCGAGGAACCCGTTCGGGCCACCGAACTTGAACATGTCGCAGTCCGGCTGCGGGACGGTGTCCCACACCGACTCCTGCGGCCCACGCTGGAAGGTGTTGATCAGGCTCGGCGTCGACGTGCCGTCCTCGCACTGGCCGAAGCCGTACTTGTTGTCGGTGTCCATGATCCACGCCGGGCCGTACAGGGTCGACGTGCCGTACGTGGACTGCAACTCACTCGCGAGCGGGTCGGACCCGACCGGGACCGAGGAGTTCAGCGCCACCGGGTAGTTGTTGGGCTGCGGCATCACCGGGCCGTACGTGGCCGGTTTCGATGCGTTGTAGACGTTCTGGCCCGGCTGCTGGGCGGTGCTCGGGATCATGAACTGTTCCATGTTGGCCCAAGCGTTGTTGAATCCGGTCCAGTCCCCGGTGACCCGGCCGAAGTCGGCCTCCATCCACAGCCAGTAGCTGTAGGTCTCCGAGGTCGTCTCGTGGCCGTAGTCGGGCGCCTCCACGATCAGTGTCTCCACCGAGTGGTAGGGAATGCCCTTGGGGCTGAAGTAGCCGTTCGCCGGATTCTTGATGATGTTGTACAGCGACAGGAACCAGGCGTCGTAACCGGACGCGGAGCCCATCGCCGCGGCCTCGGTGACGCCGACGGACGCCGACGTCCAGCCGGTCGCGGTGGCGCTGAAGGTGCCGTGGCCGCCCGCGTTCGCGGCAGCGGTGCCGGCGGCGACGGTGACCGTCTGCGGCACGTTCCAGTTCGCCGTGGTGAAGGTGAGCATGGCGCCGGAACTGATGGTCAGGTCCGGGTCACCGGTCGTCGCGACCGCGACCGCCACGCTGGCGGTCGGCTGCGCGGACAGGGCTAGGGTGAACGTGCCGGTGCCGCCCTGCTGCACGGTCAGCGACGTGGGGTTGGCCACGATGGCGTTCGTCTCGACTGTGATCGCCACCGGGTTGGAAGTGGTGCTCTGGCCCAGGTTGTCGGTGGCCACCGCCGTCAGCGAGTAGCTGCCGGCCGGGACGTTCGTCCACTGCACCGCCCACGGACTGGCCGACGCGACGCCGATCAGGTTGTTGGAGGTGGTGGTGACGCTGGAGTAGAACGCCACCGACGCGATCGTGCCGGTGCCGCTGCTGGCCGCGTTGGCCTGCAGCGTGATCGCCGAGCCGGGGGTGAAGATCTCACCGGCGGTCGGACTGGTGATCGACACCGTTGGCGCGGGCTGGGTCGGCGGGGTGGCGCCGTTGCAGGCCGTGCCGTTGAGGGTGAACGCGGTCGGCGCGACGTTCGGGCCGCTGTTGGTGAAGTTGCCACCGATCTGGGTGGACGCCCCGGTGGCCAGGTTGCCGTTCCAACTCAGGTTGGTCGCGGTGACCTGGGCGCCGGTCTGGGACCACGTGGCGCTCCAACCCTGTTGCAGCTTCTGGTTGCCGGCGTAGGCGTACCCCAGTGTCCAACTGGTCAGCGCGGGGCCGTTGTTGGTGATGTTGATCGTGATGCCGAAGCCGGCGCCCCAGTCGTTGGTGACCGTGTAGGCGACCTGGCAGGCAGGTGTGGTGGCGGCCGGCTTCGCGGCCGGTCCCGCGGGAGTGGCCGACGCGGCGCCACCGATGGCCAGCACGGCGGCGACACAGGCCAGGCAGGACAGCCAGGCGATCAGCCTTATCCGTGTTCGTCGAGTTCGTGTTCGCATCCACATTCTCCTCGTTGATATGTGTGGCGGCAGGCAGAGACAGCGAAACGGAAACATCGCCCGATGCTGATATCGGAAACGGTAGGTCGCCGTGCCGGCGCCGTGTAGCGAACTTCGTGTTTGACCTGGTCACGGGGTGTACGTTTCATGCAACGGCGCAAGCCGTGTCACCTCACCGAAATGGGCGAGGTGACACGGCGCCCCGGTCATGCGCAAGCAGTACCGTTCAGGCTGAACGAACTTGGTGCGGTGTCATTGGTGGTCCACGTGCCCTGGTAACCGTAGGACACGTTGCCGCCCGGTGCGATGGTCGCGTCGAAGCCCAGGTTGGTGGCGGAGACCGCGGCACCGCTCTGGGTCACGGCGGCATTCCATGCATTGGTGATCTTCTGGTCACCCGGGAATGCGTACTTCAGCGTCCAACCGTTGATCGCCGATGTACCGGTGTTGTTGATGGTGATGTTGGCGACGAAGCCGCCCACCCATTCACTGGCCTTCGTGTAAGTGACATGGCAGGTGCCCCCGCCACCACCACCGCCGGAGCCCGCGATGGTCCACGTGACCGCCGCGGAGCCGGACGCGCCGGTGCCGTCCATGGCGGTGATCGTGGAGTTGAAGGTGCCGGACGTGGTCGGTGTCCCGGAGATCAGGCCGCCGGAGCTGATGGAGAGGCCCGTTGGCAGGCCGGTGGCCGAGAAGGCCAGTGTCTGGCCCGCCCCCGAGTCGGTGGCCCGTACCTGCACGCTGGCCGCGGTGCCGACCGTGCCGGCCTGTGCCCCTGGATTGGTCACCATGACCGTGTTGCCGCCGCCACCGCCACCGCTGCCGCCCAGTGCCGTGACCACCGAGTTGAACGCGGGCTTGGGCTGGTAGTTCTGGTCGAACATGGTCGCCGCGCCGAATCCGGAGAAGAAGCCCGGAATCCACGAGTCGGCGTCGCCGATGCCCCACTGCGTGACGCCGACGCACCGGGTCACGGCGAGGCAGGAGTTGACGACCCCGGCGAACTCGGTCGCCTGCTGCTGCAGGTTGGCCGACGACGCCGGCAGTTGGATACGGTCGTCGAGTTCGGTGACCGCGACGTCGACGCCGAGTGCGGCGAAGCGCGCCATGTTGGCCTGCAAGGTGGACGGGATCTGGCCCAGGATGAAGTGGCTCTCGAAACCGACGCCGTCGATCGGCACGCCCTGCTGCTTCAGCGACTGCACCAAGCTGAACATGGCGTTGCTCTTGGTGCCCATGCCCTCGATGTTGAAGTCGTTGAGGTACAGCTTGGCGGCCGGGTCGGCGGCATGCGCCGTGGTCAGTGCGTCCGCGATGTAGGCGGGGCCGGAACCGAACCCGGCGGTGAACGCGTCCGACCGGAACGAACCGTCCTCGTTGAACGGCTCGTTCACCACATCCCACGCGTAGATGTTGCCCTTGTAGTGGTTCACCTCCGTGGTGATGTGCGTTTCCATCGCGGCCTTCACCTGGTTGGCCGGCAGGCTGCTCACCCAGGACGGCAACTGGCTGTGCCATACCAGGTTGTGGCCACGCACCCGCGCGCCGATCGACTTGGCGTGCGCCATGATCTGGTCACCGGGACCGAAGTTGAAGGTGCCGTTGGACGGTTCCGTGGTGTCCCACTTCATCTCGTTGCCCGGCGTCACCATGTCGAACTGGGCGTCGGCAACCGAGAGCAGCGTGGGATTGCTGAGGTTGGGCACGGTGAGCGCGAAGCCGAAGTACTTGCCCTTCGCCTCGGCCAGTGTGTGCAGCGAACTGGCGGCCGATGCGGGGGCCGGCGCGATGAGACCGCAGACGGTCACCGCCGCCATGGCGGCCAGTACTGCGGACACCGGCCGGAGCGGCCATCGGCCGGCACGACTTTCTGACATGATCGATTCCTCCGTCGACAGCGTTGTGTTGGGAGTGTGTGTGCTCAGCCCAGGACGCAGGTCGCGCCGTTGAGAGTGAACGAGGTCGGCGCACCTGCGTTGCCGGTCTGGTTGGCCTGGAAGCCGGTACCGACCGAGGCGCCGGGTGCGATGGCGGCGTTGAAGCCGGCGTTCGTGGCCGTCACCGCGCCGCTGGTCGGCGTGTAGGTGGCGTTCCAGGACGATGTGATGACCTGCCCGCCGGGCAGCGTGAAGCGCAGCGACCAGCCGTTGATCGCGGAGCTACCGGTGTTGGTGATCGTCAGGTTCGACGTGAGACCGGTGTTCCACGACTGGATCGTGTCGGTGACGTGGCAGGACGACGATCCGCCCGTCGACATCGTGGTTGGTGGTGCGGTGGTGGTTGTGGTTGTGGTTGTGGTCGGCGGCGGCGGCGGTGTGCTGCCGTCGAGGCCGAAGAAGTGGATCGCCAACGCGGCCATGCCGGACAGCGGCAGGGCGTGGCCGACACCGGCGATGCTGTACGCCTCGACCTGGGTGCCGTACCGGGTGCGCGTCCAGCCGGACTGCGGGGTGTCGGTGGACGTCGGGGTCTGGCTCACCCCGAGCACGTTCGTCCACTGCTTGATCTCCTCGCCGAAGTTCGCGTAGAAGAGCGTGGTGTCCGCGGTGCCGTGCCACAGTTGGACCCTCGGCCGGGGACCGCTGTAGCCGGGATCGGCCCCGCGCACCAGGTCACCCCACTGCTGCGGTGTCTTGGTGATCTGGCCCTGCGCGCACTGCGCGTTCCACATCGACGGGTCGGTGGTGGCGAAGCAGCCGAACGGCACGCCCATGAACGCGGCGCCCGCCTTGAACACGTCCGGGTAGTCGCCGAGCATGACGTCGGTCGTCATGCCGC
>DASXXM010000601.1:0-5275 GCA_036503065.1 Pseudonocardiaceae bacterium | reverse complement strand
AGGTTTCGGCTGTGGCCGCGAAGATGGCGTTGACCAGGAGTGAACGTGGTCGTCTCGGTTCCATGGGTGGCGTTGTCATCGCGTTGAACGTGCTTGGTTGGGCCATTTTCGTGTTCGCCATCGCGCCGCACAATTTCCAGTTCAAAGGACTGGGACTCGGTCTCGGCGTGGCACTGACCGCGTGGACGCTCGGCGCTCGGCACGCCTTCGACGCGGACCACATCTCCGCGATCGACAACACCACCCGCAAGTTGATGGCCGACGGCGGCCGGCCGCTGGCGACCGGGTTCTTCTTCGCGCTCGGCCATTCGATGATCATGCTGGTGGTCGGCGTCGGGCTGTCCGTCGCGGCGCGGGCCGTGTTCGGCGCGATGGTGAACCCGTCCGCCGGCTTCGAGACCATGGGCGGGGTCGTCGGCACCGGCCTGGCGGCGACCTTCCTGTACCTGATCGCGGCGCTGAACCTCGTTGTCCTGATGGGGATACTGAAGGTGTTCCGGCAGCTGCGGCGGGGACTGTTCGACGAGGCGGAACTCGAACGTCAACTCCAGGCACGCGGCCTGATGTGGCGGTTCTTCGGCCGGTTCATGCGATCGATCACCAAGACCTGGCACATGTTCCTCGTGGGCATCGCCTTCGGTATCGGGTTCGACACGGCGACCGAGGTGCTGCTGCTCGCCGCGACCGCGGCGGCCGCGACCCAGGGCCTGCCGTGGTACGCGGTGCTGTCGCTGCCGCTGCTGTTCGCGGGCGGCATGACCCTGTTCGACACCCTCGACGGCTGCTTCATGAACTTCGCCTACGGCTGGGCGTTCGCCCGCCCGGTCCGCAAGGTCTACTACAACCTGGTGATCACGGGTCTGTCGATCGCGGTCGCGTTCCTCATCGGCACGATCGAGGTGTGCGGCCTGCTGGCCGACGAACTGCACCTGCAGGGCTGGTTCTGGACCTTCATCTCCGCCTTCGACCTGAACACGGCCGGTTTCGCGATCGCGGGGCTGTTCGTGGTCGTCTGGGTCATCGCGATCGGTTACTGGAAGCTCGGCCGGGTCGAGGCGCGGTGGACAGCGCGGCCGGAGATCCAATAATGGTGGTCATGGCAACCGCGCGATGGGCGACGTTCGACTGCTTCGGCACCCTGGTGGACTGGCGACACGGCATCGCGACCGGCGCCGAACTGGTGTTCCCCGGCCACGGCGCCGAAGTGCTCGACAGCTACCGACGCCACGAACCCCACGTCCAGGCCGAGCACCCGACGATGCGCTACCGGCACGTACTGGCCGAAACGCTGCGCAGGGCCGCCGCCGATTGTGGCCTCATCCTGCGCGACGACGACGCGACGGTCCTCGCGGACGGACAGCCGTACTGGCCGGTGTTCCCGGACACCCGCGCCGCACTGGCGGACCTGCGCGCGACAGGCTGGCGGCTGGCGCTGCTGACCAACTGCGACCGCGATCTCATCGCCCACGCCCAGCGCAGGCTGGGCGTGCCGATCGACGGGGTCGTCACCGCGGAGGACGTCGGCTCCTACAAGCCCGCGCACGGCCACTTCACCCGCTTCGCGTCGTCGTTCGACGTGACCACCGACCGCTGGGTCCATGTGGCGCAGGGTTATTTCCACGACATGGTGCCAGCGCACGAACTGGGCATTCCGCGGATCTGGATCAACCGGCGCGGCCTGCCCGACGACACGTCGATCGTGGACGCGGTGCTGCCGGACCTGACCGGGCTGGCCGACACGATCGAGTCCGTGCACCGGGCAGCCGGTCGTTAGTCGTTGGTGCGCACAGCGTATCGGCGACTGCGACGGGAGCCGGGCTCGTTGGTGCTTCCGGTGGACCCGATGTCCATTCCGTGCTATTTCTCGGACTGCCCTGGTGGGTTCGCTGGGCCGGTCGAGGGAACGGGGCGGGATCGTTCGTGTGGAACCACGACGATCTGCTTGGTTTCCGTCCGTGTCTTTGGTTGCGTGTGCGTCAGCAGCCGGCGGCGGAAGGTCAGGTGCGCTTCATGCGACCGTTCGAATTGCCCGAGTTCTACATGCCCTATCCCGCCCGGCTGAACGCGAATCTGGAGAGTACCCGCGTACACAGCAAGGCATGGGCGTACGAAATGGACATGATCGACGTGCCACAGGAAGGCAGGCCGATCTGGGACGAGAACGACTATGACGCGCACGACTATCCGCTGCTGTGTGCCTACACCCATCCCGATGCGCCCGCGCCGGAACTGGATCTGGTCACCGACTGGTACGTGTGGGTGTTCTATTTCGACGACCATTTCCTGGAACTCTACAAACGCACCCACGACATGCCCGGTGCCCGCGCTTATCTGGGCCGGCTGCCGATGTTCATGCCGGTGGACGGCCTGATCACCGAGGAACCGACCAACCCGGTGGAACGCGGCCTCGTCGACCTGTGGCAGCGGACGGTGCCGAGCAGATCGGTGGACTGGCGCCGCCGGTTCGCGGAGAGCACCGAGAACCTGCTGGCCGAGTCGCTGTGGGAACTGGCCAACATCAACGAGAACCGGCTGTCCAACCCGATCGAGTACGTCGAGATGCGGCGCAAGGTTGGTGGCGCGCCCTGGTCGGCCAACCTGGTGGAACACGCCAACGGCGTCGAGGTGCCGGCCGTGATCGCGGCGACCAGGCCGATGCACGTGCTGCGCGACACGTTCGCCGACGGCGTCCACCTGCGCAACGACCTGTTCTCCTACCAGCGCGAGGTCGAGCAGGAGGGCGAGCTCGCAAACAGCGTGCTGGTGTTCGAGCGGTTCCTCGGCTGCACCACACAGCAGGCCGCGGACGCCGTGAACGACCTGCTCACCTCCCGGCTGCACCAGTTCGAGCACACCGCCGTCACCGAGGTGCCGCCGCTGTTCGCCGAACACGGCGTCGATCCCGCCGGCCAGGTCGAGGTCATGGCATACGTGAAAGGCTTACAGGACTGGCAGTCCGGCGGCCACGAATGGCACCTGCGGTCCAGCCGCTACATGAACGACGGCCCCGCGACGCCGGTACTCGGCGGCCCGACGGGTCTGGGCACCGCCGCGACCCGCATCCTGTCCTCGCTGGTCAACACGGCACCGCAACGGATGCGCGCCTTCACCCACGTCCCGTTCCGAGTCGTCGGCCCGACCCCGAGACCGGACTTCTACATGCCGTTCACCACCGGCCAGAGCGCACACCTGGACGATGCCCGGCGCAACATCATGACGTGGTCCACCCAGCAGGGCATGATCGATCCGGGGGAGGGGATCTGGGACCGGCACAAGCTCCGGGCGTTCGACTTCGCGCTGTGCGCGGCCGGCATCTACCCGGACTCGAACGCGGCGGAACTCGACCTGGCATCGCAGTGGCTCACCTGGGGCACCTACGGCGACGACTATTACCCGGCCGTGTTCGGCCGCACCCGAGATCTGACCGGCGCGAAGGCGTGCAACGAACGCCTGGCCCTGTTCATGCCGGTCGACTCGACCGAACTACCGGTACCGCTCAACGCGTTCGAACGCGGCCTCGCCGACATGTGGCCGCGCACCGCGGCCCAGATGGACCCCGACGGACAGGCCACGTTCCGCCAAACGATCATCACCATGACCGACGCATGGCTGTGGGAACTGACCAACCAGGCCATGAACCGGGTCCCCGACCCGATCGACTACATCGAGATGCGCAGAAAGACCTTCGGCTCTGACCTCACCATGAGCCTGTCCCGGCTGTCGCACGGCTGGGCCGTACCGCCGGAGATCTACCGAACCCGCCCGATCCGCAACCTGGAGAACTCGGCCGCCGACGCGGCCTACCTGATCAACGACATCTTCTCCTACCAGAAGGAGATCCAGTTCGAGGGCGAGGTCCACAACTGCATCCTGGTCGTGCAGAACTTCCTGGACTGCGACCGAGATCGCGCATTGCGCGTCACCGTCGACCTCTACACCGCACGGATGCGGCAGTTCGAGCACATCGTGGCCACCGAGCTGCCAACCCTGTTCGACGAATACGAACTGGACGACGACGCCCGCACCGGGATGCTGGCCTACGTCGAGGAGTTGAAGCACTGGCTGGCCGGCATCCTCCGGTGGCACGACGGCTGCCACCGGTACGAGGAGAGCGAACTGCGGTATCACCCGACCCCGGAGATCCGGCCGTTCACCGGCGGCCCGGTCGGCCTGGGCACCGCGGCCGCGCGGTTGGTGTCCTGACGAGCTACTTCGAGAAGTGGGTCTCCGGACGGTCCAGCAGGATGCCGTCCAGGAACACGTCGACGCGCTCGTTGTAGAAGGCGATCAGGCCGGCGATCGGCAGCAGTTGACGGGTCGGGAAGTCGTAGGTCCACGCGATGTCGGCGTGGACCGTGTCGCCGATCCGCGCGGACCAGTAGCCGGTGGTGCGGCCCTTGTAGGGGCAGGCGGTTTCCGTGTCGGTGGGTTCGAGGCACGCGAAATCCACCTCGGTCCGGTTGAGGTAGTAGCGCGTCGGCAGCCCGGTCTCGAACACGAACACCGGGGCGGACGAGTCCGCGAGCACGACACCCGCCAACTCGATCCGAACCCGCCGGGTGGAGCGCACGGCGTCCACCCGGCTGTAGGGATCGCGCGGGTGCACGAACACCTGCTCGTCCTCCTCGTACCAGGCGTCCAACGCGGCCCAGTCGAACCGAACGGTGTTCGCGAGCCCGGCGATGGCGTCATCGGTGTAGACGGAGACGGAGTCGGGACGGGAGACCTCGCCGACCCGCAGCCCGTGCCGACGGGCGGTGCCACGCCGCAGCCGCTGCGGATGGTCCTCGTCGAGGAGAACCTCGGCACGCACGTCAGACAAGGGGATGTAGTACTGCGGATAGTGCTCCCATTCCCAGACGTACAGGGCACGCGTGGTGTCGAACACCAGGGTGTTGTCCAGGAAGCCGCGCACCCGACGCGGCGACGGCTCGACGTGGTTGACGGCAACGAGCGGCAGCGGATAGTCGACCATCCCACGACACTAGCCTGACCAGCGGATTCAAGCCGCCCAACGAAACGCCGCGTAACCACGACCCGTACCCGTGGATGTCAGGTTCCGGCCACCACGAACGTCCGGTAGCGGACCAGGCACGAGGCACCGGATCAACCGAGACTGGAACACGGAATCGTGGGAAGGAGGGATAGATGGCGCCGGACGCCGCCTTCACGTTCGCGCACACCGAGTTCTACGAACCACTGGAACTGGCCGACCCCGGCCGCCGCTACCGACCGACCATCCCGCCCCTCGGCTGGACCACCCGCGAAACCGGCG
>DASXXM010000600.1:0-10134 GCA_036503065.1 Pseudonocardiaceae bacterium | reverse complement strand
AACGGCCAGGCACCCGCGGTACTCGCCAGCAGCACCGACTTCCAGGCCGTCTGGACGGTGTTCCCGATCGACCTGAACTACGACGGGATCCAGGACGCGGGCGTGGTCGAGGTCTCCGGCACCGGCGTGACCACCGTGCACTACTTCCAGAACGACGGCACCGGCCACTTCACGGAGGTACCAGCACCATGAGACACACCCGACTCGTCGGCGTATCCGCCGCACTCCTGATGGGCGTGGCGTTCGTGGTAGCCCTGCCCGCCGTCGCCAACGCGGGCCAGAGCGTCACCATCGTCGCCGACATGAACGGCGACGGCCTGCCCGACCTGGTACAACTCAACCCGGCGGGCGGCACCATGTGCTCGGTGGCCGTGTCACCCGGCCTGCCCGGTGGCGGCTACGGCAGCCCCACCACCTACACGTACACGTCGAACGAGAACTCGCAACGCTGCCCGGACGTGGTCGTCGCGGTGAAGCTGGGCAGCGAGACGACACCGGACCTGATCACCGCGTTCAGCTTCGGTAGCAACGACATCGTCGTCCTGCACAACTACACGCCGGCAGCGACCTACCACGGCGTGATCCAGCCGTACTGGCTGACCACCGCCGACGTCAACGGCGACGGCCGGCTGGACCTGCTCGAATGGACCGGACAGCAGAACACGCTGATCTCGTTGGTCAACAACGCCGACGGAACGCTCAGCAGCGGTTCCATCAACGAGCGCTGCACGATCGCGCCGCAGTACGTCCTCGCGGACTTCAACGGCGACGGCGGCCAGGACATGCTGCTGTCGGACAACTGCCAGACGCGCCAGAACTCGATCCGTGCCGAGGTGCTGTTCGGCAACGGGCAGGCGCCCGTCGTACTCGCCAGCACCACCGACTTCCTGGCCAACTGGACCGTGTCCGTGGTCGACCACAACGGCGACGGCATCCCGGACGCCAAGGTGGTCGAGGTTTCGAGCACCCACACGACCGTCACGCAGTATTTCCAGAACGACGGCGCGGGTCATTTCACGCTGGTCCCGTAGCCACCGTGGCGCGGCCGGCCCGGCCGGCCGCGCCATTCTGTATGCAGGATCCAGGTGTGTGCCGCCGTACTGCCTACTTTCGGGGGTTGACCCAACCGAGCCACGCGAGTGCTGTTGAGGCCGTGCGTAGACTGAGCCTTGCCTTACTCACCCTGGCGACGGCCGCGATCACTGTCGTAGTCTCGCCCGCCGGCGCCACGGCGGCACCGGCCACCCCGGCCAGCAGCGCGAACGTCGGCATCTCCAGCGACGCCCTCGACGCGGCGACCATTCCGGATCTGCAACTGAGAATGTCGATCGGCTCGCTCACCTCGGTCCAACTGACGTCGACCTACCTGGGTCGGATCAAGGCCGTCGACCCGAAGATCCATGCCGTCCTGTTCCTCGACCCGACGGCGCTGCGCCAGGCACGCGAAAGTGACCAGCGCCGCCGGACCGGACACCTCCGCAGTCTGCTGGACGGGATTCCGGTGCTGCTCAAGGACAACATCGACACGAAGAACCTGCCGACGACGGCAGGCTCCCGCGCGCTGCTCGCGGCCAACCCGAAGCAGGACGCGCCGCTGGTGGACAACCTGCGGGCGGCGGGCGCGATCATCCTCGGCAAGACCAACCTGTCCGAATGGGCCAACTTCCGCTCGACCATGTCCACTTCCGGCTGGTCCGGCGTTGGCGCCCAGACGAACAATCCCTACGTGCTGGACCGGAATCCGTGCGGCTCGTCGTCCGGTTCCGGCGCGGCGGTCGCCGCGTCGCTGTCCCAGGTCGCCATCGGCACCGAGACGGACGGTTCGATCGTCTGCCCGAGCGGCGCGAACGGCAACGTCGGCATCAAGCCGTCGCTCGGCGTGGTCAGCGGCGTCGGCGTCGTGCCCATCTCGCACCAACAGGACACCGCAGGCCCGATCGGCCGGCACGTGATCGACGTGGCGATCACCCTGGCCGCCCTGTCCGGCCGCCGCGACACCAACTACGTGGCCGCCGCCGCGCTGGGCCGCTTCACCGCACTGCGCGGCGCCCGCATCGGCGTGTGGGCGATGGCCGGCCAGGACCCCGGCGTCGACAAGGTCATGCAGTCCACTGTGGCCACTCTGGTCAAGGCGGGCGCCACGGTGGTGAACGTGGTACCGGCCAACCAGGACATCGTCGGCAACGACGAGTTCCCGGCGCTGCTGACCGAGTTCAACCACGACCTGGACGCCTATCTGGCGACCCGCCCCGGCGTGCCGCAGACCCTGCAGGCGTTGATCGCGTTCGACCAGCAGGACCCGGTCGAGCTGTCCAAGTTCGGCCAGGAGATCTTCCAGCAGGCCGTGGTCGCCCCGCCCATCACCGACCCCACCTACCAGCAGCAACGGGCCACCGCGACCAACCTGGCCCAGCACTCCATCGACGACCTGATCAGCGCCGACCACCTGGACGCCATCGTGGCGCCCACGAACGGCCCGGCCTGGGTCACCAACTACGCGACCGGTGACATCGTCTCGGTCGGCTCGTCCGGACCGGCCGCGGTGGCCGGCTACCCGGACATCACCGTGCCGGCCGGCTTCGCGGGTCCGTTGCCGATCGGTGTGTCGTTCATGGCCGGCAAGTTCTCCGACGCCCATCTGCTGGCCATCGCGTCGGCGTTCGAACGGGTCGCCAACGCCCGCCGGGCCCCGACCTTCCTGCCCACCTCACCCACGCCGTAACGGCATTCGAACCCGGCCCGGTCGCCCTGGCGACCGGGCCGGGTTCGTGTCGGTCGGTCGGGGGCTGCGTGGTGGCTGGGCGGGGCTGCATGGCAGTTGCTGCATCGGCGGTCGTCTCCGTTCCGGGGTCGCGGGGGCAGGGCTGGACGCGAGCGGGGACTGCTCTTTCATCGCTGAACGAACGGGACCGGGTGATTTGCTCCCAGGTTCGGGCATCCTCACCTGATCGTGTGATCATCACACCCGCGGCCGGCTGCGTCCGCAGCTCGATCCGTTCTCCGCCAACAGGTCCATTGTCCGCCAGCAGGCCGGTCGGCGCTACTCCAGGCCGTCGCGGTCGGCCCACTCCAGCAACGTGTCCAATGAGTACACCGCGTCGTCGATGCCCGCGTACAGGTCGCCGAGCCGGGCGAACCGGGCCGGCACGGTGGCGATCGTGCAGTCTTTCGGCTCGACGTCGTCCACCTCGGCCCACGTGATCGGCGTGGACACCGTCGCCTCCGGCACGCCGCGCACCGAATACGCGCTCGCGATCGTGTGGTCCCGCGCGTTCTGGTTGTAGTCCACGAACAGCATGGTGGGATCGCGGTCGCGGCGCCACCAAGCGGTGGTCACGTCGTCCGGGGCCCGGCGCTCCACCTCGCGCGCGAACGCCAGCGCGGCCCGCCGCACATCGCTGAAACCCCAGCGTGGCTCGATCCGGACGTAGATGTGCATGCCGGCGCCGCCGGAGGTCTTCGGCCAGCCCACCGCGCCGAGTTCGTCCAGGACCTCGTGCGCCACGTGGGCCACCCGCCGCACGGTGTCGAAACCGCACTGCGGCATCGGATCCAGGTCGATCCGCCACTCGTCCGGCTTCTCGGTGTCGGCCCGGCGGGAGTTCCACGGGTGGAACTCGACCGTGGCCATCTGCACCGCCCAGATCACGCTGGCCAGTTCTGTCACGCACAGTTCGTCGGCATGCCTGTTGTAGCGCGGAAAGTGCACCCGCACGGTCTCCAGCCACGGCGGCGCGCCGCCCGGAATCCGTTTCTGGTGCACCTTCTCGCCAGAAACACCCGACGGGAACCGGTGCAGCATGCAGGGCCGCTCGCGCAACGCCCGCACGATGCCGTCGCCGACGGACAGGTAGTACCGCACGAGGTCGAGCTTTGTCGCGCCCCCGGCCGGGAAGTACACGCGGTCCGGGCTGGAGATCCGGACCGTGCGGTCACCGACCTCCAGTTCGACACCCGCGTCCTTGGCCATGCGACGCCGCTACCCGAGCAGGGCGGGTCGTTCCCAGTCCGCACCGAGCACGTGGTGCGCCAGGAAGGCGAATACCGTCTCGTACCAGACCTTGATGTTGCCCGGTGTCAGGATCCAGTGGCTCTCGTCCGGGAAGTACAGGAACTTGTGCCGGGTCGTGCCGTCAGCGCCCTGGGTGCGGGACGTGAGGTCCCACCACAGCCGGATGCCCTCGCCCAGCGGCACCCGGTAGTCCTTGTCGCCGTGGATGACCAGCATCGGCGTGGTGATCTCGGCCGCCCACCTGTTCGGCGAGTTGTCGTCGGCCAGGTCGGCATCCAGTTCGCGGTACCAGTAGAAGGCCGCGTCCGTGGTCGGCCCCATCTGGTCCAGCGACCACACCGACGCGTGCGTGACGATCGCCAGGAACCGTTTGGTGTGGCCGGCGACCCAGTTGGCCATGTAGCCGCCGAACGAACCGCCCATCGCGGCCGTCCGTGCCGCGTCGATGTCGTCCCTGGCCACGGCCGCGTCGGTGACCGACATCAGGTCCGTGTACGGCGTGCCACCCCAGCCGAGCCAGCCGCGCTGGATGAAGTCGACGCCGTAACCGGTGGACAGGGCCGGGTCGGGCAGCAACACGGCGTATCCCTTTGCCACGGCCAGCCACGGGTTCCACCGCCACGACCAGGCGTTCCACGAGTGCAGCGGCCCGCCGTGGATCCACAGCAGCAGGGGCGCCCGCTGGTCGGGGCCCGCGTCGTGCGGCAGCGCGAGCCACGCTCGCAGCGGGGTGCCGTCCTCGGCCGTCGTGGTGACCTCGGTCAGCCTGCCGGACACCGGCACGGCACGGCCGAGCGCCTCCGCGGGCCCGAGCAGCGGCTGCTCCGACCCGTCGGCCAGCGCGATGCGGACGGGTGCCGGCGGATGGTCGACGGCCGAGCGCAGCGCGTAGATCCATTGGCCGTCCGGCGAGATCCGGACGTCGGTGTAGGAACCGGTGCCGGTCAGCCGGGTGACGTCGCCGGTCGTGGCGTCGATCCGCCACAGTGGGCTGTTCCCCTGGTCGTCGGCCTGGACGACCAGCGTCGTACCGTCCGGGGTCCACCGCATCCCGCCCGGCCAGCGGTCCCAGGTGGGAGTCAGGATCCGCATCTCGCCGCCCGCCGTCGGCACGACACCCAGCGAGCAGTTCTCGGACGTCTGCGGGGTGCACCGACGCGAGACGGTGACGGCGACCGTCGTCCCGTCCGGGGAGATGCTCGGTCCGAAGTACTCGCAGTCGGGGTCGTCCGCGAGGGTGCGGTGTTCGCCGGTGGCCACGTCGATCGCCACCAGCGTGTCCCGGAAGGACGCGCCTGTTTCCGGCACGGACCACATGGTCACCACGGTCAGGCCGTCCGCCGAGATGTCCCAGGACGACTCGCCGTGCAGCGCGCCGGGCACGTGGCCGGTGACGTCCCGGAAGTCCAGGGTCGCGTCCGGGTCGTCGGACAGGTCGGCGACCAGCAGCCTGCTGCGGTCCGGCCCGAGGTCGGAATCCCAGAAGCGCACCGGGTACTGCTCGTGCAGGATCGCGCTGACGTGCGCGTCCTTGCGCTTTGTGCGGATCTCCTTGTCACCGGCCGGGTCCGCGGCCGAAGGCAGCAGCTCGGATCGGACCAGGACGGTGCTCGCCTTGCCCGCCACCGCGACATCGCCGAGGCCGCCCGGCAGCTGCCCGAGCACGCGGGCGTCGCCGCCGTCGGCCGGCAGCGACCACAGCGTGGCCGCGGTCTCCTCGTCGTCACCGTCCGGCACCGGCCGAGCCGACACGAACAGCAGGTCACCCGACGGCGCGAAGGCGGCGCCCGACTCGCCCTTGGCGCTGCGGGTCAGCCGACGTGCCGGCCGCGCGCCCTCCGGGTCGACCTCCCACAGGGCGGACGCGAAGCGCGCCTGCTTGTGGTCCGGCGACCCCACACCGACGACGAGCCTGCGCCCGTCCGGCGACAACCACAGCCCGGCGACCCTGGGCAGGTCGAGAAAGGCGTCGAGATCGGCGAAGGTGTCTGTGCTGTCAGGGATCACATCGCCTTCTTACCACCGTGTCCGCTCCGCAGTCAGATCAATTAGTTGGGTCAATTAGTCGGTGCCGCTAGTCCGGCAACAGTGGTACCGACGGCCCGGGATCGTCGCGCAGCAGGGTCCCCCGGGTGATGGCCGCGGCGCCGAACCGGTCGCGCACGGTGTCCAGCGCCAGGTCCAGCGCACGGCCGTCGTGGCTGTCGAAGGGCAGCGCGAGCTGGACGGCGTCGTGGTTGTCCAGGTTGGACAGGGCGACGCCGATCAAGGTGAGTCCCTGGTCGCGGATCATGGGCAGGGCAACGGCCAGCAGGTCACGGGCGGTGCCGAGGAGCACCTCGGTATGCGCGGTGGCGTGCAATATCGTGCGCGAACGGGTGGCCCTCGTGTAGTCGACGAAGCGCATCCGCAGCGTGACGGTGCGACACACGCGGTGCGCCGCGCGCAGCCGGCGAGCGGTGCGGTCGACAAGGGCCGCGAGGACGGCGCTCAGCTCGTCGACGGATCGCTGTCGTGAGCCGAGCGCGCGCTGTGCCCCGATCGACCGCCGCCGCCGACCCACCTGCACCGGCCGGGGATCGCGGTTGTGCGCCAGGGCATGCAGGTGCCGCCCGGTGCCCTGGCCGAGCATCTGGACGAGGGTCCGCTCGCCCATCGCGGCCACCTCACCCACGGTGGTGATCCCCCTGCGGTGCAGCTTCTCGGCCGTGACGCGGCCGACGCCCCACAGCCGTTCCACCGGCAGCGGATGCAGAAAGGCCAGTTCGCCACCGTGCGGCACGACGAGCAGCCCGTCCGGCTTGGCCACCGCACTGGCCACCTTGGCCAGGAACTTCGTCCGCGCCACGCCAACCGTGATCGGCAGCCCGACCTGCTCGGCGACCGCCCGCCGTAACCCCGCCGCGATGTGGCTCGGCGTGCCGGCGATCTTGAGCAGCCCGCCGACGTCCAGAAACGCCTCGTCGATCGACAGCCCCTCCACCAGCGGCGTCGTGTTCTCGAACACCCGGAACACGGCCTTGCTGGCCGCAGAATAGGCCGACATCCGCGGCGTGACGACGATCGCGTGTGGACACAGCTGTTTGGCCTGCCGCCCGCCCATCGCGGTACGCACGCCACACGCCTTCGCTTCGTAACTGGCCGCCAACACGACCCCACCACCGACGATCACCGGGCGGCCACGCAGCCGGGGATCGTCACGCTGCTCGACCGACGCGTAGAACGCGTCCAGATCGGCATGCAGGATCGGTCCCTCGCCCGTCACACCTCAGATAGTGGCCCACACCACCGACACTGAACGACTCAACGGCTGTTGGCCCCGTTGCGCAGGCCGTCCATCAGCAGGTCGAGCATCCGGCCCGCGGCGTCCCGCTGGACGTGCTCGCCCACCATGGAGATGCCGCTCAGGCTCGCCAGTACGTCCTCCACCCCGACGTCCGGGCGGATGGTCCCGGCGGCGGCGCCCGCGTCCAGCAGCGTCGCGATCGCTGTCGTCAGGCGGTTCCTGCTGTTGGCGTACGGGTTGCCGCCGGACGCGATCAGGGCGCGCAGCGCGTCGGCCATGCCTCGTTTGGTTGCCATGTAGTCGAAGAAGCGGTCCATCCAGGTGCGCATGGCCTCGTTCGGCGGCATGGTCGCGAGGAGGTCCGTCACGCCGTCGCACAGGCGTGCCAGTTCGTTCTGGTAGGCCGCGTCAACGAGTGTTTCGCGGGTCGGGAAGTGCCGGTACAGCGTGCCGATGCCGACGCCCGCGTCCTTCGCGATCGACTCGAGGGTGACGTCGGCGCCGTCCTGGGAGAACGCGCGGACGGCGGCTTCGAGCAGTCGGTCGCGGTTGCGCTGGGCGTCGGCACGCAGTGGTCGAGCCGACACTGGTCCTCCTCGCCTGCGGGGTTGCTAACCGGAGCAACCTCCGGTTAGTGTGGAGCTTAGTGGAGCCGCCTCCGGTTCCCATCGTACCGATCAGAACGGAACGCACCATGACACGCATCACCACTCCGTTCGGTGCCGAGTCCACCACGGCCGATGTGATCGACGGCATCGACCTGACCGGCCGCCGCGTCATCGTGACCGGTGGCGCGTCCGGCATCGGCGTCGAGACCGCGCGGGCACTGGCCGGCGCGGGTGCCGAGGTCACCATCGCGGCACGCAACCCGGAAGCGGGGGACCGGGTCGCCGCGGACATCATCGCGAGCACCGGCAACAAGCAGATCTTCGTGGCCCAGCTTGACCTTGCGGACCTGGCGTCCGTCGCGGCCTTTGTCGCCGGGTGGGACGGACCGCTGCACATCCTGGTCAACAACGCCGGCATGATGGCGTCGCCCGAGATGCGCACGTCGGCCGGCTGGGAACTCCAGTTCGCCACCAACCACGTAGGCCACTTCGCCCTGGCCACGGGCCTGCACGACGCGCTCGCGCTGGCCGGCGGCGCCCGCGTGGTGGCCGTCAGTTCGCTCGCGCACCTGCGCTCGCCGGTGGTCTTCGAGGACATCCACTTCCGCGACCGTGCCTACGAGCCATGGTCCGCGTACGGCCAGTCCAAGACCGCCAACGTCCTGTTCGCCGTCGAGGCGACGAAGCGCTGGGCAGGCGACGGCATCACCGTGAACGCCCTGCACCCCGGCGGTATCCAGACCAATCTCCAGCGCTACGTCCCGGCCGAGGAAATCGCCCGGCTGCGCGCCAACTACCGCGGCACGATCAGCTGGAAGACAACGGAACAGGGCGCGGCCACGTCGGTGCTGCTCGCGACATCACCGCTGGTCGAGGGCATCAGCGGCCGGTACTTCGAGGACTGCAACGAGGCCCTGCCCAACGTGCCCGGCGAGAACACCGGCGTGGCCGCCTACGCGCTGGACCCCGAGGCGGCCGCTCGGCTCTGGCAGGTCTCCGCCGAGGAACTCGCGCAACTGCGGGCGCGCATGTCCGCCGCCGCGTTCACGTGGAAGACGCCGGAGCAGGGCGCGGCGACCTCCGTGCTGCTCGCGACATCGCCCCTGGTCGAAGGCATCGGTGGCCGCTACTTCGAGGACTGCAACGAGGCGCTGCCCAACGTGCCCGGCGAGGCGACGGGCGTCGCGGCCTACGCGCTGGACCCCGAGGCGGCCGCCCGACTGTGGCAGATCTCGGCCGCCATGATCTAGTTTTTGCACTCAAAGCACGTAATATTGCGCAATATTAACACAATATTGCGGAAATATGTCGGTGTCATTACTGTCCGGGCCAACGAGCTTGTTGTGTCAGCGGAGAGGACACCTGATGGCAGTCTCGCGTCGGACCTTTATCGGTTCAGCTCTTGCCGCCACCGCCGTCGGCGCGCTGTCCATCCGGGCGGTCGCCGGCGCCGGTGCGGCGTCGGCGGCCAGCCCCACGGGCGACGTGGTCGGCAAGATCACCGTCGGGTACCAGGGTTGGTTCGCCGCGATCGGTGACGGGTCCCCGATCAACGCGTGGTGGCACTGGAGCCAGAACCAGAGCCAGCCGCCGTCGCCGAGCAACACGAACATCAAGGCATGGCCGGACATGCGGGAGTACACGACGACCTTCCAGACCGCGTTCGCGAACCTGAACAACGGCCAGCCCGCGACCCTGTTCTCGTCGTTCGACCAGCAGACGGTGAACACGCATTTCCTGTGGATGCAACAGAACGGCTGCGACACGGCGGCGTTGCAACGGTTCAACCCCAACGGCAGCGAGGGCCCGACGCGGGACGCGATGGCCACGAAGGTCCGTTCGACGGCCGAGCAGTTCGGCCGGAAGTTCTACATCATGTACGACGTGACCGGCTGGACGAATATGCAGTCGGAGATCAAAACCGACTGGACTTCCAAAATGTCCGCGCACACGGCGTCGTCGGCGTATGCGTTCCAGAACGGCAAGCCGGTGGTGTGCATCTGGGGTTTCGGGTTCAGTGATGCCAATCATCCGTGGGACGCGGCGACCTGCCTTGATGTGATCAACTTTTTCAAGGGTCAGGGTTGTTATGTGGTCGGTGGCGTGCCCCGGGAGTGGCGTACCGGTGTTGGTGGTTCGCGCCCGGGTTTCCTGGGGACGTATCACGGCTTCAACATGATTTCGCCGTGGATGGTCGGCGCGATCGGCAACATCGGTGATTCGGACAA
>DASXXM010000599.1:0-6671 GCA_036503065.1 Pseudonocardiaceae bacterium | reverse complement strand
TGACCGGGCCGCCGCGCACGATCGGCTTGGCGTAGGCAAGTGCCTGCTCGACGAGCCCGTCCACGCGCCGTACCGCGGCCTTGTCGATCAGCGGACCCATCTGGCTGGTCGCCTGATCGCCGGGTCCGACCACGACGGACTCCAGCGCGGCGCGCACCGCATCGCGAACCCGGTCCGCGATCGCGCGGTGCACCAGGATGCGCGAGCCCGCCATGCAGAACTGGCCCGCGAACGCGGTGACGCCCGCGACGAGCACCGGGATCGTGGCGTCGAGGTCGGTGTCGTCGAACACGATCATCGGAGCCTTGCCGCCGAGTTCGAGGTTGAGGCGCGTGAGCGTGCCGGCACCGCCCTCGGCCACCGCGCGTCCCACCGCGACGCTGCCGGTATAACTGACCACGTTCACATCGGGCGAGGACACCAACAGCGGCGCGCCGCTGTTGCCGGTCTCGGTGAAGATGTTGACCACGCCACGCGGTAGGTCGGCGACCTCCGCGATGATCTCGGCGACCAGCGCGCCGGTCAGGGCGGTCTGGCCGGGCATTTTCACGACGACGGTGTTGCCGGCGGCGAGGGCCGGGCCGAGCGAGCGGATCAGCAGCGCGACCGGCGCGTTCCACGGCACGATGATCGCGGCGACGCCCATCGGCTCGTTGAGCGTGCTGAAGAAGACGCCGGGGGAGACCTCGGCGGAGATCCCGGTCTCGGTGAGGGCCTGTGCGGCGGTGTGTCGCAACATCGGTCCGGTGCTGGCGATTTCGAGCCCGCATTCGACGAGCGTCTTGCCGCCTTCGCTGCTGAGCAACGTGGCCAGTTCGTCGGCGCGGGCCGCCAAGCGGTCGGCCAGCGCGTTCAGGACCCGGTGCCGCAGGGCTCGGTCGCGTGACCAGGTCGTCGTCTCGAACGCGCGTCGGGCGGCGGCGATGGCCGCGCGTGCCTCAGTCGCGCCCCCGTCGGCGAATCGGCCGATGACCGTGCCGGTTGCCGGGTTCGTCGACTCGGCGACCCGCTCCGATGCCTGCCACTGCCCGTCGATCCAGTGCCGTGCGATGTCGGTCATCGCGGCCTCCTTCGTTGGTTGACTGTTCAAGTAAAGCTGTCGGAGGTTGAATCGTCAAGTTTTCTTGTACGATCGGCGGATGAGCACCGCGAAGCAGACGGATGACGACGTCCCCTGGCTGACCCCTGGCGAGCTGCGGGCGTGGCTGTCCGTTGTGGACCTGCTGATCAAGCTGCCCTGGGCCATAGACACGCAGCTTCAGCGCGACTCCGGCCTGAGCATGTCCGAGTACATGGCGATGGCGATGCTGTCCGGCGCGCCGCAGCGGACCATGCGGATGAGCGAGCTGGCCAAGGCCGCCAACGCGTCGCTGTCCCGGCTCTCGCACCTGGTCAAGCGGCTCGAACAGCGTGCGTGGATCCGGCGTGAGCAGGACTCGGTCGACGCCAGGGTGACCAACGCGATCCTCACCGACGCGGGTATGGCGGCCCTGTCCGCGGCC
Source organism: Pseudonocardiaceae bacterium (assembly GCA_036503065.1). Taxonomy (GTDB): domain Bacteria; phylum Actinomycetota; class Actinomycetes; order Mycobacteriales; family Pseudonocardiaceae; genus DATEPR01. Next base: position 5,169 of record DASXXM010000599.1, on the reverse strand, counting down.
GCGCCCGGCCATGTCCGTGGTGTGCGCAAGCTGGTGCTCGACTCCCTGCCCGCCGGTCACCTGCGCCGGCTCGCCCAGGACGCCACCGCGATCACCGCGGCCATCATCGCGGACCACGCCACCGCCTGCCCTTGACCCGCCCGAGCCAAATCATTGACGATTCAAGTTTCCGCCGCCGTCCGGGAGCCCGCACGTCCGACCACGGGTGCCGCGCGCCTGCGCCGGATAACTGTTGGCCGCCAACCCGTTCACTATGCCGCCCAGGACACCGCCGATCACCAGGGCGAGATTTGCTCACCGAGCTGAACGCGAGTGCGCTGTCGAACGCTGGTGTCCGGCCACGTCCCCGCGCGCACGCTGACCGCCGTCCGTGGGCGATGAGTGCGCGGGAGTCCTACCCAACGTGAGGTGCCTCACGGTCCATCGGGTTCCGTCAGTCACTGAAGATAAGTAGTATCGTCAGTGACTGACATATCAGCCGATCGCCCAGTGGAGGAACACGAAATGAACCTGTCCAAGTGGAAGACGATCATCCCGATGGTTGCGGTCGCGAGCCTGGCCGGCCTTGCCGTCGCCGCTGCGCCGACGCAGGCCGCGGCCGCAAGCCCGGTCGGCGACACGCACGTGAGCGGTGTGGACCTGTCGAAGCTGCCGCTCACGAATCGCCACCTGAACCGACACGAAATAGCCAATCTTGAAACTGTCCTGGGTGCGTACCACGACGCCGAGGGCAACAGCCTCGACCCCGACGCGTTCGTCAACAGCTTCACCAAGGACGGCGTCTTCACGTCCGTCGTCACGAACCAGTCCTATCGCGGCGCCGCGCTCCGTAACGTTGTCATCAGTACGGCCGCGCTCTTTCCCGATGTCCACCGTGACCTCAGGAGCGTCACCGTGAGCGGCGACACCGTGAGTATTCAGCTGCATATCCAGGGCACGTTCGAAGGCCCGCTGCAGACACCGGCGGGGACCCTCAAGCCGACCGGCGCGAAGGTCGACTACCCGACCGATGACTTCTTCTTCCTGCAGAACGGCAAGATCAAGGAGTTCGACTGCCTCATCGGATTGTCGGCCGAGCTGAACCAGTTGGGCGTGAATTTCGACTGGGCATCGGCGGTCGCCGCGGGCTGAGCAAACCTTGGCGGGTGATGCCGGCGCGTCAGGTGGCCCACATCACCCGCAAGTCCGCTTGTCAGCGACTGACGTAATCCCAGGTAGACTGTAGCCGTGCCACGCAGCGGAGAAGCAGTACGCAGACGCCTCCAGGAGGCGGCGCTTGCCCTGTACTGCGAACACGGCTACGACACGATCACCGCCGCCGAGATCGCCGCGGTGGCCGGCGTCACCGAGCGCACCTTCTTCCGCCATTTCCCGGACAAGCGCGAGGTGTTGTTCGCCGGTCAGGACATCCTTCGCGCCGAGTTGGCGCAGGCCATCGCCGAGGTGCCCGACGCGACCGCGCCCCTGACAGTGCTGGGCCAGGCATTCCTCGCCATGAAGCCCATCCTGGAGACGAACCGGCCCTTCACCGAGCCCCGCGCAAAGATCATCGCGGCGACGCCGGCCCTGCGTGAGCGGCAACTCGCCAAGATCGAGTCGCTACAGGAAACGGCGGCCGAAGCCCTGGCGGCCCGCGGAATCCCACACCGCCAGGCCGTGCTCGCGGCCCAGATCGGCGTGGCGGCGTTCGGCCTGGCACTGCAGGAATGGACCCCCAACCCGGCGGCCGATTTGGAGCCGCTGCTCAACGAGGCCTTCGATGACCTACGCAACGCTGTGCGTTGACGTGTATCGCGCGAGTTCGTCTCAGCCGAGATAAAGGCGACTTCCCTGGGCCGCTGCCCGGAAGCCGCGCGACTCGTAGAACGCATGCGCAATCTGCCGGCTGGCACGGAGACAGCATCTGGATCTTTTAACACGCCGCCGATCATGAATGGCCAGCGTTGATCTTGTGTGGCTCGGCACCTGGCTCGCTGACAGGTCATTCGCACACGGCGGGGCGATGCGTGTTCTGACTGTGAATCCGGGTTTCGTCGAGCGTGAAGCTGGCTGTCGATCATCGAGCAGGTCATCGCCGATGCCGCGGCCAGTGCCCTGGCTCAGTCGCTGGCACAGAGTGTCTGGTCACTCAAGCGTCGATCCACGTCGGTGATATCGCCTGGCCCTGGCACTCGATGGCCAGCCACGGCGGCGTCGACCGCTATCCGGCACTGATGGACCGGACAGCCTTCTGCCGCCCGGGACCGCCCAGTACGTGATCCTCGGCCAGATTCCGATCGACCGCCGCCAGGCACTGCCACTGGACTACCGCCAGCCCGCTGCCAGCCACCGTTGAAGCCCTGGCAGCGGGCTGGCGTTCGCGTCAGCGGGGGAAGAAGTCCTGGTTGGTGCCGGGAGCGTTCTTGCACGCCCACTGGTCGAGTTGCTGGCCGGTGTTGCCGCCCGCGCCGAACACGTCCAGACACAGCCCGCTGTTGCGGTTCTGGAACTCGAACGAACCGTCGGACTGCGCGATCGGTTGCCACAGACCGCCGGCAGAGCCGTTGGGGACCTGCTGGACGATGTCCGGGCTGCCGGCCGCGGTGGCGTTGTTGGCCACTGCCACGTCGTCGCCGGAGTTCTCGGCCCGTAGTTCACCGGCGCCGCCGGAGCCGGGCAGGAACTGGAACCGCTGGTTGGTTTGGCCGTTGCAGGTCCACTGGTCGATCGCCGCGCCCGCGGCGGTGGTGTTGCCGGCCACGTCCAGGCACAGGTTGTCGTTGGCCACGACGAGTTGGTGGTTGCCGCCGGGGAAGCCGCCGCCTGTGGACTGGGTTGGCGTCAGGTAGACCGCGAACGCGTCATGGGTGGCCTGGAAGGTCAGCGGCACCGTGATCGATCCACTGGCGGTGGTCATGTCCTGGTCCAGGACCACCTGCGGGGCGGCCAGCGGTGCCTGGTCGGGAATCCGGTCCACCGTGACGTGCACACTGCCGTTGCTCGACAGCCACGACGACACGGACGACAACCCGGTAAACGTCACCGATGCCGCGCCGGTGAATCCGTTCTCGTCGCCGAGCAGCGCCACCGCCCGCCGCCGGGCGCTGTCGGCGGCGGCGGAGATCGCGAGCGTGCCCACCTCACCGGAGGTGGCGACCAGGGAACCTGTCAGATCGGCGTAGGAGCGCATCACCCACCAGTGGCCGGTCGCCTGCCATCCGCTGCTTGTCTGGGTGAGAATTCCGGCCAGGTTCGGGATCAGGCAGCAGACCCAGTTGCCGCGCATCGCGTTCGTGTAGCCGGACTGGGCGAAGCGAGCCAGGAAGTAGGCCGACTGCCCGGCGGTCTGCTGGTTCTGCGGCTGGTATTCGTTCGCCGACAGCGGCAGCGGCGAGACACCGGCCGTGGACAGTGCGTTGTTGACCGCCTGGGACACGATGACCGGGTCGTCGCCGTCGCCCTCGTCGTGGTTGGTGATCATGTCCGGCAGCGTTCCGGCGGCCTTGACATGCGCCAGCCAGGTTTGCCACTCGCTCGCGCTGTTCTGCGGCGTCAGGGCGACCGACGGCCCGACGATGCGCGTACCCGAGGCGATGCGCCGGATCTCCCGCTGCGCGGTGTCCCACATCTGGAAATACTGGGCGCTGTTCATGCCGCGTGCCCAGAAGACCGAGATGTCCGGCTCGTTCCAGATGTCGTAGGCGAACGGCAGTCCGGACGCCTGCAACGCGCCCACCACCGAGTCGATGAAGCTGACCCAGTTGGCGCAGCTACCGTTGTCGCATGGCCACATCGTGTTGGACGGCTGGCCCCCGTCCGCGCCGTAGAGGTCACTGAGGATCACCTGGTACTGCACCGACGGCCCCAGTCGCCGCGCCTGCGCGATCACCGAGTTGAGGTCCGCCCGGGTGCCCGAGCCGAACTGGTTCCCGTCCCCGATCCAGCCCCGGGAGACGTGCCCGCCACCGCGGAACGCGTTGACCGCCAACGGAGTCAGGAACTGCGACGCCGGCTGCGTGCCGTCGCCGGTCATCCCGTAGAGAAATCCCGAACCGACCCCGGTGGCCGGCCTCGTCACCGACGCCAGGTTCACGTTCAGGGACGTGGTGGCCGCGGCCGCGGGTGGGGCGGGCAGCGTGAGTGCCAACGCGGCTACGACCGCCAACGCGAGGCGGCCGGATTTCGGGTTCATCCTCATCGAATCCTCCGGCTCTATGTGAACGCTAACAATGTGACCGGTCACAATCACCTGAGTCAAGGCTTCTCCCGCCTGACTACCGGCTACCTGCCCTAGTTCATGAAAGTTCCGCCGTGTTCGAAATCCCGGCGCGGAGTTCGACCAGGCAGGCGGACGGCAGGCGGGGCAGTGTGACGGCCAGTTCGCCGCGCCCGCCGTGCCAGGCCACGGTCGCGGTGTTGTCCGGATAGGACACTCGAGCGGTGGCGGGCCGGCCGCTCAGGTATGGCACGGGCACCGCCAGTTCGGCCGGGACCGCCGCGTCGCCGCCACTGATCGGCGGGCGTCGCCAGACGACCAGGTAGGTCACGTCCGGCGTGCGCATGCCAAGGGCCAGCCAGGTGTCGGTCCAGCCGGGCAGGCCCAGCGGCCAGAACGGCACGGCGCGGGCCAGGTCGGCCCGGATCCGCCGGTAGGTCGCGACCGCGTCGGCGACCAGTTGCCGCTGCGCGGCCGTCATCCGGTTCAGGTGTCCGGACAGGTGGATCCGGCCGAGCAGGGCGCCGCACAGGGTGAAGGTGATCTCGTCGTCGGTGAAGTCGGTTGCGGGTAGGCCCAGTTCGCCGCCTGCTCCGGCGCCATGATCGACGGTGCGGCCGCGGCGATCGCCGGATAACGCAGGAAGTCCTGTTGGTCACTGGTGGATTGCAGGTGCAGCCGGGACAGCATGGCGTAGTCCGTCCGCAACCCGCCGGACGCGCAGTTCTCCAGCGTGAGGCCGGGATACCGGTCCAGCACGGAGTCCAGCCAGTCCAGGTGCGCCCGGTTGTGCGCGAGCAGGCCGGCGCCGGGGGACAGGCCGCCGGTGTCCGTGCCCACGCCGCCGTTGATGTTGTAGTCGAGCTTGAGGTAGCCGACGCCCAACTCGCCGACAAGGAAGTATGGTGGCGGCGGTCGACCACCGTCCGATTGGACTTCGCCGAACTGGGGCGGGCGTGTTTCGCGCTGCTCCA
>DASXXM010000598.1:0-11661 GCA_036503065.1 Pseudonocardiaceae bacterium | reverse complement strand
CTCGTTCGACGAGGCGCTCCTGCTCACGTTCGTGCGCGACACCAGGTCCGAGCCGATCTCGGTGTCCATCGAGGGCGCCGGGACCGGCCAGGTCAGCTACGGCCACATCCAGATCCTGGTGGAGCAGTTCGCCGAGGCCGTAGTGGTCCTGGACTACACCGGTTCCGGCACGCACGCGGACAACGTGGAGTTCGTCGTGGCCGACGGCGCCAGGCTGACCGTGGTCGCGGTGTACGACTGGGCCGACGACGCCGTCCACCTGACCTCGCACCACACCCGGCTGGGCCGTGACGCCACCTTCCGTCACACGGTCGTCGCCCTGGGCGGGAACCTGGTCCGGGTCGCGCCGACCGTCACGTTCGCCGACCGGGGCGGCGATGCCGAGCTCACCGGGCTGTACTTCGCCGACGCGGGCCAGCATCTGGAGCACCGGCTGTTCGTCGACCACGCCGTGCCGCACTGCCGCAGCAGGGTCGCCTACAAGGGCGCGCTGCAGGGCGCAGGCGCGCACACCGTGTGGATCGGCGACGTGCTGATCCGGGCCGCCGCCGAGGGCACCGACACGTACGAGCTGAACCGGAACCTGGTGCTCACCGACGGCGCCCGCGCCGACTCGGTGCCCAACCTGGAGATCGAGACCGGCGAGATCGTCGGTGCCGGTCACGCCAGCGCCACCGGCCGGTTCGACGACGAGCAGTTGTTCTACCTGCAGGCCCGCGGCATTCCCGAGGACCAGGCCCGCAGGCTTGTGGTGCGCGGCTTCTTCCACGAGGTGCTGGCCAAGATCGCCGTGCCCGCGCTGCGGGAGCGGCTGGAGGCGGCCATCGAGGCGGAACTCGCGGTGGTCGGCGAATGACGGCGGCCAAACCTGCGAGCGGAGCGAGTCAATGACTCAAGCCACGCGGGTGTGCGCGCTCGCCGACCTCGACGACGGCAAGCCCTTCGCGGTCGAGGTCGGCGACACACCCGTCGTGCTGGTGCGCCATGGCGACGAGGTGCACGCCCTGCGCGACGAGTGCACGCACGCCGAACTGGCGTTGAGCGACGGAGAGGTGACCGGCAGGGGCATCGAGTGCTTCCTGCACGGGTCGTGCTTCGACCTGCGCACGGGGGCGCCGTCGTCGCTGCCGGCCACCGAACCGGTGGACGTGTTCGCCGTTCGAGTGTCCGAAGGGGACGTACACGTGGACGCGACCCACCGGATCAACTGAGGACTTTCCAGCAACACCAGGAGAAACGAAGCAGAGATGGCAACTCTCGAAATCAAGGACCTGCATGTCTCGGTCGCCGTGGACGACGGCGAGAAGCAGATCCTCACGGGTGTCGACCTGACCATCAACGCGGGCGAGACGCACGCCATCATGGGCCCCAACGGGTCGGGCAAGTCGACCCTGTCCTACGCCATCGCAGGCCACCCCAAGTACCGGGTCACCAGCGGCGAGGTGCTGCTGGACGGCGAGAGCGTGCTCGGCATGACCGTGGACGAGCGCGCGCGGGCCGGCCTGTTCCTGGCCATGCAGTACCCGGTCGAGGTGCCCGGCGTGTCCATGTCGAACTTCCTGCGCACCGCGGTGACCGCCGTGCGTGGCGAGGCGCCCGCGCTGCGGCACTGGGTCAAGGACGTCAAGCAGGCCATGACCGACCTGGAGATCGACACCGCGTTCGCCGAGCGCAGCGTCAACGAGGGCTTCTCCGGCGGCGAGAAGAAGCGGCACGAGATCCTGCAGATGTCGCTGCTCAAACCGAAGATCGCGATCCTCGACGAGACCGACTCGGGCCTGGACGTGGACGCGCTGCGCGTGGTGTCCGAAGGCGTGAACCGGTACAAGGCCGCCGGTGACGTCGGCGTCATGCTGATCACGCACTACACCCGCATCCTCAAGCACATCACGCCGGACTTCGTGCACGTGTTCGCCGGTGGCCGGATCGTCGAGTCCGGCGGCTCGGAACTGGCCCAGGTCCTCGAGGACGACGGCTACGTGCGCTACGCCGGCAAGCAGGAGGAGGCTGTCGCGCCATGACGATCGCCGCGCTGCCGCTGGACGTGCTGGCCATCCGCAAGGACTTCCCGATCCTCGGCCGGACCGTGCGGGACGGGAAACCGCTGGTGTATCTGGATTCCGGGGCCACATCGCAGCGGCCCCGGCAGGTGCTGGACGCCGAGCGTGTCTTCCTGGAGACGTCCAACGCGGCCGTGCACCGCGGTGCGCACCAGCTCGCGGAGGAGGCCACCGACGCCTACGAGCACGCGCGGGACCTGATCGCCGGTTTCGTCGGCGTGCGGTCGGACGAGATCGTGTTCACCAAGAACGCCACCGAGGGCATCAACCTGGTCGCCTACGCGATGACCAACGCCGCCACCGGCGCCCCGGAGGCGGAGCGGTTCCGCGTCGGCCCCGGCGACGAGATCGTCGTGACCGAGATGGAGCACCACGCGAACCTGGTGCCCTGGCAGCAGGTGGCCGAACGCACCGGCGCGACGCTGCGCTGGTTCGGCGTGACCGACGAGGGCCGGCTGGACACCACCGACATCGACGACCTGATCAACGACCACACCAAGGTCGTCGCGTTCACGCACCAGTCCAACGTGCTCGGCACGGTCAACCCGCCCGCCGCCCTGGTGGCCAGGGCGCGCGAGGTCGGCGCGCTGACGGTGTTGGACGCCTGCCAGTCGGTGCCGCACTCGCCGGTGGACCTCGCCGCGCTCGGCGTGGACTTCGCGGTGTTCTCCGGTCACAAGATGCTCGGCCCGTCCGGCGTCGGTGTCCTGTACGGGCGGTACGAGCTGTTGTCGGTCATGCCGCCGTTCCTCACCGGTGGCTCGATGATCGAGATGGTCCACATGGCCAGGTCCACGTTTGCCGCGCCGCCGCAGCGGTTCGAGGCAGGCGTGCCGATGACCTCGCAGGCGGTCGGCCTCGGCGCGGCCGTCGAGTATCTGAGCGCCGTCGGCATGGACCGCATCGCAGAACACGAGCACCGCCTGACCGACGCGGCCCTCGTTGGCCTGGCCGAGATTCCCGGCGTCCGGATCATCGGTCCGACACCCGAGGGCCGGACGGGAACAGCGGACCGGGGTGGCGCTGTTTCCTTCGTCGTGGACGGAATTCACCCGCATGACGCGGGGCAGGTCCTGGACAGCCTCGGAGTCGAGGTCCGGGTCGGTCACCACTGCGCGTGGCCGCTGCACCGCCGCTTCGGCGTGCCGGGCACGGTCCGGGCGACGTTCTACCTGTACAACGATCTGGATGACGTGACCGCGTTGCTGGACGGGGTTCGTGCGGCACAGCGGTTCTTCGGGACGGCATGATGCGACTGGACCAGATGTACCAGGAGATCATCCTGGACCACTACAAGCACCCGCACGGGCGAGGCCTGCGCGAGCCGTACGAGGCGGAGGTGCACCACGTCAACCCCACCTGTGGTGACGAGGTGACCCTGCGCGTGCACCTGAAGGGCAGTGGTGTGGCGGCCGAGGTCGCGGACGTGTCGTATGACGGCCAGGGCTGTTCCATCAGCCAGGCCGCCACGTCGGTGCTGACGGACCTGGTCGTCGGTCGCACGGTGGCGCAGGCGTTCGGCACGATGGACTCGTTCGTGGAGCTGATGCAGGGCCGAGGCCAGATCGAGCCGGACGAGGCCGTGCTGGAGGATGGAATCGCGTTCGCAGGCGTGGCCAAGTACCCGGCACGGGTCAAATGCGCCCTGTTGGGTTGGATGGCGTTCAAGGACGCCGTAGCCAGGGCCAACAAGCCCGAGGAGCAGTCATGAACGAGCCGGACGTAGCGACCGACCGCACCGCGGCGGCCCTGCCGGAGCCCCCCGCCCCCCGAGCGGACGTAGCCGCGATCGACGACGTCGAGGAGGCCATGCGCGACGTCGTGGACCCGGAACTCGGCATCAACGTGGTTGATCTGGGCCTGGTCTACGACATCAGGGTCGACGAGGAGAACATCGCGATCCTGGACATGACGCTGACGTCGGCGGCCTGCCCGCTGACGGACGTCATCGAGGACCAGGCGCGCGGCGCCCTCACCGGCGGCCCTGGCGGTGGTCTCGTCAACGACATCAAGATCAACTGGGTATGGATGCCCCCGTGGGGCCCGGAAAAGATCACCGAGGACGGCCGGGAACAACTGCGAGCCCTTGGTTTCACCGTCTGATACCGGACGCGTAGGAGCCTTTTTCGCCATCGCCCTTGCCGGCAGTCCTCAGGCTGGCGACGGCGCCGATCTTCCGGTTGTTCCCCTGACCGCGGCCGACCGCTGAAGGCGTCGCGGACCGCGTCGGCGTCCCACACCGCCCGCCGTCGGCGGGCGCGGTTCCACGCGGCCGAACCGGCCGGCGACCGCCGCTACGCGGTGTCCGGCGACCGCCGCACCATGTTCGATGGTCTCCACAAGTTATCGATGATCAACCGGCGGCCGTGCACCCACCTGCTCGGGTAACGCACAGCCGCTCGGGCACGGTCCACCACTGGTCCGGGCGGTCGGCGACCGCGGCGGTCGGGCCGTCTTCCAGGACGCGGGCGAAGCGCAGCAGGAACGCGGCGATCCCCGCCGCGCCCTGCATCCACGCCGTGCCCGGCGGCAGCAGCGGCGGGTCCTGCCGGTGCTCCACGAACCGCCAGCGCGCCCCCATGTTGTCCCGGATCGCGCGCTCGACCAGGGCATCGGCCATCGTCTCGGCGCCGCGCAGCAGCAGCGCCGCGTAGGGCTCGTCCGTGGTGTCCTGGGCGGCGTCGAGCAGGATGTCGCCGACGCCCGCGGTGCCGCAGCAACGCCCGTCGTTGTCCCAGAAGCCGGGGCGGAGCCGGCGCGGGACACCGGACGTCAGGACCGAATGGAGGCAGCGCCTGCGCAGCTCGCCGACCTCGAAGCCGCCGACCCGCTCGACCCCGGCGCGGGCCAGCGCGGCGAACAGCTGGGAGGTGCCGGCCGGGCCGTGACACCAGTTGTACGTCACCGGCTCCACGTCGCGCTGCGACCGCGGGATGGTGTGCTCCACAATGAACTTGCCGTCGTCGAGCGAGGCGATGCGCAACAGGTGCTCGGCGCCCTGCCGCGCGGCGTCGACGAAGTCGGCCCGGTCGAGGGCATGCCCGGCCACGGCCAGCGCCGCGGCCACGCCGGCGGTGCCGTGCGAGAAGTTGGGGTTGCTGGACCGATGCCCGGGCCACATCCGCCAGTCCAGGCCGGCCTCGGTCGGCTCGGCCACCTGGAGGAGCGCCTCGCCCCCGGTCGTCATGACCGCGGTGGCGGCCTCGCCCCCGGCCCAGGCGGCGGCGAGCACCACCCCGGCGCTGCCGGAGATGATGTCCGTCACCGGGCCGTGCGACTCAGCCTGGATGGTCGGCGCCGGTTCCCAGCCGGTGGGCGTGCGCAGCTCGGCCAGCCGCGCCATCGCCACCCGCTCCCGCCCGGGAGCCAGCAACCGCAGCGCGGTCACGTCACCGGCGAGGCCGTCGTACAGCGACGCGTCGACGCGGACCGCCGATGCCCGGCTCAGCCCGTCGATGATGCCCGCCGCCAATGCCGTCTCGTCGCCGTTCAGCTCGCGGTGGCGGCTGAGCTCGGCGAGCACGGGAGCCAGTCCGGCGATGCCCGCGTAGAGCGAGTCGCGGTCCTCGTCCGGCCGCGGTGGATCGTCGCCGACCACCTCGGGCAGCCACGGCCCGTCGTCGTGCCGGACCTGGCCCAGGACCCAAGCCCAGCCGGCCTCCCCCAACTCGCGATACCTCGAAGCACCAGACACGCCATCACCATAACGACGATCATCGCCGAGTAACCATCCGTGAGGTCAGGCGCGGACTGTTGGCCGTGTTGGTGGCGCGCCCGCCGCACGATATTCGATCGTCTCTGCAAGTCGTCGATGATCATCCGGCGGCCGTCAGCGTGCCGGCCGACACACCGACCGGACCAGCGCCACCAACCCAACAACCGGCGGCTCGGTGTGTTGTTGCGTCGTCTGTGTCATCTGGTCAGCCAACAATGATCAGGAGTGAGCCAAACAGCGGCACGCGGTACCGGGTCGGCTGATTGGTTATTTGGCGTCGTGGAAGATTATGCCCAGGGTGTGGCGTCGGCCTGTCTGGATGGTGCTGACGCCGTGGCGGACGGCTATTCGGTAGTGGCCTCGGGTGCCGAGCCCGGGACGGTGTCGGGTTGGCCAGATTACTGCCTGGCCTTGTTTCAGCGTGATTACCCTGGCTCGGGACTGGGCTCTCGGCAGGTTTTCCACCAGGACGAACTCGCCGCCGGTGTAGTCCTTGTCCACTCTGGAGAGCATGACCATCAGTTGTAGTGGGAACGCGTGGTCGCCGTAGATGTCCTGGTGCAGGCAGTTGTAGTCGCCTGGGCCGTAGCGCAGGACCAGGGGTGTCGGTTTCGTCTGGCCTGCTTCGTGGCAGGTGGCGAGGTAGTCCGTGAGGTTGTCGGGGAAGCGTTGTGGTTGGCGGAGTTGTTCCTGCCAGGTGTTTGCTATCGGGGCCAGGTGTGGATAGCTGGCTTCTCTGAGTGCGGTTACCTGGTCTGGTAGTGGGTGGTTGAAGTACTTGTACTGGCCGGCGCCGAAGCGGTAGCGGGCCATGTCTACTGTGGATCGCCATCGTTCTGGTTGGTCGTAGTGGGCGACCAGGTCGGCGCATTCCGCGGGGGAGAGGACGGGCGGTGTGGTGGCGTGGCCCTCTTCGGTGAGCGACCTGGTCAGGGCGGGCCAGTCCCAGTCGGCTACTGCCGTTGTTGTCGGGCGGGTTGTTGTGGTCATGTGTAGAGAACCCCGGGTGGGCTGGATTGGTTGCATGGGGGAGTCAGTGGTCGGTCAGGCCGGATTCGCGGAGGGTGATGTTCCAGCGGCCGTCGGATAGGCCGAGTACCGGGTCGGCGGTGTTGGGCAGCGTGCGGGGCACGCCGTGGTATGCCAGTCGGGTTGGGCCGCCGAAGACGAACAGGTCACCGGACAGGAGTTCCACGTCGGTCCAGGGACGGCCGCGGTTTTCGGTGTTGCCGAACCGGAACACGCAGGTGTTGCCGATGCTCACGGAGACGACCGGCGCGTTGCTGCGTTCGTCCTTGTCCTGGTGCAGACCCATTTTCGCGGCGTTGTCGTAGTAGTTGATGAGGGCGACGTCCGGCTGGAAGCCCTGGCCCGCGTCCTCGTCGTCGTATGCGGCGGCCACCGCGCGGCGGCCGAGGTCGGCCAGCCAGTCGGGGAGTGGTTTGACCGGCGACTGCTGTTCGTCGCGGACCGTGCGTGAGTAGCCGTAGGGGTACCAGTGCCAGCCGAGACAGACCGTGCGGACCGACATCACGCCGCCGGTGGGCAGTCGGGTCAGCTGCAGCCCGGCCGGTGGCGCGGCCCATTCCCGGCAGGCCGCGGCCAGTCGACGTTGGCCGTCGATGTCCAGCCAGCCCGGGACGTGCACGGCGCCGGGCGCTATCTCGGTTCGGGGTCGGGGGAACAGTGCCGGCATGTCAGGCGACCTCGGGTTGGGTAGTGGTGGGGCGGTCGGTCGTGGATGTCGGAGTTGCGGGTCACGGCTTGTTGGCTGTCGTTGTTCGGCGCGCCGGCGGCGGTCTGTCCGGCGCTCGATGCTATGTCGGTTCGGATGGGGGGAACAGGCGGTTGGTCGGCGGGGCTATGCGGATTCGGCGGTGGGTTGGCAGTGGCGGCAGGGGCGGTAGCCGGCGGCGTCGGCTTCGGTGATGGTGCGGAAGCCGTGGCGGTGGGGGTGGGTGATGCGGCGGGCGTTGGGGCAGCTGGGGAAGCACACCACGCCTGTGGTGTCGCTGCCTACGTAGTGGACGTGGTGTTGGGCCAGTTCGTATATCTCTCCTATGTTGGTGCCTTCCGCGTCGAGCAGGGCTCGTTTGGTTACCGGGCCGAAGACGTAGTCGCCGATGGTGCCGTCGGTGCGGATCACCCGGTGGCACGGGATCAGGACCGGGACCGGGTTGCGGCCCAGGGCCGAGCCGACCGCGCGGACCGCGGTCGGGCGGCCGATGTGGTTCGCCACCCAGGCGTAGGGGCGGACCTGGCCTCGGGGGATGGTCAGTACGGCCAGTAGGACCTCTCGTTCGAACGGGCTCAGTCGAGTCAGGTCGAACCGGAGTTTGGCCGCTCGCTGCTGGTGCAGTGCCGGTAGCAGGCCGGCCGGTGGGCGGGGTGCGGCGATCAGCGGGCGGGCGAACTCCCGGTGGAACAGCTTGGCGAACTCCGCCTCGCTGTCCTGCACGGCGTGGGTGGTGCGCAGGTAGGCGATGCCCTCGTCGGTTGAGGCGACGAACAGGTCGCCGACGGGGCTGGGCACCCGCACCATGCTGGCTGCGATGCGGTCCAGGACGCTGACCGGGCCGTCGACGGCGAGCCTGGCCAGGGCGGCGGTCAGGGCGTCGGCGCCGGGTTCGAGGTCATCCGGGAACGGGTTGTCGTGGTTGTTGATGGTCATCTCCGCACCTCCGTCGGGTCGGACGGGAACAGGCCGCGTTGTTCGGCGGCCGGGTACAGCTCGCGCAGGCGGTGCAGGCCGCGCGAGATCTGCGATTTGACGGTGCCCGCCGGGCGGCCGAGTACCACGGCGATCTCGGCGACCGGCAGGTCGACGACGTGGCGCAGCACGACGGCCACTCGCTGGTCGGCCGGCAGTACGGTCAGCCAGTCGGCCAGCTCGCGGTCGGTTTCCCGCTCGTTGACGGTTCGCTGGACGTCCTGCGGGTCGGGTGGGTCGGGTGCCTGTTCGGCCGGCACGGCGAGCGGGCGGCGGGCCGCGTCGCGTTGGCTGTTGCGCCACAGGTTCAACACGATGGTCAGCAACCAGGATCTGGGGCGCAGGGCCTGGATCCGGTCTGGGTGGTAGCCGGTGAGCGCCCGGTAGGCGCGCAGGAACGCCTCGGCGGTCAGGTCCTCCGCGTCGGCCCAGCGCCCGGTGATCCGCAGCGCGGTGGAGAACACCACGTCACGGTAGGCGTGGAACAACGCGATGAACCCGGCGTCGAGGTCGGCCGCCAGCGCCCCGACGAGGTGCTCGTCCGGTTGGGTCATGGTGTCGATCTTCGCGCTGCTCACCCTCTTTGAACCCCGTCGCGGCCGGATTGGTTGCATGTTGGGTGGGATCCGGGACTCAATTGCCGAGTCGGCCACCCGGTCGGGTGGTCGGTGCGATAAACAGGACACGTGGCCGAACTCGCGGACCTGATGCGGGAGCTCGCCGACGGGGGCTCGTCGGCGGCGGACCGGACGTTGACGGTGGTGACGCCACCGGACGAGCGGTCGGTCGGTGTGCTGGCGTTCGCCGGGCACAACGTGGTGTCCGCCGACGTACCGGGGGACTGGGTGCGCAACTGGCTGCCCGAGCTGGACCTGTCCGCGCCGTTGCGGCCACCCTTCCTGACCGTGCTGGCCGCCGCGACCGGCCGGACACTGGACAATCTGGACATGGTACTCGCGGCGCGGGCCACCGGCCGGGACACCGGCATGCACCTGACCGAGCTGGACGAGTTCCTCGAGCCACTGCATCCCCGGCTGGCCAGGGCCCTGGCCCAGCGGATCGGGGTGCGGGCGTGGCGCTGTCCCGGCGGGCTGCTGACGCTGGGCCGTGGGGTCGGCGGGCGCTGGGAGGTATCCATCGAGGTCGAGCCCGCGTTGCGCGGCTTCGGGCTCGGGCGGGGCCTGTTCACCGCGGCGCGTGGGTTGCTGCCGGCCGGTGAGCAGGTGTGGGCGCAGGTGGCGCCGGGCAATGCCGCGTCCGTCCGGGCCACGCTGGCCGCCGGTTTCCGGCCGGTCGGCGCGGAGGTGCTGCTGCATCCGACGTGGGCGAGCGCGGGGCTGGCGACGGACTCGTTCGACTGGTTCGTCGACCTGTCCGAGAACCCGGCGGACTCGGACGACGAGCCGGACCAGCAGGAACCGGAAGAACAGCGGGAAGCGGCCGAAGTGGGTGCGCCGCACGAGGTGCCCGACGACTCCTACTGACCCGTTACAGCCCTACTGGCCTGCGCGAACAATCACTCGTATCGGTCGTTCGCCAACTGGACAGTTCACGGACGAGAATCTGGGCGGGTTACTCTCAGTCGACATAAAACCGCATTCCCAGCACTTATCAGTACAAAATGGACTGACGCAGGGTACGCATTCGTGTGCGTACGGTCAATACCCCACGATTCCATCTGGTCGTATCTTGACGCTGAGTGATGCGGATGTAACGCTCCCACAGCAAAATTCACTCGCCCGTGGTCGGGGAACGGGCGTGATTCCAGGAGGGCACGTGCGTGCAGAATCCCGCCGCCGTTACATGGCGGCGCTGTCCGGTCTCGCGGTGGTGGCTGCCACCGCCGTGACCGGCATGACCACGGCCGTTGCCGCAGGCGGCGTGATGACACCGGCGATCGGTGCTCACCCGCAGTACAAGGTCGCCGGGCAGGTTTCGGCCAACCCGAGCGACACCACCTTCAGCTGCCAGCTCACCACCCCGGCCCAGTGCTACGGCCCCAACCAGATGCGCGCCGCCTACGGCGTGGACAAGTTGGGCAAGCTGGGCCTCAACGGCGCCGGCAGGACCATCGTCATCGTCGACGCGTTCCAGAGCCCGACGATCACCTCGGACCTGGCGACGTTCGACACGGTGTTCGGGCTGTCGGCACCGAAGCTCAACATCATCGCGCCGGACGGGCTCACCCCGTTCGACCAGGCCGACGCCAACCAGGTCGGTTGGGCCGGCGAGATCACGCTCGACGTGGAGTACTCGCACGCGATCGCACCGGCCGCCACGATCGACCTCGTGCTGTCCAAGTCCAACAGCGACGCGGACATCTTCTCCGCCCAGAAGTTCGTGGTGGACCACAACCTCGGCGACACTCTCTCGCAGAGCTTCGGCGAGGCCGAGCAGTGCATGGACCCGGCGATCAACGCCGCGACCCACCAGCTCTACAAGAAGGCCGCCGCGGAGCACATGACCGTCTTCGCGTCAGCGGGCGATCAGGGCGCGGCCCAGCCGACCTGTGATGGCACGTCGTTCATGAAGGCGGTCAGCACGCCGGCATCCGACCCGCTGGTCACCGGTGTCGGTGGCACGATCCTCGACGCGAACGGCGTGACCGGCGCGTACAACAACGAGGTCGTGTGGAACGAGCCCGCCTTCGCCGCAGCAGGCGGCGGTGGGTTCAGCACGTTGTTCCAGAAGCCGGAATTCCAGCGCGGCACGGTCCACTCGGCCATGCGTGGCGTCCCGGACATCGCGTACAACGCCGCGATCATCGGTGGCGTGCTCGCGGTGTGGAGCACGTCCGGCCAGGGCGCGAACCTGGTGTTCCAGTTCGGTGGCACCAGTGCGGGTTCCCCGCAGTGGGCCGGCCTGGCGGTGCTGGCCGACCAGTTGGGTCACCACCGGATCGGCGACATCAACAACGTGCTCTACGCCGTGGGCCGGAGCCCGTTCGCCGGCCACGTGTTCCATGACATCACCGTGGGCGACAACACCTTCCACGGTCCTGTCACCGTCACGGGCTTCTCGGCCACCAAGGGTTGGGACGCGGCCTCCGGCCTCGGCTCGCCAAGGGCCGACGTCCTGGTTCCGGTGCTCGCGGCGACGTCCTTCGGCGGCGGCGACGAGTAATCGGCGTTCTTGACACACCAACAACGGTGGCGGGTCGACCAAGTCGGCCCGCC
>DASXXM010000597.1:0-4688 GCA_036503065.1 Pseudonocardiaceae bacterium | reverse complement strand
CTGGCCTGGGTCCGAGCCGCGCTCGCGGTCATCTCGGCGAACGCGCCCACCGCGGGCCCGGTGCGCTCGATCGCCGCAAGGCAGGATTCCAGCAACTCCACCGGCGACAGTTCGCCCCGCCCGATGGCGAGCGCCGCCTCTGCCATGCCCAGCTCGGACGGCTGCGTCACGGTTGTCGACCGGACCCGAACCTGCTGGTACCACAGCGGGATCTCGTTCGGTTGCGGGTCGGGCACCTCGTCGTCCTCGATGCCGGGGACGTCGGCGATGACTTGCATTGCCTCGGTGAGGAACCGGGTCGCCCAGCCGGCCACACTTCGCAGGTCCACCCCGCCAAGGATAGTCGCCCGGCGCCCGCGCCGACCGCCCGTGCGCGATCAAACTCATCTCCTCGCCGCGTGGGCTCCGGACTGTTCAGCACGGTCACACCGGACGTTCACCCGCCGCCGACCCGATCCGGCCATAGTGTCGAGTCATCGGACGTGCCCGGCTGCACCGAGGAGGAGATCGGCCATGGCTCGACGTACCCGCGTGGCACTGACCATGGCCGTGGTGGCCGCCGCGTCGCTGGCCGTGGCCGCGCCCAGCGCGTCGGCGACCGATGCTGCCGTCGTTCCCCACTACGACCACGTCTTCCTCGTGGTGGCGGAGAACCACGGCTTCACCGACGTGATCGGGAATCCCGCGGCGCCCAACCTCAACGCCCTGGCCCAGCGGTACGGCGTGGCGACCGACTACTTCGCGGTGAGCCACCCGAGCGAGCCGAACTACGTGGCGATGTTGGGTGGCAGCACCTTCGGCGTGACCACGGACAACCCGTACTACGTCAACAAGGTCGACCAGCCGAGCCTGATCAGCCAGTTGGACCGCGCCGGCATCAGCTGGAAGGCCTACCTGCAGGGCCTGCCGCACGCCGGCTACCAGGGCATCTGTTACCCGGCGAACTGCAACGGCGCGCCGGACAAAGATCCACTGTACGTGTCCAAGCACAACGGCATCACGAACTTCACCACGTCGTGGAACGCGCCGGACCGGTCACGGCAGGTGCCGATCGAACAGTTGACCACCGATCTGCGCCGCGGCACGGTACCGGCGTTCAACTACGTGATCCCCGACGAATGCCATGACCAGCACGGCGATCCGCCGTACTGCATCGACTCCGGCACGCCGGGCGACCCGCAGGACCAGCGGCTCGTGGCCACCGGCGACCAGTATCTCGGGCACCTCGTCAGCACCATCACCGGAGCCGGTTTCTGGGCGAAGGGCAACAACGCGATCGTCGTCGTCTACGACGAAGGCGACGACAACGCGGGCTGCTGCGGCACGACTCCCGGTGGCGGGCGCGCCGCAACGGTCGTGATCACCAGCCACGGCCCGCGCCACGTGCAGGACGCGACACCGTCCAACCACTACTCCCTGCTGCAGACCATCCAGCGGACCTTCGGGCTCGGCTGCCTGGCGAACACCTGCGACACCGCCCACATCACGTCGCTCGGCCCGCTGTTCACGATCACCGGCGCACCAGCGGCCGCGACCGCGACGCTGCCGGTCCCCAATCTCGCCACGCCGACACCCCGTCCCACCGAACCGGTCTCGTTCGTCACGGACACCCCGTCGGGCGCCGGGTGGACCGTGCAGGCCGCGCCCCGCATCGGCACCGCGGACAACACGTTCGGCGCGGTCGCACCGGTCTCGCCCCAGGACGTCTGGGCGGTCGGCAACTTCCTGCCCGACGCACCGTCGAGCAACCCGGACGCGACGCTCACCATCGCCGCGCACTTCGACGGCACCCGCTGGACCTCGACGCCGACCCCCGACACCGGGCCGAACTTCAACACCCTGTTCGGCGTGGCCGCGGTGCCGGGCCGGGCGTGGGCGGTCGGTGTCGCGCTGGACCGGAACTACCAGGCGCACAGCCTCATCGAGGCATGGGACGGCACCGCATGGCACATCGTGGCCACCCCCGCACTGGACACTCAACGCGACTACCTGACCTCCGCGACCGCCGTGTCCGCCAACGACGTCTGGGCCGTCGGCGAGCGGCAGGACCATGCCGGCCGGTTCGGCACGCTCGTCGAACACTGGGACGGCCGCCGTTGGTCGGTGGTGCCCAGCCCGAACCCGGGTGTCACCGGCAACCACCTCTACGGGGTGGCCGCGGCGTCGCCCGATGACGTGTGGGCGGTCGGCCAGCGCGACGGCACGTCGTCGGACCAGCCACTCGTCGAGCACTGGGACGGCCATCACTGGACCGTGGTCACCGTCCCGGGTACCGGTGTGTTGGACGCCGTTGCCGTGCACGGCAAGGACGTGTGGGCCGTCGGGCAGACCGACGACGCGGTGCACCAGGCGCACCCACTCGTCCTGCGGCGCACCGGTGGCGCCTGGACCGCGGCCGTGCCGGCCGGGATCGGCGCACCGTTCACCAACGTCACCGGCGTGGCGGTGTCGGGCGGCACCACCTGGCTCGCCGGCACGTACTTCAACGCGGCGACCGGCCTGCAACACACGCTCATCGCCCGCAACGACGGAACGGGCTGGCACGCCGTGGCCGCACCCGATCCCGGCACGGGCGACAAGGTCCTCGGCGCGATCGCGGCGACCGGCGGGGACCTGTGGGCCGTTGGCTACGACAAGACCGCGACCGCCCGCGATCCGCTGATCGAGCACCACCAGAGCTGAACGGGCCACCGCGCCGCCGTCCCTTGTCCCCTGCCGGGTCTCGGCAACAGCCTCGTTGCCGAGACCCGTGACAAGGTCCTCAGCCGAGGACAACGAATCGATCACTGAAAGTGAGCAATGTGGGCAGGCCGGAGCCGACCGCGATGACGCTCGGATCTCCGAATGCGTTTATCCCATGCGGTACGGGGTTGGCGTTGAGCGCCGACACATCCGAGCCGCTCGTGTAGTCGACCAAGCCGGAGCCGCCGATGTTGACGACCACATGCCAGCCGGCGGACGGGCTCCAGAGCACCGACGGCGTCTCGTCGGCGATCCCCAGGGCGGCAATGGTGGCGACCTGCCACGGCCCGGTCGGCGTCTTGGTGAAGTCGACGAGGTTGTCGTGCTTGTCGTCGACGAAGATGTTGACCTTGTTGCCGGTCGCCACCACCGGATCGGCGGTCCCGAACGGGAGCTCGGTGTTCCCGGACAGCTGAGTGAGGTCGGCCCAGCCCGGCTGGACACCGAACGTCAGCGTCCCGTCCGGATTGACCGCCTGAACGAAGGTGATCAGGTGCCCGCCCGCGCTGGTGCCGACGGTCTGGATGGAATTGCCGCCGTAGGCGTAGGGCACCCCGAAGATCGCGTTCTCGCCGGTCTGGTGGGTGATGTCGATGTCCGCCCAGTTACTGGCGATCGGCTTGTAGAAATCGTGCAGGTGCTTGCTGCTGTCCGTGGTGTACACGGCCACCGTGCTGCCCAGCTTGATCGGGTGTGGCGCCGTGGTCAGGTCCGCTCCGCTGTGGCTGATGGCGGTGAGGTCGAAGACGTGCCAGCCGCCGGCGTCACCGGCGGTGGTGAAGGACAGCAGGTGCCCGCCGGTGCTCAGGGCGAAACACCTGGGTACTCGGCGCGCCACCGCCGAGATACAGCGCCCCGACCGCCGCCTGGGTCGAGACGAAGCCGCCGGTCACGGCGGTGAGATCGGTCCTGGACCAGACGGCCGGTGAGCCCAACGGGTTCGCCGAGAACGAGTCCCAGAGATTCCCGGCCTCGTCCACGGTGAAGACGTGCACCGCCTGGTCACCGTCGTCGTGTCCCACCGTGGTCGGCGAGACCACGTCGGACAGGGTGGACAACTGGTCGGCGTCCGGGCTCAGCGTCCAATTGCCCCCTGGCGACTCGGTCCAGTAGTTCACGGGCGTGGGAAAATGGGACCCTACGGCCAGTGCCGGTGCGGCCGTGAGCAGCGCGCCCAGGACGCCGAGCACCAGAACGTACGCGGCTTTGGATAATCGCATGTGGTTCACTCCTTGATATGGGCAGTCGTGTCCCGGTGCGGATCAGGGTGCCGTCCGCAGGCCGGACAGGACCATCGGGAACGTCCCTGAGCCGGCCCTGATGGTTTTCCTTGCGGGATCAGGGGATTGCCCGGATTCCCCGGCGCGGCGCGAGGTCGACGCCGCCCAACAATCGGGTGCCGGCCAGCTTTTTGTTCGGCTGCGGTGCACACTGATCCGGTGACCGATCGCATACGGCGCCGGGTTCGGGTCGAAGGGGTGGTGCAGGGCGTCGGGTTTCGCCCGTTCGTGTACGCGCTTGCGACCGGTCGCCGACTGGCCGGCGTTGTCGGCAACGACGTCAACGGCGTGTTCGTCGATATCGAGGGGCCACCCGCCGGCCGGCTTCACCATCGTCGACAGCGACGGCGCGGGCCGGCGACACCCTGGTCTCCGCGGACAGCGCGACCTGTGTGGACTGCCTGCGCGAACTGGCGGACCCGGCCGACCGCCGGTACCGCTACCGGTTCATCAACTGCACCAACTGCGGCCCCGGTTCACCATCGTCCGGGATGTGCCCTACGACCGGCCGTTCACCACCATGGTCGGCTTCGCCATGTGCCCGGCCCTGCGCGGCCGACGATGCCGGAGCCCGGCTGACCACTTTGGACCACCGCCACGACCACGGCGACGGACACGTGCACACGCACGGCACGAGGACCGTGCTGCTGGAGCAGAACGTGTTGG
>DASXXM010000596.1:0-2575 GCA_036503065.1 Pseudonocardiaceae bacterium | reverse complement strand
GCCAGCGGCGCCCTGGTCGCGCTGCTGGGCGCGTACACGTCGGAGGTGTATCCCACGGTGATCCGGGGTCGGGCCAGCGGCCTCGCGGCCGGCATGAGCAAGGCGGGCGGGGTGGTCATCATCGCGCTGACCGCCGTCTCGATCGCCGCGCCGTCCATCCGCGCCACGGCGCTGGTGGCCACCGTGCCGTTGCTGCTCGCGGTCGCCGCGACGGTGCTGTTCGGCCTGGAGACGAGCGGCCGGCGGCTGGACGACATCGCCACGCTGCCGGCGGCGGTCAAGGCGACGGAGGCGGTCTGATGTCCGCGACCATCCGACAGCTCGTCCCGGTACCCGCACCGCAGGAGCGCACGGTCAGCCTGCCGGTGCCCGACAGCCTCGGCGCCGCCTTCCGCGCACCGGTCTGGTCCGACGAACTCGTGCTGGCCGGCGGGCTGCGGATCACCAACGTGCCGTTCGTGACCGTCGGCGGCGGTCCGGCGTCGTTCGTACTCACCGACTTCCTGCGGATCTGTGGCGTGCCGACCGAGGAGATCCGGGTGGTCAGCCCGCTGCGCACGCCGTACGAGAACCTGCACCACCTGATGCGGTGCTCGCAGATCCTCGACGGTGACCGGCTGCGCTCGGACTCCATGTCGCGGTTGGACAACGTCTGGGGCTTTCCCGGCTACGCCGTCGAACAGGCCCTGTGCCAGCGCAGCATCCGTCCATTGTGGAACGTGCTGACCGAGCCGCTGATGACCGAGTTCTACAATCCGAGCCCACGTCAGGTGTTCGACGGCATCGACCGCGAGGCGCGGCGGATCGAGTGGTCGTCGATGGTGACGCCCGGCCGGGCGCTGGTGGTGCGCAAGCGCGCCGACGGCGGCTACTTCTGTGTGGTACAGCCCACCGACGGCGGCGCGCCGTTCGCGCTGTGCAGCCGCTACGTCCACCTCGCCACCGGTTATCCCGCGGTCAACTACGCACCAGAGGTCACCAGCTACCGCACCCGGTACGGCGAGTACTTCCGCGTCGTGCACGCCTACGAACCGCACGAGCACCTGTACCAGGTGCTGGCCCGCCGCCCGGCCACGGTGCTGGTACGGGGCGCCGGGATCACCGCGTCGCGGGTACTGGAACGGCTGCTGGACGGCCGCGCCAGTTCCGGCCAGGACCTGCGCATCCTGCACCTGTTCCGCACCTACGTCGACCGGCCGCGCGGGCCGCTGACCTTCCGCCGTCGCGGCGGCGACGGCTGGAGTTACCAACCGTTCAGCTTTCCCAAGGGGGCGAGCGCCGGCCAGTTGCGGCGGCGCCTGTTGGCGCTGGACAGCACGCGGCGAGCCGAGTTCATCAGGTCGATCGGCGGCACGACCAGCGCACGCCGGCAGCTGTGGCTGCGCCAACAGCGCGAGGCCCGCGCCGCCGGCCACTATCGCACCTTCCACGGCGACCTGCGTGAGCTGACGCCGACCCAGCACGGCACGGTCGAGGCGCGGGTCGACGTCGACACGTTGCCCGCGAACACGAAGCTGGACGTCGACTTCGTCATCGACTGCACTGGCCTGCGCCCCGCGCTGCGCGGCAGCCCGCTGCTGTCCGATCTGCTCGACACCGGCGGCGCCGACCACAACCCGTTGGGCGGCCTGGACGTCGGCCCGCATTTCGAGGTGTGCGGCACTGACAACGACGAGGGCCGCATCTACGCGTCCGGGGTGATCACCCAGGGCGGCTACCTGGCGCCGGTCGACTCGTTCTGGGGCTTCGCGCATGCCGCCCTGTTGATCTGCGATGACCTGGCGCGCAACGGTTTCTGCGCCCGGCTGGGCACGACGAGATCGGTGGTCGGCTGGGTCAGGTGGCTGACCGGGGCGTGCCCATGACCCCGGTACTGACCGGTCGCCTGCAGACGAGGCTGTTCCTGACCGCCACGGTCGGCGCGGTGTGGACGGCGGCGGTCACGCCGGCACTGCCGACACCGTCCGGCACCGCGATCGCGGTGGCGTACCGGGTGACGTTCGAGAATCTCGGGCTGATGGCGGTGCTGGGCCTGGGCTGGGAGCTGGTCTACCACCTGGCGCAGCAGGTCCGGTGGGACAAGGACTGGCCGACCCTGCTGGCCCTGGTGACGGTGGTCAACGAGGCGATCGTGCTGTGGTTCGCCGCGCACGCCCTGTCGATCATCCCAGGCACCGCCGACCTCGGTTCGCCGTTCCTCCCCATGTTCGCCGTCCACATCGGCACCACCTGGCTGCTGATGTGGCTGTTCCTGCAGGGCCCGATGCGCGTGCTGCACCTGCGATGGCGCTTCGAGGGCGGCCGGGTGCTCGTGCCCGCGCCAGGTCGGCACGAGCGCCGCGACGACTGGCTGGACACCCAGTGGCTGGCGGAGTTGCGGTCGGCCCGGCTGCCCTCGGATCCACCGACCGCCGCCGCGTCCACGGACGTGGCGGCAACGGTGGTGGGCATGCGGATCGGCGCGGACACCACGGCACCGCTCGTCCAGGGGGTGCTGTGCGTGAACGGTCACTTCGGCAATGCCGAGGCCCGCTACTGCGGGGTCTGCGGGGCCGCGACGCCGCCGTCCGCGACG
>DASXXM010000595.1:0-1890 GCA_036503065.1 Pseudonocardiaceae bacterium | reverse complement strand
GACACCGGCACGCCCAGGATGTCGGACTGCAACTGCATGCACAGCTGGTTGGCGGTGACGCCGCCGTCCACCCGCAGCACGTCCAGGGTGACCCCGGAGTCCTGCTGCATGGCCTCCACCACGTCCTTGGTCTGGTAGCAGATCGACTCCAGCGTCGCCCTGGCCAGGTGCGCGTTGGTGTTGAACCGGGAGAGCCCGACGATCGCGCCGCGGGCGTCGGACCGCCAGTACGGCGCGAACAGGCCGGAGAACGCCGGCACGAAGTACATGCCGCCGTTGTCCTCGACCTGCCTGGCCAGCGATTCGCTCTGCGCCGCCCCGCTGATGATGCCGAGCTGGTCGCGCAGCCACTGCACGGCGGAACCGGTCACCGCGATGGAGCCCTCCAGCGCGTAGATCGGCCGGTTGGCACCGAACTGGTAGCAGACCGTGGTGAGCAGGCCGTTCTGCGACCTGACCAGCTCCTCACCGGTGTTGAGCAGCAGGAAGTTGCCGGTGCCGTAGGTGTTCTTGGCCTTGCCCGGCTCGAAGCAGACCTGCCCGACCGTGGCGGCCTGCTGGTCGCCGAGGTCGCCGGACAGCGCCACCTCGGCGCCGAACGGGCCGGTCGGGCGGGTGGTGCCGTAGAGGTCGGGGTTGGACGAGGGCCGGATCTGCGGCAGCATCGCCCGTGGCACGCCGAAGAAGCCGAGCAGCTCGTCGTCCCAGTCCAGCGTCTCCAGGTTCATCAGCATGGTGCGGCTGGCGTTCGTCGGGTCGGTGACGTGCACGCCGCCGTCGGTGCCGCCGGTCAGGTTCCACAGCAGCCAGCTGTCGGTGTTGCCGAAGATGGCGTCCCCGGCCTCGGCCGCGGCCCGGACCCCGTCAACGTTCTCCAGGATCCACTGGATCTTGCCGCCGGAGAAGTACGTTGCCGGCGGCAGGCCCGCCTTGCGGCGGATCGTCTGGCCCCGGTCGTCCCGGTCCAGCGCGGACGCGATCCGGTCGGTCCTGGTGTCCTGCCACACGATCGCGTTGTAGTAGGGCCTGCCGGTCTTCCGGTTCCACACCACCGTGGTCTCGCGCTGGTTGGTGATGCCGACCGCGGCCAGGTCGGACGCGGACAGGTTGGCGCCGCGCAGCGCGGTCTGGACGACCGCACTGGTCCGCTCCCAGATCTCGGTCGGGTTGTGCTCGACCCAGCCTGCCTTCGGCAGGATCTGCTCGTGTTCGAGCTGGTGCCGGCCGATCTCGTTGCCGCCGTGGTCGAAGATCATGAATCGGGTGCTGGTGGTGCCCTGGTCAACGGCTCCCACGAAGTCAGCCATGTCTGTTTCTTCCTCCGGTTCAGGCGTTCTCGAACTTCTCGGGGGCGGTCGGCAGCTCACCGGGCTCCTGTTTGCCGACCGTCGGCAGGAACCGGCCGACCAGCAGTTCGTACAGCCCGGCGCCGATGATGCCGCCGACGATCGGGCCGACGATCGGTATCCAGAAATACAGATTGCCGTACTGATCATGGAACGCGGAGCCGTATCCGGTGAAGAACGATGCCAGCCGGGGGCCGAAGTCGCGGGCCGGGTTGATCGCGTAGCCCGCGTCCGTGCCCCACGCCATGCCGATCGCCACGATCAGGAAGCCGACCACGACCGGGGCCAGGTTCGCCAGCGGCGACGTGTTGCGCACGTCGGTGATGGCCACGACCAGGAACAACAGGATCGCGGTGCCGATGATCTGGTCACGCAGCGCGCCCCAGTCGGTCACCGGGAGCGTGCCGTTGCCGGGCAGCGTGGAGAACACGCCCTGTGACTTGATGGTGTGGCCGGGGTCGATCTTGCTCAGCACCTCGGTGTAGTTCCAGCGCACGATCAGCGCCGCCACGAACGCGCCGAGGAACTGGGCCAGAGCGTAGGG
>DASXXM010000594.1:0-1525 GCA_036503065.1 Pseudonocardiaceae bacterium | reverse complement strand
AGTCCGAGTTGGTCCCGACGGGCCCGAAGGCGAAGTCCCAGTTCGACCGCTTTGACCGTACTGGAGATGGGCTCGCTGGCCATTGTCACGTGTACTCCCCTGATGCTGTCATCCACAGCGCTTCACCGATGGAAGATCCTTACAATTCCACACCGCCGACATGAGTTTTACACGATCGGGTGATTTATCAGGCGACCGGATCCGCTTTGTTTGATTGTACTCATGAGTGCCAGCCGCTGGTTCCGCGATTATTTCTCGGCGATACGGTCAGTAACCCCATTGCCCCAGCGACATCGAGCCGAACGCGATCGACGCGCGAACCCTTACGACATTCGAGTTAGGCACACGGACGATCTCGGTGCTCCATTTGGTCGAACCATCCGCGGGCGCCGACGGCACGATCCTGCCGCGTACCGGGGACGACTGTCACCCGCTGAGATGCCGCACGCCGGCGACAACGATCTCCCCCAGCGCGTCGATCGCCGCTGTCAACTGGTGATCCGACAGGTAGGGCGCCGGACCGAAGCGCAGGTAATCGCCCCGGCTGTCCGTCAGGACACCCCGATCGGCCAGTGCGGAACGCAACCGGTCGGCATGGGGGGAACGCAGCGACAGGAAGCCGCCGAAGGCGGAGCGCGGCGTGGCGCGGTCCCGGGTGATCAGCTCGTCCGGCAGGTCGAGCGCGTCGAAACGTGCGGCCAGCAGGCCGGTCTGGTGTTGGGACACCGCACGCAGCAACGGCTGCGTCAGTCCGGCTGCCTCGAAGAAGTCGAGCACGGCGGCGGCGCGGTAGTGACTGGTCGGGTCGTAGGTGGACCCGGCGAACCGGCTGGCGCCGGCGCCGTAGCCGACCAGACCGGCCGGCCCGTGCTCGGACAGTTCGGTGAACTCCGCGTACCAACCGGTGAGCACCGGTCGCATGTGCTCTGCGTGTGCGGGCAGTCGCAGAAAACAGTTGCCCTCGCCCAGTTGCAGGTACTTGTACCCGCCGCCCACCAACCACGCGGCGTCGAGTCCCTGACCGGGCACGGACATCGGCACCACGCCGAGCGCGTGATAGGCGTCCACCAGCAGCTCGACACCGCGCCGCTGGCACGACGCGGCGAGTTCGCCGAGACCGGGCACGATCCGCGAGCTCTCGAACAGCACGGCCGACACGAGCACCGCGGCCGTCCGGTCGTCCAGTTCGGCGGCCAGCCGGTCGGCCAGGGTGTCGGCGGGAGCGGCCGGCACGCGCACCACCTCGACGCCGGCCTCGGCCAGTCGGGCCAACTGCCGGCGCAGGGTGTGGAACTCGCCGTCCGACGTGACCAGCCGGGGCCGGGCCGGCAGGTCCACCGCGGACAGGAAGCGCAGCACCAGTTCGTGCGTGTTGGCGCCCAGCGCCAGCTCGGCCGCCGCGTCGTCCAGCAGGGACCGGAAACCGGCGCGCACGCGGTCGGCCTTGGCGAATGCCGCCTCCCACTTGGCATCCACGAGTTCGGCCGCGTCCAGCAGTGCGGCCAGCTGACCGTCCACGGCAACG
>DASXXM010000593.1:0-3868 GCA_036503065.1 Pseudonocardiaceae bacterium | reverse complement strand
CATGCAGTTGCCGGCGGCCCGCGGGCCCAGGCACGAGCTGACCACGTTGATCGGAATGGTGGTGCTCGCGCCGAAGCCGAACTTCGCCGCCGCCGCCGCGATCGCGCCGGGGCCGAGCTGGGCGGCGAGGGTGGCGAAGGCCGTGTTGCACGAGTGCGCGATCGCGTCGGTGATGGACACCTTGCCGTCCACGCCGCCAGGACAGGTCTCGCCGTGGAAGTTGGACAGCGTCGTGTTGGTGCCGGGTAGCTGGATGGTCGACTGGGCAGGCAGGTTGTTCGCGTTCGGGTCGGCGCCCGCGGACAGCGCGGCACTCGCCACGACCAGCTTGAACGTCGAGCCCGGCTGGTAGGTGGCGGAGACCGGCTGGTTGATCAGCGGCGAGCTCGCCGACGTCGGGTTGTTCGCCTTCATCGCGGCGCTCTGCGTCTTGGTGTCGTGCGACGCGAGCGCGTTCGGGTCGTAGGACGGCGTGTTCACCATGGCCAGGATCTCGCCGGTGGACGGCTTGATCGCCACCGCCGCGCCGCTGAAGCCGTCCTGGACCATGGTGTTGTAGGCGGCGGCCTGGATCTTGGCCTGGACGGTCAGCTCGACGTTGCCGCCGCCGTTGTCCTTGCCGGTGATCAGGTCGGACAGCCTGCGCACGAACAGCCGGTCGTCGCTGCCGTCGAGGATGGTGTTCTCCACCTTCTCGATGCCCACCGAGCCGTAGGTGGACGAGAAGTAGCCGGTGACCGGCGCGTACATCGGGCCGTTGCTGTAGACCCGCAGGTACTTCAGGCGGTCGTTGGTGGCCGTCGACGACGCGAGCAGGGTGCGGCCGTCCGCGGTGACGATCACGCCACGGGGCTGGGAGTACTCGTCGTCGAGAACCCGCGAGTTGTACGGATTGGTGCGGTAGCTGACGGCCTGGATCACCTGAACGTACGTGTCGTTGGCGAGCAACAGCACGATCATGATCATCATGGCCAGGCTGACCCGGCGCAGCGGAGTGTTCACGGCCGCTCCACCATGATCGTGTGCGCCTCGGCCAGCGGCGCCAGCGGGTGCATCGGCCGGCTCACGGTGGCCGGCCGGGGCCTGCGGGCCGAGTCGGAGATCCGCAGCAGGATCGCCACCAGCACGTAGTTTGCCAGCAGCGACGAACCGCCCGCCGACATGAACGGCGATGTCAGGCCGGTCTCCGGGATCAGTTTCGTGACCCCGCCCGCGACCACGAACACCTGCCACACCAACGAGAACGCGAGGCCGCCGCCGAGCAGCTTGCCGAACGTGTCGCGCACCGCGAGCGCGCTGCGCATGCCGCGCATGGCCAGCAGCAGGTAGAGCATCAGCACCGCGAACAGGCCCAGCAGGCCCAGTTCCTCGCCGATCGAGGACAGGATGAAGTCGGAGTTGGCCTCCGGCACGATGTCCGGCCGTCCGGCGCCGAGGCCGGTGCCGAAGATCCCACCGGTGCCGAGGCCGAACAGCGACTGCGCCATCTGGTAGCCGTTGCCGGTCGGGTCGGCCAGCGGGTTGATCCAGTTCGCCACCCGGATCCGGACGTGCCCGAACAGCCGGTAGGCGACGTAGCACGCGCCCATGAACGGGATCAGCCCGATGATCACCCAGGCCGCCCGCTCGGTCGCGATGTAGATCATCACCAGGACCACGCCGAAGATCAGCAGCGAGTTGCCGAGGTCGCTCTCCAGCGCCAGCACACCGACGGCGACCGCGAGCGCGAGCAGCAGCGGGCCGAGGTCACGCGGCCGGGGCAGTTCGAGGCCGAGCACCTTCCGGCCGGCCGCCATGAACAGATCTCGTTTGGCCACCAGGAAGGCCGCGAAGAACACGATCAGCATGATCTTCGCGAACTCACCGGGCTGGATGGTCAGGAACGGCAGCTTCAGCCACAGTTTCGCGCCGTTGACCTGGGACAGGCTGGCGGGCAGCACACCGGGCAACAGCAGCAGGCCCAGCCCCACCAGGCCGAGCGTGTAGCCGTAGCGGGCCAGGGTGCGGTGGTCCTTGAGGACGGCGAGGACCACGACGAAGAACAGCAGTCCGATCGTGGTCCACAGCACCTGTTTGGGCGCCGAGTCGTGGAACACCGGTCCGCCCTGGGCCATCCGCTGCTCGCCGGCCAGGTCCAGCCGGTGGATCATCACCAGACCGAGGCCGTTGAGCACCGCGACACACGGCAGGATCAGCGGGTCGGCATAGGGCGTCCAGCGGCGGACCGCGTAGTGCGCCGCGCCGAACAACGCGAGATAGGCGACCCCGTAGTAGACGACCTGCATCGTCAGCGACTGTTCCTGGTTGGCCTCGACCAGCACGAGCGCCGCCGTCACCAGAACTGAGGCGAACGCGAGCAGGAACAGTTCGGTGCCGCGTCGGGTCGGCGTCCCGCCCGGCGGCACGAAGGGCGCGCCACCGGGCGGTGCCGCCGCCCCGCCGGCGGCCGGCTGCGACATCAGTTACCGGCCTTCCGGCAGTCCACGCCGGGCACCGGTGACTTCGGGATGGACGGCACCGCGGTCGGTCCGGCGGTCGGCAGGGTCGTCGGTGCCGTCGTCTGCGTGACACCGTTGCCGATCGGGGGCGCCGTGCGGACCGGTGCCGTGGTGGCCCCCGCCGTGTGGGTCGTCGTGGCCGCCGGGGTCGTGGTGGGCGGTGTCGTCGTGGTCGACGTCGAGCCACTGCCGCACGCCGGCAGCACCTGGTCGGTGCGCAGCCGCCGGATCACGTCCTCGGCGGCCTGCTGGTTCTGCAGCCCGATGATGCCGTTCTCCACAGTGGACCGCGCGCCCGGCTTCAGGTCGTTGACGGTGATCAGCTCGCAGGCCGGCGTCGCCACCGGGCACGAGCCCTCGATCTCCCGATTCAGCTTCACACCGAGGAAACTGCCGCGCACGCCCTGGAAGATGCCGATCTCGCCGGTGTCGGCGACCGCGACGTAGTACTGCCGGAGCACGAACCACCGCGTCGCGAACAGTCCGCCCACCAACAGGATCAGCACCACCGCCGCCGCGATCGACCAGCGCAGCACGGTCCGCCTGCGCTTGGGCGGCGTCTCGGGCTGCGGTGGGCCGACCCGCTGCTTCGGTGGCGGAATCGGGTTCAGTGCCCGCGCCCTGGACGCGGGGGAATCCGGTGGCGGCCCCTCGTCGCTGCCGTCGCCGGCCGCGCCGCCCACGATGGGCGCGTCGTCGCCGAAGTCGACGTCGACCACGTCCGCGACGATCACCGTGACGTTGTCCGGCCCGCCGCCGCGCAGTGCCAGCTCGATCATCCGGTCCGCGCAAGTCTGCGGGTCGCGGATGTGCATGGCCTCGGTCAGCGTCTCGTGGCTGATCACGCCGGACAGCCCGTCGGAGCACAGCAGATAGCGGTCGCCCGGCCGGACCTCGCGCAGGTTCAGCGTCGGCTCGATCGAGTCGTGGCCGGTCAGCGCGCGCAGCAGCAGGGAGCGCTGCGGGTGCGTGTTGGCCTCCTCGGCGGTGATCCGGCCCTCGTCGATCAGCGACTGCACGAAGCTGTCATCGTGTGTGATCTGCGTCACTGTGCCGTTGCGCATCAGGTAGGTGCGCGAGTCGCCGATGTTGACCAGGCCCAGCCTGCTGCCCGCGAACAGGATCGCGGTCAGCGTGGTGCCCATCCCGTCGAGCTCAGGGTCGCCGGCCACCAGCTCGGAGATCGCGCCGTTGCCGGCCTCGACCGCCTCGCGCAACTGCCCGAGCAGGTCGTCGCTCGGCTCGTCGTCGTCCAACGGGGCCAGCGCGGCGATCACGATCTTGCTCGCGATCTCACCGGCCGCGTGACCGCCCATGCCGTCGGCGACCGCGAGCAGGCGAGGACCCGCGTACACGGAGTCCTGGTTGTT
>DASXXM010000592.1:0-6798 GCA_036503065.1 Pseudonocardiaceae bacterium | reverse complement strand
ACCCCGGACAGGCCGATGATCGGCGCGGACAGCCACGCGTACGTGACGCCGCCCCAACTGGTCACCAGGATCACCGCTGTCACGCCGCCGGACAGCAGGGCCGCGCCGGGCCAGTCGATGCGGGTCCGGTTTCGCGGGCGGCTCGGCAGTCTCAGCGTGGCCACCACGACGAGCGCCACGACGCCGATCGGCAGGTTCACGTAGAACACCCAGCGCCAACTCAGGTCCTGGGTAAGCACGCCGCCCAGCAGCGGGCCCGCGATCGTGGCGAACGCGAAGACCGACTGCATGAAACCCTGGTAGCGGCCGCGTTCCGCCGGCGCGACCAGGTCGCCGATGATGGCCTGGGAGTTGACCATCAGGCCGCCCGCGCCGATGCCCTGCAACGCGCGGTAGGCGATCAGCGCGGTCATCGACTGGGCGGTCCCGCACAGGGCAGAGCCGATCAGGAACAGCACGATCGCGCCCTGGAACAGCCGCTTGCGGCCGTAGATGTCGCCCAGCTTGCCGTAGATCGGGGTGGACACGCACAACGTCAGCAGGTAGGACGTGGCGACCCAGGACAGGTGGGTCAGGCCACCGAGATCGGTCACGATGGTGGGCAGCGACGTGGCGACAATGGTCTGGTCCAGCGCGGCCAGCAGCATGCCGAGCATCAAGCCGGGAAAG
Source organism: Pseudonocardiaceae bacterium (assembly GCA_036503065.1). GTDB lineage: Bacteria > Actinomycetota > Actinomycetes > Mycobacteriales > Pseudonocardiaceae > DATEPR01. Next base: position 6,129 of record DASXXM010000592.1, on the reverse strand, counting down.
ACGATCAGCACCTGTCGGTCGAGTCGCGGAGCGGTCGGCGCGTCGACCGTCCTGGCCACGTGTCACCTCCATCAGTTAGCGTCGCTAACTAAGTTAGCGCGAATGCGGGCGCCGCGCATCCGGTTTCCACCATTTGAGCAAGCCACGTCACAGCCGGCCGTGCGGCGCGTCACCTGGACGGAACGTGACGCTTCGACTACCGGATCGAGGCCTGGTATCGATGAACGACGAGTCCACGAACCGACGCGTGCGTGGCCGGTGTGTGTGGTGGCTGTCCGGGCAATGCACCGGCGGCGCGAACTGCACCTGCCTACCGTTGCCGCGCCCGGATGTGGAACAGCGACAGACCGAACCAACCGCCGACGAACACAAACCGGCCTGACCGTGAAGAACCCTGCGCCCGCCAACCCTCAGGATCGATTTCCGGGGCTGGTTTCGTCAGCCGTCGGCGCCGTGACGGATGCCGAACCACGAGACGCCGAGCCAGTGGCGACGCCAACATCACATCTCGCCGGACGCACGCCGGCCCGCCACACCGGGGCAGCCAACGCCGACAAATGCGACCCGTAGGCCTCGACAACGCCACTGACCAGCCCTGGGACAGGCGAACAGGCTCCCTAACCGCGACGTGCCGGGCGCGGCAGTCCCCCGCCCAACCCTGGGGGCTTCGGCCCTTTTCAAACGTATACCTGTCAAGCCCCGATTGGGTGGTTCGCCGGCAATCTGTGGATTGCCGGCGAAATTATCCACAATTGGACGAAGGGCTTGACAAGCTACGAGCGGAGCATCTCCGCCACCAGGAACGCCAGTTCCAGGGATTGCTGGGTGTTCAGCCGAGGGTCGCAGGCGGTCTCGTAGCGGCCGTGCAGGTCGAGGTCGGAGATCTCCTGTGCGCCGCCGAGGCACTCGGTCACGTCCTCGCCGGTTACCTCGACGTGGATGCCGCCGGGGTGGGTGCCCAGATTCCGGTGTACCTCGAAGAAGCCCTGCACCTCGTCCACGATGCGGTCGAAGTGCCTCGTCTTGTAACCGGTGGACGACTCGTGCGTGTTGCCGTGCATCGGGTCGCACTGCCAGATCACCTGGTGGCCGGATGCGGTGACCTTCTCCACGATCGGCGGCAGCGTGTCGCGGACCTTGCCGTTGCCCATCCGGCTGACCAGGGTGAGCCGACCGGGCACGTTGGCGGGGTTGAGCCGCTCCACGTACTCCACGGCCAACTCCGGGCTGGTGGTGGGGCCGATCTTGAGGCCGATCGGGTTGGCCAGCAGTTCCGCCAGCGCGATGTGCGCGCCCTCCAACTGGCGGGTCCGCTCGCCGATCCACAGGAAGTGTGCGGACAGGTCGTAGAGCCGCGCGGTCTCCTCGCGGTTGTCCATCCGCAGCATGGCCCGCTCGTAGTCCAGCAGCAGCGCCTCGTGGCTGGCGAAGATCTCGGTGGCGGCCAGGCTGGAGTCGGACACGCCACATGCCGACATGAACCGCAGGCCCCTGTCGATCTCGGTGGCCAGCGCCTCGTAGCGCTCGCCGGCAGGCGACCGGAGCACGAAGTCCTTGTTCCAGTCGTGCACCATGTGCAGGTCGGCCATGCCGCCACTGGTCAACGCGCGCAACAGGTTCATGGTGGCGCCGGAGTTGGCGTACGCCCGGATCATCCGCGACGGGTCCGGCACGCGGGCCTCTGGCGTCGCGGTGAGCGAATTGATGATGTCGCCGCGGTAGGACGACAGGCCCAGCGCGTCCAGTTCGGCCGAGCGCGGCTTCGCGTACTGCCCGGCGATGCGGGCGACCTTCACGACCGGCATGCTGGAGCCGTAGGTGAGCACGACCGCCATCTGCAGCAGCGTGCGCACGTTGCCCCGGATGTGCGGCTCGGTGTTGCTGGCGAACGTCTCCGCGCAGTCGCCGCCCTGCAACAGGAACGCCTCGCCCCTGGCGACCTCGGCGAGTTGTGCGCGCAGCCGGTCGATCTCGGTGGGCACGGTGATCGGCGGCACGCTCTCCAACACGGTCCGCACCCGGCGCACGTGGTCGGCGTCGGGCCATTTCGGTTGCTGCGCCGCGGGTTTGGTGAGTGCGACGTCGAGCTTGTTGCGGAGCTCGGGCGGCAGCGGCGGCAGCTCGGGCAGCTCATCCATCGGTACATCGACGGTCCAGGTCGCCGAACCAGGCCTCGTCATGATGCGCCCCCAGCAGCGTCGGTCGAATCGACGGTCCAGTTCACGTCAACAAGGGTAGGCGGTGCGTCTGACCTCCCGACCTCAGGGATGCCGTTCTCATCAATCGAGACAATTCTCCCGAGTGCTCTCATGATCACCATCGAATTAGTGCATTCGGCGTACTAAAGACGCTGTCGCCGGCGGCGATCAGCCGGCAGGATAACTCGATGTGACCACCCGATTGGATGACAGTGACGCGAACCGTCTACTGAACACTGCGGTGGCGAACGTTCAGCGTGACTATCCGGTGCACTGGACGCACTTCGTTCACTCGGCCGAGGACCTCGTGCCACAGCGAACTCGCCACCCCGTCTTCGCCGGGTCGTACGACTGGCACTCGTGCGTGCACCAGACCTGGCTGATCGTCCGGCTGTTGCGGGTACGACCCGACCTGCCGGACACCGGCGAAGCGGCCGCCGTGCTGGACCGGTTGATCACCGTGGAGGGCGCGGCCACCGAGGCCGAGTTCTTCCGCGGCCCGAACGGCACGCACTGGGAACGCCCCTACGGCTGGGCGTGGCTGCTCGTGCTGGACGCGGAACTGCGCCGCTGGGCCGCCCACGACTCGGCGACCGCCGCGGCGAGCTGGGCCAAGAACCTGTCGCCGCTGACCGAGATCCTGCGCGACCGATGCCTGACCTGGGTGACCGACGCGACCCGCCCGACGAGGGTCGGCACCCACGCCAACAGCGCCTTCGCGCTCGGCCTGATCGTCGACGCGGCACGAGCGAGCGCGGACCACGAACTGGCCGACGCGATCACCGACACCGCCCGCCGCTGGTTCGGCGCCGATCGGGCCTACGGCGGCTACGAGCCGGACGCGGCCGACTTCATCTCCCCCGCGCTGATCGAGGCCGACCTGATGCGCCGGGTACAAACGCCGGCCGAGTTCGCCACCTGGTTCGACGGCTTCCTGCCGGATCTGGACACGCCCCGCTGGACGAGCCTGCGCGAGCCGATCCCGGTGCCCGACCCGACCGACCCGCTCGGCTCCCATCTGGCCGGGCTCGCGCTGTCGCGAGCGTGGTGCTGGGCCGCGATCGCCGACACACTGCCGGACGGCCATCCGCACGTGGCACTGGCTCGCCGGGCCGCCGACGTGCACCGCGAGGCCGGCTGGGGCTACGTGTTCGGCTTTGGGTACGCGGCAGAGCACTGGTTGGGCACGTTCGCCAGCTACCTGGTACTCGGCGCGCTCACCGACTGACCCCGTCCGCCGATTAGCCATCTGATCTGCGAAAACACGACTTCACCGGCGCTCTGCCCCACCGCAGGCCAGGCCCCCACCACTCCACGGGGGGCGTCCCATTTCCAACGTACCGCTTGTCAAGCACCAAATGGGACATTCGCCGGGAGGCTGTGGATAGCCCCGGCTGCTGTGGACAGTCGTTTGACTCTCCGAGCCGCTTGTGAGCGGACGGTGTCCGGCCGGGCCGGACACCGTCCCAACAGGGAAAACGGCTTGACGGATGGCTCGGCTCAGCCGAAGAAGACTTCGGCTTCCTCGTAGCGCGCCGCCGGTACGGTCTTCAGTTCGGCGGTCGCTTCGGACAACTTCACTCGGACGATGTCGGTGCCGCGCAGCGCGACCATTACGCCGAAGTCGCTGTCCGCCACCGCGTCCACCGCGTGCAGGCCGAAACGTGTGGCCAGCACCCGGTCGTAGGCGGTCGGGGTGCCGCCGCGCTGTACGTGGCCGAGCACCACGGCGCGGGATTCCTTGCCGGTCGCGGTGGCGATCTCGCGGGCCAGCCAGTCGCCGATGCCGCCGAACTGGACGTGGCCGAACGCGTCCTTCTCGCCGCTCAGCAGCACCTCGTTGCCGCCTTCGGGAATCGCTCCCTCCGCGACCACGATGATCGGCGCGAACTGCCGTTCGAACCGGCTCTGCACCCAGTCGATCACCTTGTCCAGGGCGAAGGGCCGCTCCGGCACCAGGATCACGTTCGCGCCGCCGGCCAGGCCGGAGTGCAGCGCGATCCAGCCAGCGTGCCGGCCCATCACCTCGACCACCAGTGCCCTGTGGTGCGACTCGGCCGTGGTGCGCAGGCGGTCGATCGCCTCGGTGGCGATCATGACCGCGGTGTCGAAGCCGAACGTGTAGTCGGTGGCGTTCAGGTCGTTGTCGATGGTCTTGGGCACGCCGACGACGCCGATGCCCTCGTCGGTCAGGCGCTTCGCGACACCGAGGGTGTCCTCGCCGCCGATGGCGACCAGGGCGTCGACGCCGTTGTCCGCGAGCACCTTGCGGATGCGGTCCACGCCGCCGTCCACCTTGAACGGGTTGGTCCGCGACGAGCCGAGAATCGTCCCGCCGCGCGCCAGGATGTCCTCGACGTCGTCCAGTCCGATCGGGCGGGTCAGTCCTTCCAGCGGGCCCTGCCATCCGTTGCGGAAGCCGAGCACCTCCCAGCCGTGTGCCTCGATCCCCTTGCGGGTGACCGCGCGGATCACCGCGTTCAGGCCTGGGCAGTCACCACCGCCGGTGAGCACACCGATACGCATGTCATTCGCTCCTCATTCGGCCGGCACGGCGCCGGCATCCTGTCGGCACCGCAGAGGGTGTCATGAACTGGATCGGTGCAGCAACCCTCGCCGCGACCCGCGTCCGCGCTCATGGTCTGGACCGTTCTGCCTGGTCCCGGTCACGTGGCCGGGAAGCCGAGTCTGCGGCGCTCCGCCTCGATCACCTGCCACCGGACGAGGTTGTGCCGCGCGTCGGCGAGCGCGTCGTGCGCGTCCGACGGAGCCTGCGGCAACCTCGGCCGTCCCACGTCCTCCCAGCGCTGCCGCAGGTCCCTGGTGAACCGGGGCAGCGCCCTTGGCAACGCCGGCATCGCGCCCCACAACTGGGCCAGCGCGACATGGTCGTACGCGGCGATCCACGCCCACAGCTCCAACTCACACCGGTCGGATTCGTTCACCCCGAGAAAGGCCATCAGGTCCTGCCTGATCCTGGCCCTCGACCGCCATGCCGTGTCACCCGGGGGTGGCAGTTTGGGCAACACGTGCTGCCGCACCCAGGTGCCGGCCCGGCCCGGGTCGAACTCGGTGGACACGGCGTAGAACTCGCGGCCCTCCTCGTCGACGACGCCGATCGACACGAGATCGATCGTCAGGCCGTCCTCGATGAACTCGCAGTCGTAGAAGTACCGCACTACCGGACAGTATCGGTCGCCGCCGATCAGCCCGCCCTGGTCTCCGGCACGCGGCCGGTCTCCACGTCGGCGGCCTGGCGCGGCATGACCTTGTCCACCGCGTCCGGCGGGAGGTTCGCCTTGTCGAGGTCCTCCTTGACCTTCGCGGCGTACACGTCCACGTACTCCTGGCCGGAGAGTTCCATCAGGGCGTACATGATCTCGTCGGTGATCGACCGTTCCACGAACCGGTCGCCGGCCAGCCCGTCGTAGCGGGAGAAGTCCAGCGGCTGGCCGATCTTGATCCGGATCGGGCGCAGCCGCCACATCTTCGACCCGATCGGGTTGACCTTGTCCGTGCCCACCATCGCGACCGGCACCACCGGCACCCTGGACTGGAGCACCATCCGGGCCAGGCCGGTCTTGCCCTTGTAGAGGCGGCCGTCCGGCGAGCGGGTGCCCTCGGGGTAGATGCCCAGCATCGAGCCCTCGGTCAGCAGCCGGACCCCGGTGTCCAGGGCCGCCTGCGCGGCGGCACCGCTGGACCGGTCGATCGGCACCTGGCCGACACCGGAGAAGAACCATCGCTTCAGTCGGCCCTTGAGTCCCGTTCCGGTGAAGTACTCGCGCTTGGCGAGGAACGTCACCCGGCGGGCCACCACCAGCGGCAGGAAGAACGAGTCGGCGACCGCGAGATGGTTGCTGGCCAGCACGACACCGCCGGTGGGCGGGATGTTGTCGGCCCCCTCGGCCTTGGGCCGGAACAGGGCCCG
>DASXXM010000591.1:0-12712 GCA_036503065.1 Pseudonocardiaceae bacterium | reverse complement strand
AACTGTGGGAGGACACCAACGCCGCGAGGTTACGGGCGGCGTTGAGATCACGATCCAGCGTGAAACCGCACTGGTCGCAGTGAAACATCCGCTCGGACAGCCGCAGTTTGGCTTTCACTGTGTGGCAGTTCGAGCAGGTCTTGGACGAGGGATACCACCGGTCTGCGACCACTAGACGACCGCCGTGCCGGCGGGTTTTGTAGTCGATCTCGCGGCGCAGCTCACCCCAGCCGACCCCGGCGATATGCCGGGCAAGACACCGGTTTTTGAGCATCGCAGCGACGTGGAGGTCTTCCAGCACGATCGTCCCGTGGGTGGCGGCCAGCCGGGTGGTGAGCTTGTGTAGCCCGTCATGGCGGGCATTGGCCACCGCCGTGTGCAGGCGGGTGATCCGCGCCTGAGTCCGGCGCCACCGCTGGGAAGGCTGCTGTCGGGTGCGCCGGTCGGGTCCCCTACGGCGGGCAGCCCTGCGTTGCAGACGCCGCAGCTCCCGCTGGGCGTGTTCGAGGTGTTTCGGGTTCGGCACTATCTCCCCGGTCGAGACCACGGCCAGGGACTTGATCCCCAGGTCCACACCCACCACCGTGTCCGGTCGGAGGGGTGGCGGATCAACGTGGGTGATGTCCACGGAGAACGACACGAACCAGCGGCCCTGCCGGTGGGTGAGGGTGGCCGAGCGGATGCGTGCGGTGCCGCGTTCGACATGCCGAGCCAGCTTGCGGGTGGACTCGTGGGTGCGCACTACACCGATCCGGGGCAGCTTCACGTGCCGCCGGTCGGTGTCGGCCAAGCCGAAGCCACCGGTGGTGAACCGGCATGACAGCGTCCGGTGTTTCCCTTTGAACCGCGGGAATTGGATCTTCGGGCCGCGTCTTGTGCCGGCCTTGGAGGAGTTCCAGTTGCCCAGCGCGGTGGCCAGGTTCGCCAACCCCGACGAGTATGCCTCCTTGGAGTTCTCCGGCCACCATGGCGCGGTCTGATCCTTGGTCTGGTTCCAGGTCTTGCGCAGGCTGTAGGCCGACCAGTTGGTTGGCGGGGTCAGCTCCGGGTCCGGGATGCCGTAGGAGCGTTCGGCTTCGCGCTGGCCCAGGTTGGCCTTGACCAGAGCCAGTCCCCAGTTGAACGCGTAGCGCTGCGCACCGCAGTGCGACCGCAGTACCCCGTCCTGCTCGGGGCTGGGGTCCAGCGCGAACCGGTAGGCCTGGATCATGGTGGTCATCGCCCAGGATGGTACCGGTGGGCGCCGACAATCCCGACAGTTGACCAAAACGGCACTGCTCTACACATTTAGACACAGTCCACCGAACTGTTACGCAACCCCACCCAGCACGAAGTCCCGGAACACCACGGCGGCAGGCGCGAGCGCGTGCTCGGCCGACCACACCAGGCCGATCTGGCGGTTGGCCACCGGTGTGAGGGACAACTCCACCGTGCCGTCGGACAGTTCGTGTTCCGCGGCCGGCAGCACGGCCACACCGAGTCCCGCCGCGACGAGCCCCCTGAGGGTGTCGCACTCCTCGCCCTGGAACGCCAGTTCCGGCCGGAACCCGGCGGCGGCGCACAGGTCGTCGGTGATGCGGCGCAGGCCGTAGCCCGGCTTCAGCCCGACGAACGGCTCATCGGCCAGTTCGGACAGTCGCGCCCGCCGCCTGCCGGCGATTCGGTGTCCTGTTGGGACGGTCAGCACCAGTTCCTGTGCCGCGATCCGAACGGTGTTGAGCGCCCGGTCGTCGGGCAGGGGAGAGGTGAGCGCGACGTCCGCGGCACCCGTGCGCACCCAGTCGACGGTGTCCTCGTGCGCGCCCTGACGGAGGGTGAACCGCACGTTCGGGTGGTCGGCTTTGAATGCGCGCAGCAGGCCCGGCACGCGGGATTCACCCATGGTGTGCAGGAATCCGAGGACGACCTGGCCACGTTCCGGGTCGGCCTGCTCGGCGACCTGCCGGCAACCGGTTTCCAACACGGTGAGCGCCTGCGTGGCGGCATCGGCCAGGTAGCCGCCGATTCGGGTCAGTTGGATGCCCCGGCCGTTCTTGGTGATAACCGGTGCGCCGATCTCGTCGGCCAGTGCGGCCAGCCAGCGGCTCGCGGTCGGCTGCGGAATGCCCAGTCGTTGCGCGGCCCTCGTCAGGTGTCCTTCTTCGGCGACGGCGCGCAGCAGGGCCAGTCGTGGGGCGAGCGTGGTGGCCAGGTCCTCGTGTGTCGTCATTCAATTCACCTACGAATCAGATCACCGACAAAGACGTATTGGACGGATCGATATCCCGATCCTACGCTCGACAACATGGCCGCTGACCTGCAAGTCCCATCCGGCCACGTCGGCGGAACGCCTGCCTTCCGACGGATCAGCCTGGCCATGTTCGCCGCCGGCCTGGCGACCTTCACCACCCTCTACTGCGTCCAGGCGCTGCTGCCCGCCCTCGCCGTGCAGTGGCAACTGACCCCGGCCGCGGCCAGCCTGGCCGTGTCGGTCTCGACCGCGGCACTCGCCGTCGGCGTGATCCCGCTCACCGTGCTGTCCGAAGCACTGGGCCGGACCCGCGTGATGACGGCGGCGCTGTTCACGTCGGCCATCCTGGGCATCCTGGCCGCGGCCAGTCCCGACTTCACCGTGCTTCTCGTGCTCCGGGGCCTGCAGGGCCTTGCGCTGGCCGGCCTGCAGGCCGTTGCCATGTCCTACCTGGCCGAAGAACTGGATCGAGGCTCACTGGGCCGGAGTATGGGACTGTTCGTGGCCGGCAACGGCATCGGCGGCATGGCGGGCCGCCTGCTGGCCGCACTGTTGGGTGACCTGGCCGGCTGGCGCTGGGCACTGGCCGTGATCGGACTGGTGGCGCTGGCCTGTTCCATCCTGTTCCGGTGGGCCGTCCTGCCATCGGCCCATTTCCGGCCGCGGCCGATGCGACCGCGCGCCCTGGCCGGCTCGATCGGCCACACCTTCACCGATACCGGCCTGCCGTTGCTGTTCGCCGTCGGCGTGCTGTCGACGAGCACCCTGGTCACCGTCTACAACTACCTCGGTTTCCGGCTGCTCCGGCCGCCGTTCGACCTGCCGGCCTCGATCGTCGGCCTCGTGTTCGTCGTGTATCTGGCCGGTTCGTTCTCCTCCACCGTCGCCGGACGGCTCGCGGACCGCTTCGGCCGGCAGCGGCTGGTGTGGCCCGCGGCGGTCGTCATGCTGGCCGGCGTCGTGTTGCTGCGGCCGGGCGACCTGGCCACGATCGTCATCGGCCTGATCGTGCTGACCAGCGGGTTCTTCGCGGTGCATGCCATGGTGAGCGGCTGGGTCGGCGCCCGGTCGGCGGCGTTGCGGGTGCAGGGCTCCGCCGTCTACCTGTGTGCCTTCTACCTGGGGTCCAGCGTGGGCGGCTCGCTCGGTGGGCTCGCGTTCGGCGCGGGTGGCTGGGCAGGCGTGACCTGGTACACGGGGGCGCTGATGCTGGCCGTCGTCGCCATCGGCCTGGTGCTGCGCGGGCTCGCGCCGGTCAGGGCCGGGTGACCTTCTTGGCCGCGACCAGCAGGCCGCCGTCGACCGGGAGCAGGGCCGGCACCAGTCGGTCGTCATCGCGCACCGCCTTGGCGACCTCGCGCAGCGCGATGGTCTCCTGGTCGCGCCGGCCGGCGTCGGTGCTCAGCACGTCGGTGAACACGATCACACCACCCGGCCGCAGCAGCCGAACACCCTGCGCGTGGAACTTCGGGTACTCGTTCTTCGCCGCGTCGAAGAACACCAGGTCGTAGCCGCCGTCGGTCAGCCTGGGCAGCACGTCCAGGGCCTGGCCCATGATCAACCGCATCCGGCTCGCCGAGGCGCCGGCCGCGGTGAACGCACGCCGGGCGGCACGCTGGTGCTCCGGTTCGATGTCGATGGACGTGAGCACGCCGTCGGGCACCATGCCGGCCAGCAGGCACAGCCCGCTCACCCCGGCCCCGGTGCCGACCTCGACGACCGCCCTGGCCTGCAACGTTGCCGCCAGGAACCGCAGCGCGGCACCGGCCGCGTTGCCGATCGCGCCACAGCCCAGGTCGGCGGCCCACGTCCGAGCGGCGGCGAGCACCTCGTCCTCGGCGAGGTACCCGTCGAGGAGGCCGTATCCCGCCGCCGGCCGGCCGGCGGCGGGCGTGGTGCGCTCGTCGGGCGTCACAAGGCAGCAGGTTAGCGCCGTGTTGTACGGAAAACGGGTGAACGCGCCGGGTTGTTGCCCAACGGTGCCCGCGCGAACGGCCCAACGGACCGAACCGATTCGGTAATTCCGGTCGGATTCGGGCGGCTTCGGATTCTCAGGTCACTCTCAGCCATCTCACACCCTCGCCTCACCGAGACGGGCGAATATCGACGGTGATGGCGTCAGGTGCTCGGCCGGTGCTCGTCCGGCAGATCGAGCACAAAAGAAGGGGCCGGCGCGGGAACACGGCGCGTTGGATCGACGTTGGATGCTGCGAAGGGCTAGCAAGCCCGTGGAGGTGCCGACCCGCCGATGCGTACGTCAGGGAGCGCTCCAGCCCGTTACGCGGGTACTGGGCCGAACGCACAGGTTCCGATCATGTCCGGCGAGGACATGGTCGGTTGGGCGCCGCCCACCTGGGATGACATCGTCCGCCTGCACGGCGACCGGGTCTACCGGCTGGCCTACCGGTTGGCGGGCAACCAGCACGACGCGGAGGACATCACCCAGGAGACGTTCATCCGGGTGTTCAAGTCCCTGTCGAACTACCAGCCCGTCACCTTCGAGGGCTGGCTGCACCGCATCACCACCAACATCTTCCTGGACATGGTCCGCCGTCGCTCCCGCCTGCGCATGGGCGGCCTGCCCGACGACACCGACCGGGTGGCCGGCAAGGACCTCAGTCCCGAGGAGGTCTACGCCCGCACCCACCTGGACCCGGACCTGCAGGCCGCGCTCGACGACCTGGCCCCGGAGTTCCGGGCCGCCGTGGTGCTGTGTGACGTCGAGGGCCTGTCCTATGAGGAGATCGGCGCCACGCTCGGCGTGAAGCTGGGCACCGTGCGCAGCCGCATCCACCGTGGCCGCCAGGCGTTGCGACTGGCCCTTGAACAGCGTCGTACCCTTGCTGAGCAGGGTGCCGAATGACCGTTGGCGTAGTGTGGGTCACAGCGGCGAAGCCTGCCGGCAGCCAATGGATGTCTTCCGCGGAGGCGCAGTTCTGATGAGTGAGCGTGAGCAGCGCGCTTGGACGATCTCCGCACTCCCCGAGGCTCATCTGCTTCCGGACGTGGTGGTCGCCTTCGTCGACGGCGAGCTCAGCATGGTCGCGCACGATCGTGCCGCCGCGCACATCGCCCGGTGCCCCATCTGTGCCGCGGAAACCACCGTGCAGCGCCAGGCCAGGGCCGCGGTCCAGGCCGCTGAGGCGCCGCGGATGCCGGCCGGCCTGCTGGCCGCGCTGCGCAACATCCCCACCGACGCCGACCTGCCCGACGACGTGGACCGTCTCGCGGTCACCCCCGAGGGTGAACTTGTCGCGGTACAGCGCCCCGATCGGGTGAACGCGTTCGGTTCCGGACCGGTACTCGGCTCGTCCCAGCCGCTCGGCAGCGGCACCAGCGTGCTGCGCGCCGGGCCTGCGAGTCGTCGGGCCGTGCAGGGCGCAGGCGTGGTCGCCGCGGGCCTGGTGCTCGGCGCGCTGGCCATGGTCGGCCCGCACGTGCTCAACGCGTCCGGCCAGCGACCCACCGATCCCGTGCACGGCGACGGCGCCACGGTCAGCGGCAGCGACCCGGTGCTCCAGGCCAACTTCTCCGCGCCGCTCGGCGGCGTGCGCCCCAAGGACTCGAGCGCGCTGTACTCGTCGTCGCCCTTCGCCCGCGCCCAGGCCCGCTGAGCACGTTTCGCGGCCCGTTTCGGTTGGCTCGTTTGGTTGCTCGGCCCGGTTACCGGCTGTGCTACGCACACTTCACCGTGGTTGCGGCAGGCTTACGCTGATGTCCTGGCACGGCGCTACGGCAACTCCACGCGGGGAGAAATGAACGACCAACCCAACACCGGCCCCGGTTCCGACGAGAGCCGGCCCCGGCTCGGTCCGCGTCCGTTGGACCGGCCCGCCGTCGATCCGGGGCAGGCCGCGGTGTTCGGCCGGCCGTCCGGTGTGCCCAGCGCGTTCGCGCCCCGGCCGACCGGTGGTCCGGCCGTCAACGGCTCGGTACGGCTGGCCGCGCCGCCGCCGGAGGCGCTCTCGACCGCGTTCGGCCGGCCCGCCGACACGCCGGACGCCCGGTTGCAGCGCGCGCCCGGCGCCGAGGACGCGACCGCGGGTGAGCCGGCGGCGTACTGGGACGACACGGACGGACGCGACCCGTGGCGTGATCCCGGTGCCGGCGCCATGCTCGGCCCGCCCGCCGTGGACCCGGTCGCCGACGACAAGGGCGCGCGCAGGCCGGCCGGCGCGCTGTTGAGCCTGCCGGAACTGCTGTTCGGCCGGCGGGTCAAGCCGAGGGCGTTGCTGATCCTGCTGGCGTGCGCGCTGCTGGTCGGCGCGGCCGGTGGCGTCGCGGGCTGGGCCGTCGGCACCGCGGGCAGTTCGCTGACCGATGCCGGTGCCACGATCGCCCAGGTCGACCAGGGCGTGCAACGGGCGCCGAACTCGGTGGCCGGCATCGTGCAGCGGGTCGCGCCCGCAGTGGTGTCCCTCGAGGTGCAGGCCGGCAGCAGCGGGGACGTCGGGTCCGGCGTGGTGATCGATCCCAAGGGCTACATCCTCACCAACAACCACGTGGTGTCCATCGCGGCGCAGGGCGCGGGCGGGCAGATCACCGCCGTGTTCAGCTCGGGCGCGCGGGTGCCGGCGGCCATCGTGGGCCGCGACCAGGTGACCGACCTCGCTGTGTTGAAAGTCAACGCGACGAATTTGACCGTCCTGCAGCCCGGCACGTCGAACAAGCTGGAGCCGGGCGACACGGTGATCGCGATCGGCTCCCCGCTCGGCCTCGCCGGCACCGTCACGTCCGGCATCGTGAGCGCGCTGCATCGCCCGGTGACCGCGCAGGGTGAGGCAGGCGGCCCCACCGTGGTCTACGACGCGATCCAGACCGACGCCGCGATCAACCCCGGCAACTCGGGCGGCGCGCTCGTGGACGCGTCCGGCGCGCTGGTCGGCGTGAACTCCGCGATCCAGACTTTCGGCAGCTCGGACACTGGTGGTGGCGGCAGTATCGGCCTCGGCTTCGCGATCCCGATCGACCAGGCCAAGAAGATCGCGCAGCAGCTGATCCGGACCGGCTCGGTCAAACACGCCAATCTCGGCGTGAACACCCGGTCGGTGTCCGCGACCACGTCCGAGGGCGCCCAGGTCGTCAACGTCACCAACGGTGGCGCCGGGGCAGGGGCCGGGCTCGCGGTGGGCGACGTGATCACGTCGTTCGACAATCGGCCGATCGGCAGCTCGACCGAGCTCCAGGTGGCCGTACTGGATCACGACCCGGGGCAGGCGGTCACCGTCGTGTTCGCCCGCCAGGGCCAACGGCACAGCGTTCAGGTGACCCTACAGTCGGACTGACCCGATAGTCTGAACGCAATTGGCCTGCCTGCCGGAGGTGCCGCGCGATGTTCGACATCAGTTGGGGCGAGTTCCTGGTCCTGATCATCGCGGGCCTGTTCATTCTCGGCCCGGAGCGACTGCCCGGCGCCGCGTCGTGGCTCGGTAAGACCGTGCGGCAGGTGCGGGAGTACGCGTCCGGCGCGCGCGAACAGCTCCGCTCCGAGTTGGGGCCCGAGTTCGACGACCTGCGCAAGCCGCTCGAGGACCTGAAGGCCCTGCGCAACTTCGATCCGAAGCGCGCGCTCAGGAAGCAACTGCTGGACGCGACCGGTGGCTACGACCCCCGCGACGACCTGAAGATCGACCTGCCCAGTCTCAACGGCGGCAACGGCATCAAGCCCAACGGCTTCCCCGCGCCGACCAGCCCGGTCGAGCAGCGCCCGCTGGCGCCGGGGGAGCGCCCCCCGTTCGACTCCGACGCCACCTGACCGCGTCGGATTCGTGGTCCCGCAACGGTTTCAGCGGGCCACGGCCGGTCAGCGGCCGGTCGGGCTGACCGACAACAGCCGGCCGGCCAGGCCACGCGACCGGGTCGACAGCGTCGTCGCGATCTCCCGCAGCACCACGGCGGCCGGCGCGTCCGGCTGGGCCAGCACGATCGGCTCGCCCGCGTCACCGGCCTCGCGCACGCGTGGGTCCAGCGGCACCTGGCCGAGCAGTGGCACCGGCGCGCCGACCGACCTGGTCAGCGAGTCGGCCACGGTCTGGCCGCCGCCCGCGCCGAACACATCCATCCGGCTGCCGTCGGGCAGTTCCAGCCAGGACATGTTCTCCACCACGCCGGCCAGGCGTTGCCGGGTCTGCAACGCGATCGCGCCGGCCCGCTCCGCCACCTCGGCCGCGGCCAGCTGCGGGGTCGTGACCACCAGGATCTCCGCGTTCGGGACCAGTTGGGCCACTGAGATCGCCATGTCGCCGGTGCCCGGCGGCAGGTCGAGCAGCAGCACGTCCAGCTCGCCCCAGAACACGTCGGCGAGGAACTGCTGCAACGCGCGGTGCAGCATCGGGCCACGCCACACGACCGGCGCGTTGCCCGGCTTGAACATGCCGATCGAGATCATCTTCACACCGTGCGCCTGCGGCGGCATGATCATCGTCTCGACCTTGGTCGGCTTGGCGGTCGAGCCGAGCATCCGCGGGATCGAGTGCCCGTAGATGTCCGCGTCCACGACGCCGACGGACAGGCCGCGCGCGGCCATCGCCACCGCGAGGTTCACCGTGACGCTGGACTTGCCGACCCCACCCTTGCCGGACGCCACGCAGTACACCCTGGTCAGCGATCCCGGCTGGGCGAACGGGATGACCGGTTCCGTGGCGTCCCCGCGCAACGACCGGCGCATCTCGGTGCGCTGCTCGTCGTTCATCACGTCCAGCGTGACCCGCACCCCGTGCACGCCGGGCACGGCGCTCACCGCGGCCGTCGTGTCGGCCGTGATCTTCTCCCGCAACGGGCAGCCGGCCACGGTCAGGTAGATCGCGACGTCCACGGAGCCGTCGGGTTGTATCGAGACGTCCTTCACCATGCCCAGATCGGTGATCGGGCGGTGAATCTCCGGGTCCTGCACGGTGGCCAGGGCGGCGCGCACCTGCGCGACGCTGGGCCCCTGCTGAGTGGTCTGGCTGGTGGTCACCACACCGCCATGTTACGGCCGGTGGCTTCGTCCTCCCGTTGGCGTCGGGATGTCTGGCCGATTGGGGGTATTTTCCGGGCCGCGGTGCGGGTTGCTGGACGCGGTCCGTAACATCGATCTGTGCCTCGCCCGGGTACTCGCCTGTTGAGCCGCACCGAACTTGACGTGTGGCGTTCGTTCCTACGCGCCCATGCCCACATCACCCGCATGCTGGAATCGGAGTTGTTGGCCGAGCAGCGGCTGTCGTTGGCGTCCTACGACGTCCTCGTGCAACTCGCGGAAGCACCCGGCCAGCGGTTACGGATGACGGAGCTGGCGGACGCGGTCCTGCTCTCCCGATCCGGTGTCACCCGCCTCGTCGACCGGCTCGAGAAGGGCGGCCTCGTGGCACGGGCTCGAGTCGACTCGGACGGCCGTGGCGTGGTCGCCATCCTGACCCAGCAGGGCTTCGAACGGCTCAAGGGCGCCACCGGCACGCACCTGACCGGCGTGGTGCGGCATTTCGCGGCACCGTTGGACGAGACCGAGCTCGCCGCCTTCGGGCGGACCTGCGAACGCCTGGCGGACGCCGAGCCTGCGCCGCAGGCCGAGCCCTGGTAGCGACCTGTTACGGGCGGGGCAGGCGCTCCGGTTCGTCGTCCCAGGCCGGTGAGTCGCGTACGGTTTCCGCGTCCGGCTTGCTGCCCTTGCGTTTGCGCGGCTTCACCTCGTCCACCAGTTCGTGCCGCAGGCGGTCCAGTTCGCCTCGCAGGTAGTCGCGGGTCGCGATCTCGCCGATCGCCAGTCGCAGTGAGGCCAGTTCTCTGGCCAGGAACTCGGTGTCCGCCTTGGTCTGTGCCGCCCGCGACCGGTCCTCCTCCAACGAGATTCGGTCTCGGTCGTCCTGTCTGTTCTGCGCCAACAGGATCAGCGGCGCCGCGTAGGCGGCCTGGGTGGAGAACGCCAGGTTCAGCAGGATGAACGGGTACGGATCCCAGCGCAGCGATGCGGCCGCCAGGTTCAGCGCGATCCACACGACGACGAACATCGACTGCCAGAACAGGAACGTGCCGGTGCCCATGAATCGGGCCAGCCGTTCGGAGAACCGGCCGAACGCGTCCCGGTCCACTTCCATGGTCAGCCGGCGCGGTCGGCGGGGCTGGTCCAACCGGCGGCGTGTGGTGCTCAGCTCAGGCATGGTTCGCCTCCCGACGTCCTCTTGTCTGACGGTCCGTCGCCTGGGCAGTGTCGCCGTCGTCCCGGTGGCGGCCGCTCTCCCGCCAGTTCTCCGGCAGCAGATGGTCGATCACGTCATCCACGGTGACCGCGCCGAGCAGGTGGTCCTGGTCGTCCACCACCGGCGCGCACACCAGGTTGTACGCGGCGAAGTAGCGGGTCACGTCGGCCAGCTGATCGGTCGGGGACAGTCGAGCCAGGTCGGTGTCCAGCACCCCGGCCACCAGGTCGGACGGGGGTTCGCGCAGCAGCCGCTGGATGTGCACGCAGCCCAGGTAGCGGCCGGTCGGCGTGGCCGTCGGCGGCCGGCAGACGAAGACCATGCTGGACAGCGCCACCGCGAGATCGGCGTTGCGCACCCGCGCCAGCGCTTCGGCGATGGTCGCGTCCGGTGACACGATCACCGGTTCGGGTGTCATCAGGCCGCCCGCCGTGTCGAACGAGTACTGCAGCAGCCGCTTGACCGGGGCCGACTCCTCCGGCTCCATCAGCGCCAGCAGCCGTTCCTGGTCCGGTTCGGGCAGTTCGGCCAGCAGGTCGGCCGCGTCGTCCGGGTTCATCGCCTCCAGCACGTCGGCCGCCCGCTCGTCGCCAAGGTGGCCGAGCAGTTCCTTCTGGTCGTCCTCCGGCAGTTCCTCGATGACGTCGGCCAGTCGCTCGTCGTCCAGCGCGTCGGCCACCTCGTAGCGGCGTTTCTGCGGCAGGTCCAGCATGGCGCTGGCCACGTCGGCCGGGCGCATGCCCTCGAACACGGCCAGCAGTTGGTGCGCGCCCTGCGGCTGCGCGGACAGGTCGGGCAGGCCGAGGCCTGCGGCGTCCTCCCAGGCCAGCACGCGCAGCGACCCGCGCCTGGCGAGCAGCCGACTTCGTTCCTGCACGGCGAGTTTGGTGAGCAGCCAGTCGCGGGTGCGCGTCTGCTCGATCGCGGCGTCGATCACCACGGCGGTCACCTCGTCCGCGCCGTTGCTCGCGGCGAAGCGCACCCGGACGTCCAGCAGTTGCCCGACCACGAGGATCTCGTTGGGCCGCTGGCTGAACCGGCGCAGGTTCACCCGACCGGTGGCCAGGGTGACCGCGTTCGGCTCGATCGAGGTGACCCGCAGCATGGGCACGAAGATCCGCCGTCGCGACAGCACCTCGATCACGATGCCCAGCGCACGCGGCGGCTGCCGGTCGGTGCGGAGGCCGGCCACGATGTCCCGCACGCGGCCGACCGACTCGCCGTCGGGCCCGAAGACCGGGAGTCCGGCAAGTTGGGCGACGAAAACCCTGTTCGCGGGTGCCATGAGGGTGAGGTTAGTGGCCTGTTTCACCCGAACCGACATCGCCGTCGCCGTGCGGCGGCCGAGCCGCGCGAGCGGAGCGAGCCAGTGTCACGGTCACTGTGAAAGGCGACTCAGGCGAATAGCGCACCGGCGCCGGGCATGCCACGATTCGCGATATCCGGTTACTGGTCAGTATGTCGCCGCTCTGGAGGTCCCCCCGTGGTCGATCGCCTTCGTCCGCGCCGCTCGTGCCTCGCGGTGCCCGGCAGCAACCCGCGGTTCCTGGAGAAGGCCAGGACCCAGAACGTGGACCAGGTCTTCCTTGACCTTGAGGACGCCGTCGCGCCGCTGGCGAAACCGGGCGCCCGAAAGAACATCGTGGCGGCGCTGAACGAGGGCGGTTGGGGTGACCGCATCCGCGTGGTGCGGGTCAACGACTGGACCACCGAGTGGACCTACCGCGACGTCGTCGAGGTCGTCGAGGGCGCGGGCGCCAACCTGGACTGCGTCATGCTGCCGAAGGTGCAGAGTGCCGAGCAGGTGACCGCGCTGGACCTGCTGCTGACGCAGGTGGAGAAGACCATGGGCTACGAGGTCGGCCGAATCGGCATCGAGGCCCAGATCGAGAACGCGAGGGGCCTGATCGAGGTCGACGCGATCGCGCAGGCGTCCCCGCGGGTGGAAACGATCATCTTCGGCCCCGCCGACTTCATGGCCAGCATCAACATGAAATCGCTTGTCGTCGGCGAACAGCCCCCCGGTTACGACGTGGGCGACGCGTACCACTACATCCTGATGCGGATCCTGATGGCCGCCAGGGCCTACGACAAGCAGGCCATCGACGGCCCGTACCTGCAGATCCGGGATGTGGACGGCTTCCGTCGCGTGGCAGGCCGCGCCGCCGCCCTCGGCTTCGACGGCAAATGGGTCCTCAACCCCGGCCAGGTCGACGTGTGCAACGAGGTCTTCAGCCCGAATCAGGCCGACTACGACCACGCGGAGAACATCCTCGACGCCTACGAATGGTTCACCTCGGAGGAGGGC
>DASXXM010000590.1:0-6314 GCA_036503065.1 Pseudonocardiaceae bacterium | reverse complement strand
GCCGGCCGGGAGTAGTCGGCCGTGGCGGGCACCAATACGGCGTTCCTGCTGGTCCTGGCACTGCTCGGGGTGCTGGCGGCCGGCGCGTTCGGCTGCGCGGACGCGGCGCTGGGCACGCTGTCCGTGGCCAGGGTCGAGGAGCTGGCACGGCAGGGTCGGCCTGGCGCGCGGATGCTGGCCACCGTGGTCGCCGACCGGCCGCGGCACATCAACCTGCTGCTGTTGCTCCGGCTGACGTGCGAGCTGACCGCTACCGTGCTGGTCACCGCCGTGTGCCTGCGGGACCTCAGCCCCGGCTGGCTGGCGGTGCTGGTGGCGTCGGTCAGCATGGTCGTCGTGTCGTACGTGCTGATCGGCGTGGGCCCGCGCACCGT
Source organism: Pseudonocardiaceae bacterium (assembly GCA_036503065.1). Classification (GTDB taxonomy): domain Bacteria; phylum Actinomycetota; class Actinomycetes; order Mycobacteriales; family Pseudonocardiaceae; genus DATEPR01. The sequence goes on along the minus strand of DASXXM010000590.1, from coordinate 5,940 downwards.
CGGCCGGCAGCATCCCTACGCGGTCGGGCTGATCGCGGCGGGCCCGGTGCGGGTGCTGGGCGTCGTCCTCGGTCCGTTGTCCCGGTTGCTGATCATGATCGGCAACATGATCACCCCCGGCCGCGGTTTCCGCTACGGCCCGTTCTCCTCAGAAGTCGAGCTGCGCGAACTGGTCGACCTGGCCGGCGAGCGCGGGGTCGTGGACGAGGGCGAGCGCGAGATGATCCACTCGGTGTTCGAGTTGGGCGACACCATCGCCCGCGAGGTGATGGTGCCGCGTACCGAGATCGTGTGGATCGAGCGGACCAAGTCGGTCCGGCAGGCCCTGGCCCTGTCGCTGCGTACCGGTTTCACCCGGCTGCCGGTGGTGGACGAGAGCGTCGACGACGTGGTCGGCGTGGTGAACCTGAAGGATCTGGTGCGCTGCACCCTCGACGCGGACGACACCAACGGCCGCACCGTCGGCGAGCTCATGGGCACCGCGTCGTTCATCCCGGACACCAAGCGGCTGGACGAGCTGCTCAAGGAACTGCAACGGGACCGCATCCACCTGGTGATCGTGATCGACGAGTACGGCGGCACCGCGGGCCTGGTGACCATCGAGGACATCCTGGAGGAGATCGTCGGTGAGATCACCGACGAGTCCGACACCGACGATCGCCCGCCGATCGAGCACCTGGACGATGGCACGATCCGGGTCAGCTCCCGGCTGACCACCGAGGATCTGGGCGAGTTGTTCGATGTCGAGCTGGACGACGACGACGTGGAGACGGTCGGCGGCCTGCTGGCGCAGCGACTGGGCCGGGTGCCGCTGCCGGGCGCGGAGGCCGAGATCGCCGGCCTGCGCCTGCGCGCCGAGGGCGGCAAGGACCGGCGCGGCCGGATGCGGATCACATCCGTGCTGATCAGGCGGGTTGCCCAACCGTCCCGCCCAGGTGACACAGTGAAACTGCCGGAGAGGACGAACGACCGTGGCTGAACTGGACCCCGAGGACCAGAAGATCATCACGCTGGCCCGGTCCGCGCGGGCGCGCACCGGCGCGGCCGAGGGCGCCGCGGTACGTGACACCGACGGCCGCACCTACTCGGCGTGCACGGTCTCGTTGTCCGCATTGCGGTTGACCGCGTTGCAGGCCGCGGTCGCGGCTGCCGTGGCCAGCGGGGCGAGTGGTCTCGAGGCCGCGGCCGTGGTGACGACGGCGGCCGACGTGTCCACGGCATCCGTTGCGGCGGTGCGGGAACTGGGCCAGAAGGCGCTGGTGTTCCGTGCCGATCCGTCGGGCGCCGTGGTGGCCGTGGACGGCCCGTCGTGACCGAGCACCGTTCCGGTTTCGCTTGTTTTGTCGGCCGTCCCAATGCCGGCAAGTCCACGCTGACCAACGCGCTGGTCGGCGGCAAGGTGGCGATCACGTCGGACAAGCCGCAGACCACCCGGCACACCATCCGCGGCATCGTGCACCGACCGGACGCGCAGCTGGTGATCGTGGACACGCCCGGCCTGCACCGGCCGCGCACCCTGCTCGGCCAGCGGCTCAACGACCTCGTTCGGGAGACGTGGTCCGAGGTCGACGTGGTCGGCTTCTGCGTGCCGGCCGACGAGAAGGTCGGCCCCGGCGACCGCTACATAGCGGACGAGCTGGGCAAACTGTCCCGCCGCACCCCGGTGTTCGGCATCGTCACCAAGACCGATCTGGTGTCCCCGGACCGGATCGGCGAGCAGCTGCTCGCCCTCCAGAGCCTGCTGGAGTTCGCCGAACTCGTGCCGGTCTCGGCCGTCGACGGCTTCCAGGTCGGTGTCCTGACGGACCTGCTGGTGGCCCGCCTGCCGGCAGGCCCCGCGCTCTATCCGGACGGTGAGCTGACCGACGAGCCGGAGACGACGCTGGTCGCCGAACTGGTCCGGGAAGCCGCCCTGGAGGGTGTGCGCGACGAACTGCCGCACTCCATCGCCGTGGTGGTCGAGGACATGCGGCCGCGCGAGGGCCGCGACGACCTGATCGACGTGTTCGCCGAGCTGTACGTGGAACGGCAGAGCCAGAAGGTCATCGTGCTCGGCACCAGGGGAGAGCGGCTCAAGCAGGTCGGCACAACGGCGCGCAAGCAGATCGAGGCGTTGCTGGGCACCAAGGTCTACCTCGACCTGCACGTCAAGGTCGCCAAGGACTGGCAGCGCGACCCCAAGCAGCTGCGTCGGCTCGGCTTCTGAAGAATCGTCGCCGGTGGATGGGACGATGGGGGTATGAGTCTGTACCGCGACACCGGGGTGGTGCTGCGGGTGCACAAGCTGGGCGAGGCCGACCGGATCGTCACGCTGATCACCCGCAAGCACGGCAAGGTGCGCGCGGTGGCCAAGGGCGTGCGTCGGACCAGGTCCCGGTTCGGCGCCCGACTGGAGCCGTTCGGGCACGTTGACGTGCAGTTCTACACCGGCCGTTCGCTGGACATCATCACCCAGGTCGAGACGGTGGACGCGTTCGGTGTCGGCCTGGTCGGCGACTACCCGCGCTACACGGCCGGTTGCGCCGTGCTGGAGACCGCCGACCGGCTGGCCGTCGAGGAGGGCGAGCCTGCGATGCGGCTGTACCTGCTGGTGGCCGGCGCGTTACGGGCGCTGTCCACCACCGAGCGCGACCCGTCGCTGGTGCTGGACGCGTTCCTGCTGCGCTCGATGGCCTACGCAGGCTGGGCCCCCGCCGTCGACGAGTGCGCCCGGTGCGCCGAACCCGGCCCACACCAGGCGTTCAACGTGCAGGCCGGTGGTTCGGTGTGCGGTCGGTGCCGGCCTGCCGGCTCGAACCGTCCGGCTGCTGAGACCCTGGTGCTGCTGGCGGCGCTGCTGCACGGCGTCTGGCAGGTCGCCGATGCGACGGGACAGTCGGCCCGCCGTGAGGCCAGCGGCCTGGTGGCGGCATTGTTGCAGTGGCACCTGGAACGCCAGTTGCGCTCGCTGCCGCTGGTCGAGCGGCGTTCACCACCAGCGGTGTCGTAGTTTCCGCAGTCGTCTCTAGGAGGATCCCGCCCCATGCTGCCTTCGCGGCGCAACCGGACCGCGACCGCCAGGACCACCCCGGTGCGGCCACCCGACCCGCATCCGACGGGGGCCCGGCCGCCGGACATCCCGATCGACCTGGTGCCCAAGCACGTCGCCCTCGTGATGGACGGCAACGGGCGGTGGGCCAACCAGCGCGGGCTGCCCAGGATCGAGGGCCACAAGCGGGGCGAGGCCGTCGTGCTGGACGTGGCGAAGGGCGCGATCGAGCTGGGTGTGCAGTGGCTGTCGCTGTACGCGTTCTCGACCGAGAACTGGAAGCGCAGCCCAGACGAGGTGCGCTTCCTGATGAACTTCAACCGCGACGTGATCCACCGCAGGGTCGACGAGCTGGACGAACTCGGCGTGCGCATCCGGTGGGCCGGCCGGCAGCCGCGGATGTGGCGCAGTGTGGTGAACGAACTCCAGATCGCCGAGGAACGCACCAAGGGCAACAAGGTCCTGAACCTGACCATGTGCGTGAACTACGGCGGCCGGGCCGAACTCGGCGACGCGGCCCGCGAGATCGCCCGGCTCGCCGCCGCTGGCAAGATCAACCCGGACAAGGTCAACGAGCGGACCCTGGCCCGGCACATGTACCAGCCGGACATGCCGGACGTGGACCTGTTCGTCCGTCCGTCGGGCGAGGAACGTACGTCGAACTTCCTGCTCTGGCAGTCGGCCTACGCTGAGCTGGTTTTCCAGGACATCCTGTGGCCGGACTTCGACCGGTTGCACCTGTGGCGCGCGTGCGAGCACTACGCCAGCCGGAACCGCCGTTTCGGCGCCGCCACCGACCTTGCGGAACAGGAGGAGGTCCGATGAGCTCGGCAGAGGACGCCGCCACGACGGCCCGGTTGCTGGACACCGCGCGCGAGGCGCTGGAGCGCTATCACGACGTCCACATCGACGACGACGGCGCACTGACGTTTCGCCACGGCGACGTGCCGTGCGCGTTGCAGGGCATGCGCCTTGCCGAGGGCCTCGCGGTGCTCAGCCTCACGTGCGTGGTCGCATGGGACCTGCCCGACTCGCCCCGACTGGCCGCGTCGGCCGCCGAACGAGCTGGTCAGGGCCTGTTCGGCACGCTGGGTGTGGTCCACACGGAGCGGGGCATCGACGTGACCCTGCGGTACACGTTCCCCGCCGGCGGCCTGAACGCGACCGCGATGGGCACGCTGTTGATGCTGGTGGTCTCCACGGCGTCCCAGCTCCGCGACGAACTTCTCACCGAAGCCAAGAGCACCTAGTAGCCTGTCGCTTCTAAATGGTTGGGTATAGGTGCCGGAGTTTGATGCGGGCGTCGCTGGTGGTGAACCGCCAGTCGACTGGGCGCTGGTCGGCGTTGATGGCCTCGGTCCAGGCGGCGAGTTCGCTGTTGAGGACATCGATCTCGGCGATGCGCCGGCCGAGGCATTGCTTGGTCAGGCAGGACAGTTCGATCTCGGCGATGTTGAGCCAGGAGCCGTGTTTGGGCGTGTGGTGGATCTCCAGTCGGCCTGCCAGGGCGTAGGCCTTCTCGGGCGGGAATGCCTCGTAGAGGGAGGCGGTCGAGTGGGTGTTGAGGTTGTCCATGACGAGGACGACTTTGTCCGCGTCGGGGTAGTCGACGCTCAGGAGGTGTTCGACGCCGTGGGCCCAGTCGATGCGGGTGCGGGTGGGCGCGGCGTAGGCGCGGCGCCAGCCCCGCAGGGGTTCGGCCCACACGAAGATCGAGCAGGTGCCGCAGCGGACGTATTCGGAGTCCTCGCGGGCCACCCGTCCGGGCGCAACCGGCATGCCCGCTCTGGCGTCGGCGAGCAGTTGGAGTGGTTTCTCGTCCATGACGACGACGGGGCGGGCCGGGTCGTGGGGGCGGGCGTAGACGCCCAGCACGTCCTCCATCGCGGCCACGAACGCGGCATTGGCGTGGGGCGGGATCGTCCAGCACGCCTTCAGGTGAGGCTTAAGCGCCCCCTTTTGAGGACCCGCCCGATCGTGGAGTGGTCCATCGGCGGTATGCCTTCGGTCAGGGCCACCTGTCTTTCCAGCAATCGCAGCGTCCACCGCTGACGCCCGGGCGGTGGCTGGCTGCACGCCAGCGCGATCACCCGGGCTTCCACCTCGCCGGTCACCTTCGGCTCTACCGGGGGCGTGGCCCGCTTCTTGCGGCCGATCACGTCCTCGATCCTCCCGGCATGTGTCGTGAACGCCTTCGCGATCAGGTACACCGTGCTCTGCGACGTGCCGAGTTGTTCGGCCACCGCGCGACGATCGGGTGCCGGCCCCTGCGTCTCGTCCAGGGCCAGCAACACCCTGGCCCGGGTGATCATCCGGGCAGGATGCCGCCCGGACGAGACCACCTTGGTCAGCTTCGCACGGCCGGCAGCGCTCAAGGCGACCGTGAACTCCTTCGGACGTGGCACGCCGTCAACTCCTTCTGGTCGAGTGTCAACCAGAACAGCCGACCACACATATCAATCAAATTAGATGCGACACGCTAGTAGTCGTGTGGACAGTTAGTCCGTGACCACGAACTCGGCGCCGGCGGCCAGCGCCACCTCGGGGCCGAAGAGCCTGGCCGGGGTGAACGCGCCGGGGCGGCCCTCGCCCTTGGCTAGGCGCTGGGCCACCTCGGTGACGGCGCCGACCGTGAACGTCATGCCCTCGCCCGTACGCAGCCAGCCCTCACGCAGCCGACCGGACGGCCATTCGACTCGGGCGCGGCCCCAGGACGATCGGCGCGGGCGCTCCTTGGCCGTGGTCGTCGTGATGCGGGCGAGCCGCCGAGTGGCGAAGCCGCCCAGGCCGGGCAAACGCAGCACGCCACCGATCGCCGGCAGAGCCGCTCGGACGGCCGGGTTGGCCGGGGCGAGAGCCGAGGCGCCGATCACCGACGGGGCGCCGCTGGCCTGCCAGGCCGCGAAGAGCTC
>DASXXM010000589.1:0-9308 GCA_036503065.1 Pseudonocardiaceae bacterium | reverse complement strand
GTTGGTCGATCAGTGTTTCGGTGAGCCATTGTTCGTATCGGTCTGCCGGCCAGCCCTGACCGAGTACCAGCATGTGGTACAGCGTGGGGTGATTGAGTGTGTAGAGCAGATCGGTTGCCTCGTCCTCGGTCAGGCCCGGTCTCAGCTGGCCCTTCTGTTGCAGGGCAAGGATTGTGCGGTGCTGGTTGGCGTGGAACTCGGTCTGCATCGTGGTCCACAGCGCGGCGATCTCCGCGTCGGCGGCGGCTGCCGCGCGGATGACCTCGACGATCGGGGCAATGCGCTCCTTGACCTGTCGTGACCCGGCAACCTGTAGGCGCAGGTGATCGCGAGGGTCGGGTGCCGCGATCATCTGCTGGAACCATTCCTGTTCGACCACCGGTCGTGGGTCCGGGCCCGCTTTGACCGCGTGGTCCCACACCGCCGCCAGGACGAGCCGCTTGGTCCGGTAGGCGATCTTGATCGTGGGCACCGCGACACCGGCCGCCGACGCGATATCCGCCAAGGTAGTGGCGACGTAACCGTGCGCGACGAACAACGACCGTGCGGCCTCGACGATCTCGACCCTGGTCGCGGCGGCCTGAGCTGCCCGTTTGGGCGACCGGTACGGGCGAACCTCCTTGACACCATCCGGCACGGGCGTCACTATACCTCCTAGATATTCACTATCCATCGAGGGTATTCAACGGGGGATGTGCCATGCGGGGGATCGCACCAACGGACGTCGCGGCCGACGCCGCGTTCGTGGCCTATCTGGCCAGGAGCAACACCGAACTGCTCGCCACCGGCGACCATCTGCCGGCCGAGATCGTGACTGCCGCACGCGCGGCCGGACTGTTCCGGCTGTGCCTCGCGTCCGAACTGGGCGGGCTGCGGGTGCCGCTGCCGGCGATCGTCGAGATCATCGAGAACCTCGCGCACGCGGACGGGTCGCTGGCCTGGTGCGTCACGGTCGCCAATGTCAGCGCGTCGCTGCTGGCCGGTGTCGACGAGGACGAAGCGCGCGTGGTCGCCGCCGAGCCGGAGAAACTCATTACGGCCGGCGGGTTTCCGCCCACCGGACAGGGACGGCGGACCGACGGGGGATACGAGTTGTCCGGCCGCTGGACGTTCGCCAGTGGTTGCATGGCAGCGACCTGGTTCATCGCCGGCATGATGGCCGAACAGGCCGACGGACCACCGAAACCGTTGATCGCCTACGTTCCCGCCAGCGCGGTCCGGATCGTCCCCAACTGGGATGTGACCGGCCTGCGCGCCACCGGCAGCCACGACATCGTCCTGGCGGACGTGCTGGTTCCGGCCGGCCGGACGACACCGATCGTCGGTGGTCGGCGCTGGTCGAACGATCCCATCGCGGCCATTCCGTTCTTCGGGCTCGGCGTGCTGCTGGCCGCGGTGCCGCTGGGGATCGCGCGGCACGCGCTGGACGAACTGATCACGGTGGCCGGTGCGAAGGTCTCGTTCGGGCAACGCGAACCGCTTGCCAACGATGCGACGTTCCAGGGGCAGTTCGCCGCCGCGCTGGCGCGGTTGCGTGCCGCACGCAGCTTCGTACTCGATCAGGCACGCGAGGTGTGGCGTTGCGCCCAGGATGGCGCGATCACGCCGGATGTCCAGGCGAGTGCGATGCTGGCGGTGGGCGAGGCGGGCGAAGCCGCGCTCGCGGCCACCCGGTTCGCCTACCAAGCCGTTGGCACGTCATCGATCCGGACGTCCGACACGTTGTCCCGATGCTTCAACGACGTCATGGTCGCCACCCGGCATGTCGCCTTCGGCCAACTGTCCCACCAGGTCGCGGGGAGGGTATCGCTCGGACTCCCGTCAGGATCACCGCTGCTCGGCGGCTAGCTGATTGATGATCTTCGGGCCGAACCACCAGAAACGACGTCGTCGCAGATCACCGCAACAGGAGAGTAGCTTCGGCCAGGCCCTACCGGGTGGCTCAGTCACAGTCCAGGTGGGGTGATTCCTGGGTGGGCGGGGGTAGGGCCGCCAGGTCGGCCAAGGCGGCCCAGGCCGAAGGGACATCGAGAGCTCGGGCGGCGTAGGCGAGGTTCAGCAGGTCGTGGTCGAGGTACCGGTCGTACTTGTCGTGTGCCTTGGCACGCACGGTGTCGGCGAGGTCGAGTGCGTCCGGCGGCGGCTGCTCGGCCAACCGCCTGATGAGGTGCCACAGTTCGGTCGGGGTCGTGCCGCCGACGGTCAGGCAGACGCCCTCCTGGCCGACGCGCAGCCCGTAGCCGGCGAGCGTGACCGCCACCGTGTTCATGATCCGGTCGCCGCGCCAGGGGAACAGGAACGTCTCGTCACCCCAGCCGATGATGGCCCGGTTGGCGAGGCCGAGTCGACGGAACGCTGCTCTGCCCTCGTCGAGCATGGTGCGGGCGGTTCGATCGAGGTAGCGCGGCACGTCGTCGGAGCGGTAGAGGTCCTTCATGGCACTGCGGACCTCATCGGCGAGTTCGCCGCCATGGCCGGGGAAGACGGGTGGCAGGCCGTCGCCGGAGCTGGTCAGCTCGATGATCCGCCGGACGGCGTCGACGCCGACAACCCGCCATCGGTGTCCGTTGAAGATGAGCAGGGTGCCGGCCAGGATCGGGCGGTCCACCGGCAGCGAACCCAGGGTGCGGCCCGCCGTGACCAACCGGTAGTCCTGCGCCGTGTGGAACGCGGCGTAGAAGCTGTAGTGGTTGACCAGCCGGTCGCCCAGCGCGCCGGGCAGCAGCCATCCCCTGGAATCCTGGCGGACCAGGTCGTGCGCTGCCATGGACCGCAGCAGTGCGACGAAGGTCGGCTTGTCGACCTGCCAGAACGGACCATGGCCGCAGAGCACCCGGTAGGCCTGCTCGGCCGGTGCCATGCCGTGTTGGGCCAGCAGGGAAAGGATCTGCTGGATGAGCGTGGACAGGTGCAGGCCCGCGGTGTCGGGCGGCTCGTACCAGTTCGCCAGCATGAGCTCCACCATGGCGATGCTCTGGACCAGTTCGTCGCGCAGGAGATCCGGTGGCGGCGTCGCGACGCCCAGTTCGGGCTCCGAGACATACGCGCGCAACACAGCGGCCTGGCCGGCACGACGGCCCGAGCGGCCCAAGCGCTGACGGAGGCTCGACACGGTGGGTGGCGCCCCGATCTGGGCGACCGAGTCGACGGAGCCGACGTCGATCCCCATCTCCAGGGTGGACGTGCAGATGGCGGTGACCGGGGTGGCCGGGTCCTTGAGCCGGGACTCGACGTACTCGCGGATCTCCCTGGCGAGGCTGCCGTGGTGGGCGAGGAACTCGGTGCGGACGCCGGCCGCTCCACGGCGTCGTTCCAGCATGTCCGCGTACGTCTCGACAACCGCCCTCGAGTTGGCGAACACGAGATTGTCGTGCTGGTGCAGCACACGAAACAGGTGATCGGCGATCGGTGCCTTGTCGTGGGTCTCCACATTGTCCCCGGCGAGCCTGATGCGTTGGTTGGCCCGGCCGGGGGCCGCGGTGAGGTAGCCACGCACCTGGAGCCGGATCTCGCCCGCGGCCTCGGCGGAGGAGACGACGATCACCTGTGCGCCCCGCCCCGGACGCAGGAACTCGGCGGCCGCGCCGAACTCGCCCAGCGTCGCGGACAGCGCGATCCGGGGTATGCGCCTGCCGACGCCGAGTTCGACCCGATGCAGCAGGGACTGTAGTTGGGCACCGCGCTCAGTGCCGATGAAGCAGTGCAGTTCGTCGATGACCGTGTAACACAAACCGCCGAGGATGCGCCGGATTCGGTCACCATGGTTGACGAACAGCGCCTCCAGCGACTCCGGAGTGATCAGCAGGATGCCGTCCGGTGCGCGCAGCACACCGGACTTCCGCGCGCCGGGCACGTCACCGTGCCAGCGGTGCACCGGCAGGTCCAGTTGCTCGCACAGGTGACTGATCCGGTCGTACTGGTCGTTGATCAGGGCCTTCAGTGGGCTGATGGCCAGCGCCTGGATTCCCGGCCGCTGTTCGCCCGCCTCGCGCTGTCTGATCAGCGTCGAGCAGATGGGCAGCCATGCCGCCTCGGTCTTGCCGCTCGCGGTGGCCGCGCCGATGATCACGTCCTGGTGGCCGGCGAGGATCGGGGCGGCCGCACGTTCCTGGGCGTCACGGAGCCGGTCCCAGCCGCTTGCGTAGATCCATTTCTGGACCTTGGGGTGATACAGCTCGTACGCGGTCGACGGCGGCGATGCGCCGGTCGCGGCCCGGTCAGAGCCGGAACGAGGCGAGTTCGTCATCGTCGTGGGAGGCCGCGCCGGTTTCGGGTGCGTGTTTCTGTTGAGCGATATCGACGGTGCCGATGACATTCCGCCAATCAAGGTCGGCGTTCTGGTCGAGCAGCGCGAGCAGATCTAGAAAGCCTTTGATCGTCTCGCGTGGCGTGCGGAAGTACGCATCGCCCAGCCGCGCCGCGCAGTGCTCCATGTACGCCGTGAGTGCGTCGTCTCCGACGAGGTACGCGCCCGGATCACCTGCCGCGTACACGTTGCGCAGCTTGGTGAGCAGCACGTAGATGTCCTCCGGTGCGAGGTTGCCCAGCCTGAGTACCGGTCCGGAGTGGTCGAGGAGTCCATTCGCGACGAACGTGTTGCCCGCCAGCCGCGATGCCAACGCCGGGTAGGAGTACAGCCCGCGCCGGGTGTCGAGCAGGAAGTCGGGCGTGCCACCGAAAAGCAGTCCCAGATGGGCGGCGCCGCCCTGCAGGCTGTCGTTGAGCATGCGCAGGAGTTGTTCATAGTTGGTGTTGCGGGCGTGGGCGCTGACCAGCTTGTAGATGTTCACCATTTCGTCGAGGCAGACCAGCATGCCGTCGAAGCCTGCCATGCACACGAACCGGGACATCAGTTTGAGATGGTCGTAGAACGTGGCGTCGTCGACGATCGTCCGCACACCGAGCGCGGTGCGCGCGTCCGCGCGGGTGGTGAACTCACCGCGCAGCCACCGTATCGCGTCAGTTCGCAGCTGCTCGTTGCCGCTGTCGTACCCTTGCCAGTACCGACCGATCACCTCGGCGAAGTCATACCCGCCAGTCATTTCCGCCAGCGATGCCAGCCTGGATCTGATCACCGCGGCCGGCTGCGTGCCCTCGGCACCGGCCTCGGTGAGTGCCTGCGTCACGAACCGCTCGACGACGCTGACCAGGGCCCCGCCATCGGGCTTCGTGCGGGTCGACATGTTGTGCATCAACTCGGCGTACAGGCCACGGGACTGACCGGAGGCCCCGTGCAGCCTGCGGTCCGGTGACAGATCGGCGTGCACGGTCACCATGCGTTTCTCCAACGCGATCGACCGGACAAGGTGCAGGAAGAACGTCTTCCCGGAGCCGTACTCGCCGATGACGAACCGGCAGCTGGCCCCGCCGTCCGCGATCCGAGCCAGGTCGGCGAGCATCGCCCGCAGCTCGGCGACCCTGCCTACCTGCACGTGTCGCAGCCCGACCATGGGAACGACCCCGGCGCGCAGGGACTGCACGATCGCGTCCCGCTCCCGCTGCCGGATGCGGCCATCGGCGGCTGCCGGGATGTGATCAGTCATCTGAGCAGCTCTCCGAGCACGTCGTTGTTGACAACGAGATCGCCCGCACCTTCGCACACGGGTTCACCCACGATGTCGAAGGCAACGTCGTTGAGTAGATCGAGAGCCCCGTCCGGCAGGACGCCATGCCTGCCGGCGAGTTCGGCGAACTCGGCGCGGGTCCAGGGTGTTCGGGTGGCGAGTTCCCGCAGCAGTGCGCTATGCGCCCGATCGAGATGCGCGGTGGTGGCCGGCACCGGCTGGATCGGCTCGTCGTCGATGAAGATCGTCGCGAGCAGGGTACCCGCGGCTTCGGACTCGGTGATCTTCCTGCTGATCATCTCCTGGCTCAGCTGGATTCCGTGGGTCGCCGGAGTAGCGGGTTGCGACCACGGCAGGGCATGGCCGAACTCACCGGGGCCGGCACACCGCACCACGACCGGGTCTTCGGTCCGAGGTCGGCTGTCTCGAACTGGTGCGCCGCCACCGACGCAGCGTTGGTGCAGCCGAGGGAACACCAGATCGACATCGAGGCCCAGCATTCGGTATGCCCTGGCCAGCGCGGCGACCGTGGCGGACGGGATGGTGCGGCCCCCGGCGGCCACGGCGATCAGGACGTGACCGGTCGCCTCCCGTGCCGGCAGGCTGAGCACCGCGATGCGCCGACCGAGCCCGGTGGCCGTGCACCCGGCCGCGAGCAGCCAGCGCAGTCGCGCCCGTAGCCGTGCGCGCTCCCCGGCGGTCAGCCGTACCGTTGCGGCGAGTTCGCCGACGGTCGTGTCAAGGCGGTTGTCGATGTCGTCCGCGCCCGTGGCGGACATGACACCGGCGGCAAGGTCCAGCATCGTCAGAGCGGTGAGATAGTCCGAACGTGGGCTGTCCGGAGCGTCGCTACCGAGCCGGAACAACACCGCGGGGCCCGGAGTGAGCGCGGGCCCATCGAACCGGACGTCCGGTTCGATACCGAGGCCGATCCGCGAGAGCACCCAAGCCAGCGACGCCGCTTCATCCTTCGCCATCCGGTCGGGGTGAGCGGTGGACCAGAACGCGCCGAAGTCCGCCACGTCGATGACGGCGCTGGGATTCCCGTCCAGTTGGGCGTCGGCCCAGGCCGACAGGTGCCCGAGCGGCCCCGCGTCCTGATCGAGCAGTTCGGCGGGCAACAGTGCCGTCGCCGCGAGGGTGCCGCGCCCGACCGGAGTCTTTGCCAGCCAACGACTGTACGGGTCGAGCGCGCCGGTGACCGAGTCGACGAGCACGCCGAGCTCCCTGGTCGCGGTCGGCTCCTTGAGCACATCAGGCAGATCCGCGCGGTCGAGGCCGACGCCGACGAGGCCCGGATTGCCCGGCTGGTACCACATCTCCAGTGGGGCTCCGGTCGGCCGAGGGATCAGTCCGGGTCCGAACCGCTGGGCGTAGCGCAGCGCGAACAGGCGGTCGAATTCCTGGGCGCAGCGGCTCTGCGGTGGCCGTGGCACCAGGGCCGGGTGGTACCAGGCCCAACTGCGGGCCCAGTCGACCGGCACCGGCGTGCCTGCCGCCGCGTGCCTGGCCAGCGTCAGGCGTAAGGCCATCGGGACGGGCAGTCGTTCGCCGCCCCAAGCCGGGGCAGGTTGGTGGGGTACCGGACGAGCACGGGGTGCCGACAGGAGTTCGACGACGTCGAGGAACTCGGCGGCACGGGCGTTGAAGGAGGGACTGCCGGCGCCATAGCGCGCCAGGAGTCGGCGCACCTCAGCGGCGATGGCGGCAAGGTCGCCGGTCGCCGCCGGGTCGTGTGCCGTGTCGACGAGCACCCGCCGCTCCAGGCCGAAGAAGAACAACCACACGAAGCCGACCGGTGCCCTGGTGTCGCGCCGCCCGTCGGCAAGCCAGGCCAGATAGGCCGCACGGTCGGTCGGCGAGATCAGGTGATAGGAGGGACCTGGGGCAAGGTCATGACCCGCAGTGGTCGCGCGGTGCGGGGTGACCGGCAGTTCCGGGTTGATCAGAGCGGGCTCGATACCGCTGGTGGCGGACGGCAGATACCGCCCAAGGTAAATCATCCCGTCCGGTATATCGTACCCGGCGACGGCGGCGGGGCGCCCTGGCGATACCCACGAATACTGCCGATTCACGATCTTTACTGTATCCGCGGAAAGGAGTTCGGCCATGACCGACACCATGTCAGGAACTCTCGAAGAGACGCTGGCGGCGACGGAGCGCGCGGTCGACGACGCGCTGAAGACCGCGGCCGCCGTCACCCGCGAGCTGCGAAGGGCACTTGCCGGGGCGAAGACCGGGCAGATCCGCGACGCCAGAAAGGCCCTGTCCGCGGCGCGGGCAACCGCGCGCACATTGGCCGACCAGGCGCAGGCGCTGCACGACGGCTTCGACCTCGACGAACAGGCGTATCTCGCCTCCGGCGCCTACACCAAGGAACTGATCGGCGCGGCAGAAGCCAGGGGCGTCACCATGTTCGAGGAGGACGACCGGCTGCTGTGCTATCCGTCGTTGCTGCGGGTGCTGCCCGGTGATGCGGCGGTGGAGATCGACAAGGTGCGGCAGCGGCGACTGCGCCCGTCGGTGCTGGTCGACCTGCTCGCCAGGACACAGGAGCGGCCGCCGCGGTTCAAGGCCGAACCGTTCCTGGAAAGTCTGTGTGCCGGCTATGAACTCGTCGTCGCCGGCGGGGAAAAGAAGACGGACGGGGTGGTGCGGCTCGTCGACATCTGGTCGGTGTTGACGATGCTGCCGGGCCAGCGCGGCCAATACTCGAAGCAGGAGTTCGCCCGCGACCTCTACCTGCTCGACCAGAGCGGTGTTGTCACGACGGCACGCAACCCCCGGCGACTGCGCTGGTCGGCGAGCACCGGGACGAAGGGAGCCGGGGTACTGGTCACCGTGGCGCGCAGCGGTCAGCAGCAGCGCTACTGGGGCGTGTCGTTCTCGGCCGACGAGTCGACGGCAGTGGGCTCGTGACAGTACCCGTTGCCCAGCCCTTCCTTGACGTGCCAGGCTTTCTGGACTTTCTCGACAAGGAGTACCTGGCCGGCTATGTGGCACGGGGTGGCGCGGCGGTCAAGCTGCTGGTACCCGGCAACGAGTCCGCGGCGACGGAGATCTCCGGCGGGCTGGACAGCCTCGGCGACGGGTTCGCCCACGCCACGGTCGATGCCGCCACCACCAGGGTGCACATGATCGACCAGGTGTTCGCCACGGTCGCGCGTCAGCTGGACTGGGTCGAGTTGGCCGCGGCGGTGGTTCGAGCGGCGTTCGACCGGGCCGGATTTCCGGTGCCGCTGGATGCCGACTCCGTTGGTCCGGCGCTGAGCATCGCCGCCGCGGCCGACTACCACCAGCTGGACGCCGCCGAGCTCTACCGCAGCGTGCGGCGTGCGCTCGAGCAGTTGGTGCTCAAGGACATGGGGCTCAGCCACGAGTTCCGGGTCGCGATGCTGCGGCTGTGTCAGGAGCGGCTCGGTCGCGGCGACGTCACCGAGAGCGAGCGGGAGACGGTCATCGGCTGGCTGCGTGGCGAGCGGGTGCCAGCAGGCGACCTGCGCAAACTCGAACTGCACACCAAGGTGACCCGGCACAACGCAAGGCGACTGCTGTTGTCCCTGACCCGCTGGCTCCGGCTGGCCGGTCACGCCGGTCTGGTGCTGCGGCTGGATCTGACCCGGCTGGTGGTGTCCCGCAGGCCACCCGCGGGCCTGCGGGACGGTTACTACTATGCCAAGGCCGCCGCGCTCGACGCGTACGAACTGCTTCGGCAGTTGATCGACGGCACGGACGAGTTCGAGG
>DASXXM010000588.1:0-8623 GCA_036503065.1 Pseudonocardiaceae bacterium | reverse complement strand
CGGGCGTTCCTGACCGCGGGACTGGCCGTGTCGGTCGCGGATTTCCTGCACGCGCAACGGGTTCGCGCGGCGATCCGGCGGGAGTACGCGGAACTGTTCGGCCGGGTGGACCTGATCCTGTCGCCGACCCTCACCGCAGGTGACCTGCCGGATGGGGACGGCACACCGTTGTTTCCGCTACTGGGCCGGTTCACCCTGCCGGCTGGTCTCACCGGGCTGCCCGCGATCGCCTTTCCCTGCGGCTTCACCACGTCCGGCCTGCCCGTCGGCGCCCAGTTGCTGGGTCCCGCCAGGACCGAGCCGCTGCTCGCGGCGATCGTCGAGGTCTATCAACGGGAAACCGACTGGCACACCCGCATGCCGCCGGTCTGCTGACCGACGAACCCAACTCCTCGGCGCACCGACAACGCACCTTCCGCAGATCCATGTCCACCAGTGCATCCTCGCTCGCGAGATACCCGCAGGGTATGACAGGCGACGAAAAGGGTGTTGGCGTCGGGCCGGTTCGTGGGGCCATCGTGGAGACAACAACCCCAGCGAAAGGCACCACGATGGATCTGCAGGGCCAGCAAGTAGTCGTCCTGGGTGGCACGTCCGGTATCGGTCTGGCGACCGCAGCCGCGGCTGCCCGGCGCGGCGCCGCGGTCACGGTCGCGTCCAGCAGGCGCACCAGCGTCGACAAGGCCCTGGCCGCGCTCCCGGCCGGCGCGACCGGACGGGTGGTCGACCTTGGCCGGCCGGACGCGGTGCGCGCGCTGTTCGACGACCTGGGCGAGATCGACCATCTCGTCTACACCGCGGGTGAACCGCTCGACCTGATGCCGGTGGCGACCCTGGACCTGGCCGCGGCCCGCGACTTCTTCACGGTGCGCTACTTCGGCGCCATCGCGGCAGTGCAGGCCGCGCGCGTTCGCGAATCGATCACGCTGACCACCGGCGTCGCCAAGGACCGCCCCGGCGCGGGGTGGGCGGTCGCGGCGAGCATCTGCGGCGCGGTGCAGGCACTGACGAAGGCACTGGCCGTCGAACTCGCGCCCGTGCGGATCAACGCCGTCGCACCGGGCGTGGTCCGGTCCCCGTTGTGGTCCCGGATGAGCGAGGACGACCGCGAGCGGATGTATCGCGACATCGGCGGCCACATCCCGGCTGGACGGGTGGGCGAGGTCGAGGACATCGCCGATGCCTACCTGTTCTGCATGACGCAGGGCTTCGTCACCGGCACCGTGATCACCGTCGACGGCGGCTACGTCCTCGTCTGAGACTTGATCTGAACTGCCTATTCGCGGAACGTGAGTGTCGAGGGTTCGCCGCGCCGCAACGCATCGACATGATCGGGGAGGTTCAGCGCGGCGCTCAGTGTCCCGCCTGCGTTGAGCTTGTCGACGACGCGGCTTTCCTTGGCCTTGACGGCCGCGGCGGCGTCCAGGAGGGCCGCCACGCGGTCGGGGTCGATGACGACGATGCCTTCGTCGTCGGCGAGGATCAGGTCGCCCGGTCGGACCACGACACCGCCGCAGGTGACGGGGACCTGGAGTTCGCCGAGCTTGGTGGTGGTGCCGGCGAGCGGGGTGACGAAGCGGCTGTAGACCGGGAGTGGGCAGTTCGACACGTAGCCGATGTCACGGTAGCCGCCGTCCACGACGATGCCGCCGAGGCCACGCACGATGGCGCCACGCGCGAACAGTTCGCCGCCCAACGCGATGTGCCGCGCGCCGCCGTCGACGACGATGACGTCGCCGGGGGACGCGGTTTCGATCGCGCGCAGTACACCGAGGAAGTCGTCCTGGCACCGAACGGTGAACGCGGGTCCGAAGACGCGCGTCGCGGCGGACCGGGCCCGGATCGCGCTGTCCAGCACGCGTGTCGTCTTGTCCGCGTCACAGATCGCGGTGGTGTCGACCGTGCGGAAGCGTTCGGCAAGGTCATCCGTTGGCATGGGCGGAGGGTACCGGGCCGGCACCCCGAAACGCGCGGCCGCGGCCGCCGCGGTCAGCGGCCCGCCAGTTCCTCGACGATCGGTGCGAAGGCCTCCATGTCGTCGAACAGGAACGAGCTGATCCCGAGGCGCTCGCGCAGTTCGACGATCTTGTGTGTCAGTTCCTTGACGGTCCCGATGAACACGTGCGGTGATTCGAGGATCTCCTCGACGGTGAGGTCTACCCCGGTGCGCTCGCGGAGTTGGTCGGCGCGCCGGGCGGCTTCTGCCTTGGCGTCGTTGGTGAGGACCATGGGGCCGCCGGTCGGGTAGGTGTTGAGTTCGATCTCGTCGAACCGTTCGCCCGCGGCCGCGCGCACCCAGCCGATCTTCTCCTCGGTGGCGGCGAGGGTGATGCTCGGTGTGTCGAGGATCGGCGTGCCTTTCGTGTTCTTCGCGATGCGGGGCGCGAGTCCGACGATCTGTGCTTCGTGGCCGGCCAGTGTCAGCAGCCGTTTGCCGCCGCCGCCGATGAAGATCGGTGGATGTGGTCGTTGGTGGGGTTTCGGTGCCGCGTCGTAGTCGGTGATCGTGTAGTGCTCGCCGGTGAAGGAGAACTTCTCGTCGCCGAAGCAGCCCTTGAGGACGGCGATGGCTTCGGCGAGTTTGGTGATGCGCGTGCCGACCGGCTCGAAGGGGATGCCGATCGCGTCGTGTTCCGGCTTGTTCCAGCCTGCGCCGATGCCGAGTTCCAGGCGTCCGCCGGACAGCCGGTCGAGCGTGGCGATGTCCTGTGCCAGGACGGCCGGGTGGCGGAGGTTGTTGTTGAAGACGAACGTGCCGACGCGGAGCGTTTCGGTTGCCGTCGCGGCCGCGGTGAGGAGCGGGATCGGCGCGTACTGCGCCACGAGGTGGTCGGGCATCATCAGGGTGCTGTAGCCGAGGGATTCCGCGCGGCGGGCGAAGGCGGCGATGGCGGGGCCGTCGAGCTGGTCGGCGGTGTCGGTGAGGAAGCGGAAGGGACGCATGGGGTCCATGGTCCAGTGTGTGGCGGACGGGCGCCACGACGGTGGTCAAAGGCGTGGCGCCGGTCACATGACCCGTGTTGGGCAGGGGGTCGGCTATGCCCGGAACTCCTTGGCACGTCCCGGCCTGGCTTCGGCGAGCGCGATCAGGGTCTCCTCGATGCCGAAGTCCTTGGCGTAGGCGGGGGTGCCCGGTTGCTGGCGCCAGGAATCCGCCAGGGTGCCGCCGTCGACCGGGTCGAATCCCAATTCTTCGACCAGGTTGAAGACCTGCTGCTTGCCGGGCCCTGCCGCGCCCGCGACCGGTAGCGCGATACGGCCTGCGGCACCTTTCGGCTTGCCGTTGTTCAGCAGACGCTTGTACCAGATTGTGTTGAACACCTTCACGACCGGCGCGCCCAACTGTTCGGCCACCCACACACTTTCCGGTGTGCCGGCCTCGATGCCGGCGATATGCCCGTCCCGCTGGGGATAGTAATTGTTGGTGTCGATGACCGGGGCACCGGGCCGCGCACCACCGAGAATGCCGGGTGCCAGGTCGGGCACGCTCTTCTGCGGGATGGTGACGATGACAAGATCGGTATCATCCGCGGCCTGCGCCGCCCATACCGCGGTAGCACCGGTTTCGCCAGCCAGATCGGCGAGAGTCTGTGGACTTCGTGAGTTTGCCACCTGGACTGCGTGGCCAAGTGAACAAAGCCGCCTCGTCAACGTCCCACCGATCATTCCGGCGCCGATGATGCCAATCTTCACCGTTACTCCTCAGGTTGTTCGGGAGCCCTCAGATTAGCCTATTCCACGACCGCGGCGAAGCCTTCCGCGCTCGTCCGGTAATGCCGAATTGACGATGCTCGTGGGTTTACGTCGCGGCCTGCGTCGAGGTGACCTCGACGTGCCCGAACCGCGCCAGGGTGAGCGCGCCGCCCACCGCGATCACGAACCCGAGGAACGCCACCGCGGCCCAGCCCGGCCGCGCCTGATCACCCAGCACCAACTCGCCGATCAACGCCGGTGGCACGGTGGTACCGATCAACATCATCGCCGTTGGCGCGATCACGTCGCCGCGTTGCAGCGCCGCCGCGTAGCACCAGGTGGCGCTGACGCCTGCCACGACGATGGCGTAGGCAGCCGGATCCGCCGCCACGGTGGCCGGCCAGAAACCCGGGAGCACCCGGATCGCGATACCCACCGCACCGAACCCAAGGCCGCTGATCAGGCCGAGCACCGCGCTGCGGGACCGGCCCGTCAGCCGGTCCGCGGCCACCGCGAGCAGGGTCAGCACACCGGTGCCGACCAGCAACGCCCAGTGGAAGGCCACCCCGGGCCGGCCGCTGCCGGCCCCCCACGAGGCCACCCCGAGCAGCGACAACCCCACGCACACCAGCACGACCGCGGTCCATTCGACGCGGCGCATCCGCAACCCGAACCACCACACCGCCACCACCGCGGTCACCGGAATCGCCGCCGACTGGGTCGCCTGGGCCACGAACAGCGGCAGCGAGCGCAGCGCGCCCACCTGGGCGAGCAACCCGACCAGATTGAGCGCGAGCCCACCGAGGTAGCGCCACTGACCGAGCAACCGCACCAGGAATCGAGGATCGAACCCGCGGCCGAGGTCCCCGCTCGCCCGCACCGCGACGGCCTGCATCACCGACGCGACACCGCAGCAGACCGCCGAGAACAGCGCGCCCGCCAGGCCCCAGTACACCGCTTGATCATATCCGGCGATCCGCCGGACGGTGTCCTGGTGGATAAGGGTTTCGCCGGGCCGCGGCGGTCCATTATGTGACGCGGGTGAACAGTGGGACCGTCGGCCGCAATGAGGCGTCACGTCGGGGACCGGGTATGCGAGCCGGATCGTCGGCGCGCAGGAGTTCTCTTGCGAACAGTTGGGGCAGGGCGTCACCGGATAGTGGCCGTCCGTGGCATTGCGCAGGATATGCGCGTCCACGAGCGATTCCAGTTCGGCTTCCGCCTGTTCCGGTGCCAGTTCGTTGGCGGGTATTGTCGCGACGGATCAGCGGGTCGTTGCCGCGGTCGCGAGCAGTTCGGTGATTCGTGCGGCGGGCACCGGGCGGCCGAGATGGTAGCCCTGGCCCAAATCGCAGCCCAGGTGTCGCAGGTGTTCAGCCTGGTAGGGGGTTTCGACGCCCTCCGCGGTGGCGGTGAGGCCGAGGTCGTGGCTCAGGTTGATCAGCGCGGGCAGGATGGTTCGGTTGGACCTGCGGGCCGGGGTCGGCGTGGCGATGCCGGACAGGAAGCTCGCCGCCAGCTTCAGGTTGTGGACCGGCAGTTCGGCCAGATAGGCCAGGCTCGAGTAACCAGTGCCGAAGTCGTCGATGGCCAGCCGGATGCCGAGGCCGGCCAGCGTGTGCAGGGCGTCCAATGCCTCGTCGCCGCTGCCGATAATCGCGCTTTCCGTGATCTCCAGCTGTAGCAACTCGGCCGGCCAGCCGGTGTCGCGCAGTACGGCGGCCACGGTTGGGGTGGTGCTCGGGTCGTGTAGTTGCACCACAGAGAGGTTGACGCTGATCACGGGTGTGGCGCCGACGGCCTGCCGCCATGCCACGGCCTGGGTGCACGCCTGACGCAGCAGTGCCATGCCCAGCGGCACGATCAGGCCGGTGTCCTCCGCGGCCGGGATGAACTGCGCCGGGCTGATCTGGCCGAACTCGGCGTGTCGCCAGCGGGCCAACGCCTCGACGCCGGCCAGCGTGCCGTCGGACAGTCGGATCAGCGGCTGGTAGTCCAGGGTGAACTCACCGCCCTCCAGCGCGCCGGGCATGGCCGCGGTGATGGCGTGCCGGCGTACCTCGGCGGCGTGGCGGTCGGCCTCGAAGACTGCCCACCGGCCACACTGGCGATGCGTGGCCGGCTGGGCTCTTGCCCAGCCCAGGCTGATGTCCGCTGCCCGCAGCAACTCCTCCGCGCCGGTGCTGGGCACCTGCTGCGCCACGATCCCGGCGCTGCCCCGCAGCGTGATCCGGTGGCCGTCGAGCCGGAACGGGTCGCTCAGCACGCGTAGTGCCCCGTCGGCGACCTTCACCATGTGGTCGCGGCTGGTGGTCCGGGGTACGGCGATGGCGAAGACCTCCTCGCCGAGATGGGCGAGGAAGTAACCGTGTTTCTCGGCCAGCACACCCAGCCGGTGTGCCACGCGGACCAGCAGCGTCTCGGCGCGCTGGGTACCGAGGCTCTCCGTGATCACCGTGAACCGGTCCAGCGCCACCAGGCACAGGCCCAGCCGGGCATCGTCCGGCGCGCCTGCGATCGTGTCGGTCAGCCAGCGGGTCAGGTGGGCGCGGTTGGGCAGGTCGGTGCGCTGGTCGTACAACAGCGCGTGCTGCAGGCGTTGCTGCAACCCGTGCTGCTGCTCGCGCCACGCGGTTCGCTCGGCCCGGTTGATGTCCTCCGCCGCGGTGAGCGCGCCTTCCCGCAACGCCTCGGTGAATCCGATGGCCAGTTGGCCCAGCAACTCGGCGAGTCGGCTCCGCACGCAGGGGTCACCGATGCCCAGTTCGACCGGCAGCCGTTCGCCGAGCAGGCTCAGGGTGCGGCCGAGCGCTCGGGGTGCGGCGATCTGGCCGGCCACCAGGTCCGTGCCCAGCCGGTGCCCGGCACGGGCGTCGAACGGGTCGGCGCGCAGCGCGGCCAGCAGTCGCCGCAGCGTCGTGTCCAGCACCGACCGTGCGTGTGCCCTGCCTCGCGGTACGAAGTTGACTTCGGCGATCCGGCGGTCCCACACCTGCACGAGCGCGGCCAGTCGCGCCTCGCGGTCGGGGACGTCAGCCGGTGCGGTGTCCTGCTCGGTCATCGGATCACGGACTGCTCTCGGGGTGGGCGGCGTTTCAGATGGTCCAGTTGGTGGCGTCCGGCGCTGCCATTGTTCTCGCAGGGCGAGCGGAAATCCAGGGCGAAGTTACGCTCGGGGGACCTTCGCGATGGCCGCGAGGATGCCTGGTTGTGGTGAAACGCCGTCATCGTCCGGATCGGGATGCCACTCGGTGACCGGCACCACGCCCGGCTCGACCAACTCCCAGTCGGCCAGCATCTGCTCGACCTGTTCCCGAGTGCGCAGATGCAGCGAGGTGGGAGTGCTCTGGTACATCCGGGTCACGTGCTGCTGCTCCGACGCCCGCTGCGGCACCGGCGCACCGTGCGTCACGGTGAGATGACTGCCCGCCACCAGCACGTCGCGCACCCGGGCCAGGATGCCGGCCGGGTCGTCCTCGTCGGAGACGAAGTGCAGCACAAGGTTGAGCAACACGGCGACCGGCTGGGAGAAGTCCAGAAATCCCAGCACGTCGGGGTGGTAGAGGATCTCCGCCGGACGACGCAGATCCCCCCACACCACCCTGGTCACGGGGTCGTCGGCCAGGATCGCGCCGCTGTGGGCAACCGCGACCGGATCGATGTCGACGTAGATCACCCGCGACTCGGGCGCCATCCGTTGTGCGACCTCATGGACGTTGCCCAGCGTCGGAATGCCTGAACCGATGTCCAGGAACTGTCGTAGCCCGGCGTCGACCAGCCACCGTACCGCCCGCCGCACGAACGCGCGGTTGGCGTGCGTGCTGGAGATCGCGCCGGGCATGAGTTCCTCGGCCCGCTCGACGAACTCCCGGTCGATCGCGAAATTGTGATAGCCACCCAGCGCGTAGTCGTACATCCGCGCCGCGTTCGGCACGGTGACCTCGACACCCTCGGGCACCCAGCCCGGCAACTCCATCCCGCCACCCTACTGCGTCGGCATGGCATGTTTCCGTCGGTCTGGTCAGGATTCGCGCCGGATGAATGTTTCCTGTCGGGGTCAGGTTCCGGTGCTGGCCAGCGGCCGTCGTGCGGTGGCCGTGCCGAAGCCGGTGGGGCCGGACAGCCGGCGTGCGATCGGGTGGGTGACCGCCGCGGTGTCTTCGGTGAGGTAGCGGCCGGCGCGTTCGTGCCATTCGAGCCAACCGGGCAGCCAGTCCTGGATGGCATTGGCGTAGCCCAGTACATTGACTCGTTCCTCCTTGGTCAGGCCGTACACCTCACACATCTCCGGTATCTCGGTGTCGGCGATGTACTCCAGTTGTCGCAGCCGCGCGGTCAGTAGGTCGTTGGTCGCGTCGACGGCCTGCTGGAGGTCGCAGCCGAGGGATTTCTGTAGTACCAGCACCATGTTCGAGTTCTCGCCCTCGTCGTCAACCTCACGCCGGTAGGAGAAGATGTCGTTGATCAGGATGCCACTGTCGGCGAAGGCGGCTATCAATGATCGTATTGTCCGGCAGTCGGCGACCGCCTCCGGTAGCTCGGCCGGTTGGGCGTACTCCACCACTCGCGCGAAGAAGGTCGAGCCGTTGATTCGGCGTTTCATCTCCAGGTACTCGATCGGATTTGTCACGTAGTGCTCGTTGATGTGCCGTAGCTCCAGTAGGTGTCCGTTGAGCCAGTCCTCGACGTACTGGCGGAACCGGCGGCGCCACGCGTGGGACATTGCCGGCGCGGTGCGGGGCCACAGACCGGCGAGCCCGCGTTCGGTCGGATTGGTCGCCGTCGGCGTCTGCTGACTCGGATCGAGCGGCATGAACTGCGGGACCCGTGCCAGATAATCCTTGGCGGCGGCGATATCACCGCTGTGTTTGAACGCGTCGACGAAGTAGTCGTCGACGTAGAAGGACCACACGAGCCAGTCGGTGAGGAT
>DASXXM010000587.1:0-5036 GCA_036503065.1 Pseudonocardiaceae bacterium | reverse complement strand
GCCGGCGTGAACTTGCTCAGCCGGGTTCTGATCATCAGGAAGATGAAGGCGACCAGCCCGCCCAGCACGTGCAGGCCGTGGAAACCGGTGGAGATGAAGAACACCGAGCCCCACGCGGACGATGCGATCGTGGTGTGCTCGTTGACCAGGCCGGCGTACTCGTACGCCTGACCGGCCAGGAAGATCGCGCCCATCACGAAGGTGATGGTGTACCAGCGGCGCAGGCCGAACACGTCGCCCTTCTCGGCCGCGAACACACCGAGCTGGCAGGTGACCGACGACAGCACCAGGATGATCGTGGCCGGGATGGACACCATGTAGTCCAGCTTGATCGGCGGCGGCGGCCACGACCCAGTGGTGTTCTGGGCCTTCACCGTGAAGAACATGGCGAAGAGTCCGGCGAAGAACATCAGTTCGCTGGACAGCCAGATGATCGTGCCGACGCTGACCATGTTGGGCCGGTTCAGCGTGTGGACTCGCTGGCCGATTGTGGGCGCTGCCGTTGTCACGGGTCGCATTATTGCGTGTGGTCACAGGCCGTGCCGCATGGGGTCGATGGTCGGGTCGGTCACATCCATGACCCGGTACTAAGGTCATCGCCAGGAGCCCTGCTGCATCGTCGGAGGACGGATAGATGAGCGCGCAGTCGACGCCAGCGCTGAAGATTCTGGTGTTCAGTCACCGTCCCGAGATCCGCGAGGCCATCATCACCGCGGTCGGCTACCGCCCGGCGCCGGACCTGGGCCGGGTCGACTACCTGGAGGCCAGCACGATCGACGACGTGCTGTTCGTGGTCGACAACGAACCCATCGACCTGGCCATACTGGACGGTGAGGCGCAACCCACCGGGGGTATGGGCATCTCCCGCCAGCTGAAGAACGAGATCACCGACTGTCCCCCGATCGTGGTGGCGGTCCGCAGGCGCGACGACCGCTGGCTGGCCACCTGGTCCCAGGCCGACGCGGTCATCGTGCACCCGCTCGACCCGCTGGCCGCCGCGGAAACGGTGGCCGAGGTCCTGCGTGAGCACCACCTGCCGGCCGTGCGCGGCTGACATGCCGGACACGACGAGCTGGGCCGGCTTACTGGGGCGGCTGATCGCCCGGCACGACCTCACCGAGGCCGACACGGCGTGGGCCACCGACCAGATCATGTCCGGCGCCGCGACAGCGGTGCAGATGGCCGGCTACCTGGTCGCGCTGCGCGCCAAGGGCGAGACGCCCGCCGAGATCGCCGGCATGGCCGGTGCCCTGCTCGCGCACGCCAAGCGGGTGCGGCTGACCGAACGGGCGGTGGACATCGTCGGTACCGGCGGTGACCAGGCCGGCACGGTGAACATCTCCACCATGGCCGCGATCGTGACCGCCGCCGCCGGTGTGCCGGTGGTCAAGCACGGTGCTCGCGCGGCCACGTCCAAGGCGGGCGCGGCAGACGTGCTCGAGGCGTTGGGCGTGGCGATCGACCTGTCCCCCGACGCGGTCCTGGCCTGTGTGACGGAGTTGGGTATCGCGTTCTGCTTCGCGCCGCTGTACCACCCCGGGTTTCGGCACGCGTCCGGGACGCG
Source organism: Pseudonocardiaceae bacterium (assembly GCA_036503065.1). Lineage (GTDB taxonomy): Bacteria > Actinomycetota > Actinomycetes > Mycobacteriales > Pseudonocardiaceae > DATEPR01. The sequence continues at coordinate 3,472 of DASXXM010000587.1, read as the reverse complement.
GCGGGAGCTCGGCGTGCCGACGGCGTTCAACTTTCTCGGCCCGCTGATCAATCCGGCCCAGCCGGCCGGCGGGCTGGTCGGCTGCGCCAATCCGGCGATGGCGCCGGTGATGGCCGAGGTCTTCGCCGGGCGCGGTGCCACCGTTCTGGTGGTGCGCGGCGACGACGGACTCGACGAGCTGACCACGACGACCACCAGCACGGTGTGGCTGGCGGACAACGGCTCGGTGCGCATCGAACAGGTGGATCCCGCGCGGTTGGCCATCCGTGCGGCCACCACCGCGGATCTTCAGGGCGGGGACGCGGACGTCAACGCCGCGGTGGTGCGGGAACTGGTCAACGGGAAGCCGGGCCCGGTTCGGGATGCCGTGCTGCTGAATGCCGCCGGTGCCGTCGCGGCCCATCGTGGACTGTCCGACGACCTGCATGCCGATCTGCGCGTCGGGTTGGTGGCCGCGGCCGAGGCGATCGACTCCGGTGCCGCGGCGCGGCTGCTGGAGCGTTGGGCCGGCCTGACGACGGAGTTGCGAGCCGCCGAATAGGTCAGAGCAGCACCGAGTCCAACCGTCCGTTGTAGTCACCGAGTACTCGGCCGGGGTCCGTGCTGAGCACCTTCGCCAGCACGGTCGCGTAGATGGACCGGAAGTCCGTGCTCTCCTTCAGGTCTCCGTTGTCCAATTCGGACAGGCTGGGCTGCGTGCCGTAGAACCCGCCGCGCACCCCGGCCCCCAGCAGGAACACCGGCCCCGCGGTCCCGTGATCGGTGCCGGCCCCCGCGTTCGCGGCGACCCGCCTGCCGAACTCGGAATACACCAGCACCACCACCTGCTGTCCCCGGCCGCTGCGCCGCATCCGCTGCACGAACGGACTCAGCGCACCGTCCAGTTCGGTGAGCAACCGCTGCTGCGTGGCCTTCTCGTCGGCGTGCGTGTCGAAACCGCCGAGGGACACCGAGTACGCCCTGGTCGGCACGCCCGCCTCGACCAGCGACGCGACCAGGTCGAGCTGATCGGCCAGCGGGCTCTGTTGCGCGGGCGCGGGCACGGTGCCACCGAGCGAGCCGTGCACGGCACCACCGAGCACCCGAACGGCATCCTGCAGGTCCACCACCGACCGAGCCGCCCTCGCCGTTGCCACGCTGTCCCCGGCCTGCGTCCCGCCGAGGGCCAGGAACGCGGCACCCAACTGGCCCGCGGGCATCTTCAGGCCGCCGACCGGTAACGAGACCGCGGCCCCGTGCTGGCCGGCCAGCAACGGCGGCAGCACCGGCTCGACCGACACGGCCAGCAACGGGTTGTCCCCCGTCGTGTCCAGCCACCGCCCGAGCCAGCCGGTGGGCACGGAAGTGGACGGCGACGCGGTCTGCCAGATGGCCATCGACCGGAAGTGACTGTGATCCGGCACGGGATAGCCGACCCCACGAACCACGGCCAGCCGCTTGTCGTCCCACAACGACTTGAAGCCGGTCATGCCGGGGTTCAGGCCAAGCCCGTCGCCCAGATCGAGCACCTCGTGCGGCTGGTAGGCCAGCTCCGGCCGGGCCTGCTGATATGCGGGATCTCCGGCCGGCACAACGGTATTGAGACCATCGTTACCCCCGTAGAGGGTCACCACGACGAGGACACCCTGGTCCGGCCGGAGCGGATTCGTCTGTGCCGCGGCGAAGAGTTCGGTCCAGTGCACCTGCGTGGCACCGGCGGCCAGCGCGCCGGCCGCGGTGACCCCGGACGCGAAGAGGAAACGACGACGACTCAACCGGTTCATTGGCTCACCGTGTATTCGGGCGCGCAGGCCGCGATGGCCAGCAGTGCGCGCGGGTTGTCGGTGACCTTGGCCAACGCGGCCATGGTCCGGGCGGTCCAGGCGTCCACGCCGAGCAGGCGCCGCACGGCTTCCGGGCGCGCCGACGTCGACACTTTCGTGATTGATGTCACGTCGGCCTTGGCGCTCACCAACTCGGCCAGGTGCAGCCGGGTCAGGGCGGCGGACGTGGTCAGCCAGGCCGTGTCGGCCGGCCAGCCACCGACGTTGGGCGGTTCGAACGGCACCTGCCCCAGCGCACGCAGGCCGGCGAGCAAAGCCTTGGCGGGCAACTGATCCGGCCGAATACCCAGCGCGCGGAGCAGGCCGACCAGCCACTCGACCGGCTGCTTCACCAACGTCTGCGCACTGTCGATGAAGGACGGTTCGGCGACCAGTGCGGTCAGCAGGGCGTGGATGCTGCGTGTCGGGCCGTAGGCGGCGGCCAACCGGTCGAGCACATCGGACGGTGGCGGTGTGGCCGACACCAGCCGGAACCAGAGCCGGCCCGCGATGAACCGGGGTGACGCGGGCTGCGACAGGACCAGGTCGACGAACGAGTCGGCGTCGAAGTTCTGGCTGGCGCCCAGGATCGTCTTGGTGCCGCCGTCGTGCCTGCGCGGCGCCAGGCGTGCGGTGCCGGTGGTCCGGTCGACGGTCCAGCCGGTGAGTGCCCTGGCCGCCGCCCGAACGTCGTCCTCCGTGTAGTGGCCGATGCCCAGCAGGAACAGCTCCATGGACTCGCGGGCCAGGTTCTCGTTGGGCGCGCGGACCGTGTTCTGTTGCGCGTCGAGCCACAGCAGCATCGCGGGGTCGGCGATCAGCGATCTGGCCAGGGTGGTGAGGTCGCCGATGCCCTGCTGGCGGAAGGTTTCGTTCTGCCGCAGCATCAGTTGCGGGCTGCGGACCTTCTGCTCGCTGGTGGCGAAGTGGCCGTGCCAGAACCAGGTCAGCCGCTCGGTCAGCGGGGCGCCGGTGGTGACCATCCGGTCCAGCCACCAGCCGACCAGGGTCAGCTCCTGCTGGGCGATCGCCTGCGCCGCCTGCTTCCGTGCCGCGGCGTCCGTTCCCGGCCGCGCCACCGGGGCGCCCAGATTCGGGGGCGGCGCGGGGTCGGGTACCGGGTTCAGCAGGGTGGTCGCGGTCGCGGTGAAACCGGCGGCGAGATCACCCGGCCGGGGTCCGAAGCCGAGGCGGTCCAGCAGTCGGCGGACCGCCGCGCTCTCGTCCAGGTTTGCCACCCCACGATGGTGCGCAACCGATCGACGTCAGAACAGGGTTCCGCGCCTTCCCTCAGGAAGCCTTCAGTCGTGGTTGGTACCGATGTGGTACTCGAACACGAGCCCACCGACCATGATCAGCAGCATGATGATCCCGGTGACCAGCAGCCAGACCAGCCAGAACGCCAGCGCGACACCGACGATCGCGGCGGAAAGGGCCAGCACGATCGGCCAGTAGCTGCCGGGGCTGAAGAACCCGACCTCGCCCGCGCCGTCGCTGACCTCGGCGCGCGGGTTGTCCTCCGGCCGGGGCTGTTCCAGACGCCGCGCGACGAACTCGAAGAACGTGCCGATGATCAGGCACAGCCCGCCGGTGAGGATCAGGCCGATGAGGCCGACCGGCTCGATGGTGTGATCCGTGCTGCCGAGCTTGGCCCACACCGCATACACGAT
>DASXXM010000586.1:0-3808 GCA_036503065.1 Pseudonocardiaceae bacterium | reverse complement strand
TACCCGCACCAGCCGCAACAGCGCTGGGACGTGGCGCTGGCGACGCTGGCCCGGCTGGCCGCGGCGCACCGGGTGGAACTGATCTCGATCGGCAACGGCACCGCGTCCCGGGAGACCGACAAGCTGGCCGCCGACCTGATCGCGGCGCACCCGCAGCTCGGGCTGACCAAGATCGTGGTGTCCGAGGCGGGCGCGTCGGTGTACTCGGCGTCGGCGTACGCGTCGCAGGAACTGCCCGGCATGGACGTCTCGTTGCGCGGCGCGGTATCCATCGCCCGCCGGCTGCAGGATCCGTTGGCGGAACTGGTGAAGATCGACCCCAAGTCGATCGGGGTCGGGCAGTACCAACATGATCTGGCCGAGCTGAAGCTGTCCCGCTCGTTGGATGCGGTCGTCGAGGACTGTGTGAACGCGGTCGGCGTCGACGTGAACACGGCGTCCGCGCCGTTGCTCACCCGCGTGTCCGGCATCGGCGACGGCCTCGCCGAGAACATCGTGGCGCACCGGGACGCGAACGGTCCGTTCCGCTCGCGCCGGTCGCTGAAGGACGTGGCTCGGCTCGGGCCGAAGGCGTTCGAACAGTGCGCGGGCTTCCTGCGCATCCCCGGCGGCGACGACCCGCTGGACGCCTCGTCCGTGCACCCCGAGGCGTATCCGGTGGTCCGGCGGATCATCAGCGCGGCCGGCACGGACCTGCGTGGCCTGATCGGCAACGCCGTGCTGCGCACACTCGCGCCCGCCACGTTCGTCGACGACAAGTTCGGCCTGCCCACGGTCACGGATATCCTGCGGGAACTGGAGAAACCCGGCCGCGACCCGCGGCCGGCGTTCAAGACGGCCACGTTCGCCGAAGGCGTGGACAAGCTTTCCGACCTGACGCCGGGAATGACGTTGGAGGGTGTGGTCACCAACGTGGCCGCGTTCGGCGCGTTCGTCGACATCGGAGTGCACCAGGACGGCCTTGTGCACGTGTCGGCGATGTCCCGCAATTTCGTGAAGGACCCCAGGGACGTGGTCAAATCCGGTGACGTGGTCCGGGTGAAGGTGATGGACGTGGACATTCCACGCAAGCGCATTTCGCTGACCCTGCGCCTCGACGACGAGCCACAACGCGATTCGGCCGGCGGCCAGCAGCGCAACCAGAACCAGGGCAACCAGAAGCAGGGCAACCAATCGCGTGGCCCCCGGCCGGACAGTCGGCCCGCGGCAGGCGGCTCGATGGCGGACGCGTTGCGTCGCGCGGGTTTGGACAAGGGGCGTGCCTGACCGGCATGTCAGAGAAATGACTCGGCCGGACGGGTGTACTGTCCATCCGGGAGTGTTCAACTATTCCCGGTGAGCTGTCAATTGCGGTCGGCATAGGTAATCTGACCGCAGGATGATCTACTTTTTCGGTGTCCTGATCGCGATCGGCGCGGCCGCTGTGGTTGGCGGCGGCGCGTTCGCGCTGCGCGGTGTGCGGATTGGCCAGAATCGCGACAAATGGCAGGACCAGGTCGCCAATTCGGCCGGCGCGATGGTCAACGCGTTGTTCCTCGCGTCGTTCGCGCTGTCCGTGGTGATCTCCTGGCAGGCCTACGACCACGCAAGGGCCGACGTGGCGGCCGAAGCCGCCGCGCTGACCGCCGTCTACACCGATGTCGGCGGATTGCCCGATGCCGCGCAGCTGCGCCACGAGATCTCCGCCTACGCCACCGTCGTCGTCGACCGGGAATGGCCCCTGCTGTCCACCGGCGGCTCGTCCGACACGGCCGACAGGGACATTCGGCAACTGGCCGGCCAGATCCTGGCCGCGCCCGGCGGGCCGGACACCACGCAGGCCGTGCGTGACGAGGCGATCAAGCAGCTCGACGCCGTGAGTTCAGCTCGTGACCTGCGCATCCAGGACGCGAATACGACGCTGCCGGCGGGGTTGCTGGTCAGCCTGTTGATCACCGCGCTCGCGGTGGTCGTCCACGGCCTGCTCGTCGGGGCGCCGCACTCGCCGTCCTCGGCTGTCACGCTGATGCTGGAGGGCGCGCTGATCGCGAGCGCGGTGTTCATCGTCTTCGTGATCCGCAGGCCGTACCACGGCGCGTTCGACATCGGGCCGGACCTGATCCGCATGGCACTGGCCAGGTTCACCGCCGTCAGTTGACAGTTGCCAGCTAACGGCGGCTGACCACCGCCTTGCCGCCCACGATCCCGGCGGCGACCACGACCACCACGATCATCACGACCACGGCCGGACTGTCGAACACCGACGACGACGCGGCATGGGTCGGTGTCTGCGGCGGTGGCAGGGCGGCGACGTTGGTGGTGCTCGGCGGCGTGGTCGTGGTGGTCGGGGGCACCGTCGTGATGGTCGGCGCCTGGATGTCCACGGTCAACAGCGGGATCGTGGCCACCCGGGTGGTGGTCGGCGGGGCGGTGGTCGTGATGGCCACCGGTGGCGGGGGCGGCGGCGGTTGCACGGGCGGCGGTGGCGGCGGCTCGGGCGGTGTCGGCTCCGGTATCGGCGTCGGTCCGGGACGCATCGACGGCGCACAGTCCACCGGCAGCCATGGCAAGCAACGAATCGGCACCCGGTGGGAGTCGGCGGCCAGTACAATGTGGACGTTCGAACTGTGGACGTTCGATTGCTCGACCGCGCCGGCGCCGAACGCGGCTGATCCGCCACCGAGTAGGGCGATCAACAACCCGGCCGGCCAGTACCGGACAAATGTCCTCATCGGTCTCCGGCTCCTCGATACGGTCAGCCAGCAACTGAACGTTGCTTACCACGTACAGGTGAGGAGCGCTACCCATTCGGGCACGACCCTAACTACCCGCGAGCACCGATTACGATCAGTCGCATGTCCTCGCAGCCCATTTCCGGGCCGGCGCCGAAGTCGGCGTCCCTCGAACTCACGAGCGTCAGCAACCCGCGGGTGCGCGCCCTGGTCAACCTGCGGCGCAGGCGCCAACGCGATCAACTCGGGCTGATGCTGGTCGAAGGCTACGAGGAACTCGCACTCGCCCTCACCGCGGGCGCGGTGCCGACATCGCTGTACTACTGCCCGGAACTGGTCCGGGACGCGGAGAACCTGCACACGGTCGCCGACGTGGCGGCGCTGGGCACCGAGACCGTTCGGGTCAGCACCAAGGTGTTCGAACGCGTCGCCTACCGGGAGTCGCCGGACGGCTGGCTGGCCGTGGTCCGTACGGTGCCGACCGACCTGGCCGCGTTGCGCCTGCGTCCGAACCCGCTCACCCTGGTCTGCGAATCAGTCGAGAAACCGGGCAATCTGGGCGCGATGCTCCGCACCGCCGACGCCGTCGGCGCGGACGCGGTGATCGCGGCCCAGCCGATCACCGACTGGGGCAACCCGAACATCGTGCGGGCCAGCAAGGGCACCGTGTTCGCCGTGCCGGTCGCCGCCGCCGAATCGGCCGACGTGCTGAAGTGGGCACGTGCCGGCTCGATGCGGGTGGTCGCGGCGACCCCGGACACGGAAACCCTGTTCACCGATGTCGACTACACCGTCCCGACGGCCATCGCGGTCGGCTCCGAGAAGCACGGCCTGTCCCCCGCCTGGCTGGACTCGGCCGACGTCAAGGTCCGCATCCCGATGTCAGGCCTGGCCAACTCACTGAACGTGGCCACATCGGCCGCGATCATCCTCTACGAGGCCCGACGACAGCGGCAGGCGCGAGTGTGAGCACTGCTCTCACCCCACGAGAGCAGTGCTCTTGTTCGCGAGCACCGCTCTCGCACGTGCTCTCGTCACAGAGCACTGCTCTCACTTTGCGAGAGCAGCGCTCCAATTCGCGAGCACCGCTCTCGCAC
>DASXXM010000585.1:0-14123 GCA_036503065.1 Pseudonocardiaceae bacterium | reverse complement strand
CAGCTCCAACTCCGGCACGGGGATCACCGCCGACCCCGGCTCGTCTCCGCCGTCCGCGACGCGCTGCGTGATCTCCGCGATCACGCGCGCACCGACCTCGGCGATCGTCTCAGGTTCCTCGGAGAACAGTTTCCCCGTCCGGACGAGGGTGACCAAGACATCAGGGCCCTCCCACAAACTCTGCTCCAGCACCTGATGCAACGCCTCGCTGACTTCAGGGCGGGCACGCGTGGTCACCTCGACGCCGAACTCTTCCGAGCCCCATCGCCCCTCGAAGTCCGGCGTGTCCGCGCGCATCCGTGTCAGCACACCAGCTTTCGCCAGTTGCGCCCCGACGAGCAACTCGGCCCGCTGGTTCAACAGGGCGTTGACCGCTTGCTCCTGACGCACGACACGCGGCAACTGCTGGGACTTCCGCGAACCCCTGTCGATCCGGCAGCCAGTCCGGAACGCGGTCCGCTTGCCGTCCAGGCCAGGCACGCCACTGGCCTCCAGGTCGCTGATCAGCGCAGCCAGGTCCTCGCGGAAGGACTCCTTCATCCACGGTTCCTGAAGCACATGCCCACTCGGGCCGGTCCAGTCCACCGGCACGTCCATAACAGTTGCCCCTTATCGATGCTCAAGTCTGGTTCCGACGGCGTCGTCCAGACTGGAAAGGACAGTCAGCCCTGCCCGCCTCGCACTACAACATACAGTCGACAAGCCACTGAGCTGTTGGAATTTCGCCGCAGAGCCGTCCCCAGCCGGCGAACGCTGGAGAACTCCCGATGGCGATCTTCCGAATCGCCCTGATCAACGCGATGGCGACGGGAACCGCCCGAGTTGAGCTCCGCGGGCTGGCGATTGGTTGTCGGAGTACCAGATACGATTATTCAGCGACGGACCTCGATTCGCGACGGTCCCTGTCACCTGCCCTGTGAGGTGTCTCAACATGGCCGTCGATGTCGATCTTCACGCGGTCCGCCTGCTGGAATGGCTCTACGACCAGACCGGCAACAGCCTTCAGCATCTCGATGTTGAGGAGTTCGTTACCGCCAACAACATGCCCGAGGACAGTGCCGAGTTGCTCATCCGGCACCTCGCGGCTCGCGGCTTGGTGAGCCCGACTCACACCCCAACCCGCGCAATGCTCAACACCGACGGACTCGCCTTTGTTCAGAAAATCCGCACGCAGCGGCAAGACCCCGCATTCCGCGGGCGCACCCTGCAGCGACGGATGTTGATCTGGCTACATCAGCAAGAAGACCGCGGCACGACACCTGCCGACTGGAGTAGCTTCCTCCTGGATGACGACGCGTATCTCGGTGGTGAACTGTTCACCCTGGCCGAGATCGGACGAGCGGCCGGCTACCTCCATGCAAAGAACCTGATCTCAGCAGCAGATATCAATCAGGCCGGGTCGGGCACGGTGAAGCCCAGCCTGACCTCCGCCGGCCAGGATTGCGTCATGGACTTCGGAGGCAACGTGTCGGACTACCTGAACCGGCAGCAGAGCGGCAATACCACCCACATCATGGGCAACAACAACATCGTCGCCAGCAATCACGTCACGCAGACGATCACGAACGGCGTGGACACCAAGACGTTGCTGAACTTCGTCGACTTCGTCCGCCAAGTGTTGCCCACGCTGGGCTTGTCCGATGAGCAGCAAGCCGGCGTTGACAAGGACGCCGCAGAGTTGCGCGAGGCGGTGGGGGCCACGCCGCCCGACCACGGCCGTCTCAAGCGGCTGGTCGATGCGCTGATGTCCGGGGTGACGAAGGCCGCGCCATCGGCTGCGGCTTCGGTGGCGGTCGCGCTGGGGAACGAAGCCGTCCAGGCCATCACCGGTCACTAGCTGCGCCTTGCGTTGGCCTGAGCGCGGACACGGACAGTGCCCGGAGTGGCTGCTGAGCTGCTGGGATTCCGTCGCGGAGTTCGCTACTGGTCGGTGAACCCGCAGGAGTCGCGGTGAACGCTCTGATCCTCCGGTTGCCGGTGGGCGGTCTGGCCTAGCATGCAAGTCAATCGCCGAGGGTCCCGTCCGCGATGCTGCGCAGCGTCTCTGGCAGGTAGGGGACGTACTCGTTGGTGTCGCCCAGCCAATGATGTGTTCTCTCGTCGCGGACAGGCTCGCCATAGCTATCGCACAATCATGCTTGCAGAGGCACCGTCGACTCCTCATTCGTGCCGCCTGGACACCATGGTTCAGGGTCCTCGACCCGAACGGAGGGCGCACGCCGAACCGTGTCCACGGGATGCGCGAGCCTCAGGCGTTCACCCGGTCGATTGACGGCCGGCCAGCCGGCTTGCACGACACCTGTTGCGATAGCTACGCTTCATCAACATAGCCGCTGAGCTGCTAGAACTCCGATCCAGAGATCGCCTCAGACCGGCGACCCCCGGAGAACCACCGGGTTGCCGTCTCCCTCGCACCCGCAAGGGTTCCCCCATGGTCCGCAAGGGGGGAACCGCGCTCCCGGCGGGAGTCGAACCCGCGATGGTCTGCTCGACGAGCAGCTGCCTTGCCGTAAGGCGACGAGAGCAACGGCATCGGTGCCGGACTCGAACACGTCAATTCGCGAGTTCGCGGACCGTGCCGCTTTACTGAATAGCGCCGATATTTGGGTGCACGAAATAGCGAAAGCCGCCCGGATCGGTTCCCCGACGGGCGGCTCCCTTACGTGACGTCTGTTACGTCACGGTGGGGAACCTGTGCTGGTCAGCCACTTGTGATCCGGTCGGCCGGGGAGGTCCGACAAGCGCACGGCAGCGATCGGGGTGCCAGGGTATTGGCCCCGTGCCCCTCGCTCCCGCATGCTCGCCATGGTGACTCCTCGGCTTCTGGGATCGGTGTCCTGGCATCATCTCCGATTATCGGACTGGCGTCAATCATATTCGTCGGGAGATAATCCGGTCATGGCATACGATCTTGACCTGGCCGAGCGGATCCGCGAACTGGTCGCCACTGAGGCCGGCGTCGTTGAGCAGCGGCTGTTCGGCGGCCTCGCGTTTTTGATCAACGGGAACATGTCGGTGGCCGCCACCGGTAAGGGCCTGCTGGTCCGGGTGAATCCCGACGAGACGGACACCCTGGTCGACGACGAGCACGTGCGGCCGATGGAGATGCGTGGCCGGGAGATGCGCGGCTGGCTGCGGGTCGACAGCGCGGCCGTGGACGCGCAGAGCGAGCTCGAATCGTGGGTGGCTCGCGGCGTGTCCTGCGCTCGGTCGCTACCGGCGAAGACCAAACGACGATGACCGACGGGTCACTTCTTGTCGAACATCAACTGCCACGGCAGCTTGAGCGCCTCGAGCTGGATGCGCAGGCTGATCTTGCTGCTGCCCGCGTAGCGTTCCTCGAAGTGGATCGGGATCTCCACGATCTTGTGGCCCAGTTGCTTGCAGCGGTGGTTCATCTCGATCTGGAAGCTGAACCCGTCGCTGCGGATGCGGTCCAGGTCGATCGCTTCGAGCACATCGCGGCGCCACAGTTTGAAACCGCCGGTGGTGTCGCGGATGCCCAGCCGCATGATCGCGTTCACATACGCGCTGCCACCCCTGGACAGCAGCCTGCGGTACAGGCCCCACTGGTCGGACAGCGAACCGCCGATCACGTACCGGCTGCCGATCACCAGGCCCGCGTCGGTGGACAGCATGGTGCCGAGCATCTCCGGGATGGTCTCCGGCTGGTGGGACAGGTCGCCGTCCAGCTGCACGACGAAGTCCGCGCCGCGCGCCATCGACTCGACCATGCCCGCGATGTGCGCCCGGCCGATGCCCTCCTTGGCCTTCCGGTGCAGCACCACCATCCGGTCGTCGCCCGCGCCGGTCGCCAGCTCGTCCGCGAGCGCGCCGGTGCCGTCGGGGGAGTTGTCGTCGGCGATGACCAGGCGCAGGTTGGGCAGTGGCAGGCCGAGTACCCGTTCGGCCAGGATGGGCAGGTTGGCCGCCTCGTTGTAGGTCGGCACGACGACCGCGATCCGGGACTCGGCCCACGGGCTCGGCAACGTCTTCGCCACCGCGACCTGGTCGCGGTCCTGCGCAACAGCCATCTGAGCACTCCCTGCGTCCCGGACATTAGGGAGAGATCAATCTAGCAGAGCGTTAGTCGGCTGCCGGTGCCGCGTCCCAGCGTGCGCCGTAGGCGAAGCCGGGGTGCAGTTCCTCGAACCGCAGGTGCAGTTCGCCTGCCGCGTCCAGGGCCACGCTGCCGCCCTGGCCGCCGGGGTCGTCGATGTCGCTCTGAAAGGTCTTCGTCAACTGCCACACCTTGAGCGGCGGCCGGTCGCGGTCGAAGCGCACCCGAAGGTCGAACAGCACGCAGCGTTCCCGTGGCACGCAGACGTAGTGCGGCTCCATGGCCTCGCCGTCGGGCACCACGAACCGCAGCGCGAACTCGGCGTGCTCGCCACGACCCAACGGCTTGGGCAGCACGACGGCGAACGAGAACCGGCGCGTGGCCGCCATTTCCTTCGTCACCAGGGTGCCGCCGTAGAGCATCGAGATCCCCAGCCGGGCCGGGTGGGTCGCGTCGAGTGCCTGCGGCGCGGTCAGGGTGAACGCCAGGTCGAGCTCTGTCAGGTCGTCCCGGTTGGACACGATCCGGCGCCACTCGAACGCCTCCGGGTTCGGCTGGTCCAGCACCAGGCTCACCCGGATCTTCTCGGTGTACCAGGCCGGACCGCGTTCACCGTGGCCGTTGCCATCCAGGCTGCCGATGCTCGCGGCGGCCAGTTCCGCGAGGTGCACGATGCCCTCGTTGATCCGGCGTTGCGCGGTTCGCTCGTCGCGTTCCAGTTGATTGGCGACCCACCGCACGCGTTCCTGGTAGAACCGTTGCCGGGTGTCCGGCAGCAACGCGAATGCGGCCAGCACGGCTTTGCGCAGGTCGTCCGGGAGTTGGTCGGCGAGTTCGGTCAGCCGGGTGGCCAGAACGCGCCGGATTTCGGTCGAGCTCGCGCCGTCCGGTATCCCGCATGCCGCGCGCAATGCGCGCCCGATCCGGTCCTCGATCCGTCCTTCCAGAATGGCTCTGCCGCGTCGCAGTGCCTTCATTTCCTCGACCAGTTCGGCCACGATGTCGTTCATGCGACACCTCCCGATCAAGATCCGCCGTCGCGCGACGCGAGTCTAGTGCGACACGCTGTCGACATGGTCCGATTCGCCACCGTGGTTCGGATTTGTACCTGGATTTGGCACGTATCTGTCAACTTGTCCAGACCGGTCAGTGAGTGTTTCCAGGTCCGGCCGGAGTACGAAACAGGAAACCACTGGCCGTCCCGTCGGGTCTGGATTCATGCTTTTCGGTATGCGGGCGAGTACCGGAAAAGAGGCGGTGACGACTGTGTTGTGTTCGGTGTCGAGCGTGGTCCGGATCGCATTCTGGTGCGTCCTTGTCGGAATGGTGCTCGGCATAGCGGTCGGCTACCAGGCGGCATCGCCTTCGCCGTCGAAGGCCCCGGTCGCGCCCGCGGTGTCCGTGCTCTCCGTCAATGGGGAGCCGTCAGTTGATGGACGGAGGTGTGGACCATGCAGACCCATGTGATCGTCAGCGTCCTCGTCGTGTTGCTGCCGTTGTTCGTGCGCTGAACCGGCAGGGGCCCCGGTCGACGGTGGGAGGACCGTCGACCGGCCCGCGCGGACGAGGTGGCGGCGGGCGTGCGGAACACGCTCACCGCCGGTGTCGGACCTGGCTGACCGGTCAGTCCCGTTCGCGCAGGATGGCCACGCCGTCCCCGGTCAGCGAGTCCAGCACCGCCTTGCGGCCGGACATCGCCAGCAGCAGCGGCACCAGTGCGCCGCGCACCTCCGGGCCGGTGCCGGTCGACCAGTCGACGTCCGTGGCGTGCAGGGACAGGCCTGCGATCCGCTTGCGGCAGCCGACCAGCGGCTGCGCGCTCTTCGCGAAGTCGGCGGCGGCGCGCAGCCCCTCCGGCGAGTGATCGATGGTCCTGCCCAGCGCGAACGCGATGTCCTCGCCGTGCACCACGACCTCCATCAGCATCGCGGCGACCGGGCCGGGCGGATGGCTGTGGCTCGGTGCCGACGCCCGCAGCCTGCTGACCAGCTGGCCGGGCTCGTCGGCGCCGACCCGCTTGACGTCGCCCGCGACCATGCGGTTGAAGTTGAATCCATTGCGGACCAGGCCGCCGATGAAGCCGCCGGTGGACAGCTCAGCCGTCGCCACCATGTGCGCCAGCGTGTCCCGGTTGCGCCAACCGTCGCATAGGGACGGTGCGTCCCATTCCGCACCGCCCAGCGTGGCGAACGCGTCCGCGGTTCGGGTTCGTTCGGTCTCGATGAGCTGCCAGGTGTCCATGATGGCTCCGTTCCACGTCCCCACCGAGCCTATCGTCCCCACCGAGCCGATCGTCACGGCCGGGTGGGACCGGCGGCTCAGGCGGTGGCCGCGCGTCGGACCGGCCGGCCGAGACCGGCCTGGCGTGCCAGCGCGATCGCCTCGGCCCGCCCGGCCACGTCGAGCTTGCCGACGATCGCCGAGACGTGGTTGCGGACCGTCTTGGTGGACAGGTCGAGGCGGCGCGCGATGGCGGACGGGGGCAGGCCGGTGGCGGCGAGGTCGAGTACCTCGTGTTCCCTTGCGGTGAGCGACGGCAGTTCCCGTTTGCCGGTCAGCAGTTCGGCGAGCCGGGCGGCCACCGTGGGACCCAGGATCGCGTCGCCCGCCGCGACGCAGCGGATCGCGCGCACCACGGCGTCCGGCGCGGCGGCCTTGCGGATGTAGCCCAGCGCACCGGCCCGGATCGCCCGGCACACCGACGCGTCGTCCTCGGTCGCGGTGCGGACGAGGACGGCAACCCTGGGCGCCGACCGGATGATGTGCCTGATCATGGTCGTCTCGTCGAAGCCCGGTATCCGTGGCTCGACGACCAGCACGTGCGGCTGGTGCAGCAGTGTCCGATAGACGGCGTCGTGCCCGGTTGCCGCCTCGGCAACGACCGTGATTCCGTCGACGTCCGCAAGAAAGTTCAGCAGGTCGGCGCGGGTCGCGGACTGGTCCGCGACCACGACCGACAGTGGCGACTCCATGCCGGTTTCCCCCAACTACGGCTGGTGCCTTAACCTTTGTCTGGTTTGTGACCAGTGGTGGACACGCCCGGACGCCGCCCCCCGCAGTGTCCGGGCGTGTTGTCCCCCCCGGTCGAACAACAAGAGTGTCGATGGGCTCGCCAAAGATTCGCCAAAGGTGGGTAACGCGTGGCGGAGACCGTGGACTTCCGGGTGTTGGGCCCGTTGCGGGTCCTTCGCGACGGCGAAGCCGTCCGGCTCGGTGGGCCACGGCCGCGTGCGCTGCTCGGCGCGCTGCTGGTGCGGGTCGGCCAGGCCGTGTCGGTCACCCACCTGATCGACCAGGTCTGGGGCGACGAGCCGCCCGCCACCGCAACCGCCAGCCTGCAGATGCACGTCTCGGCGCTGCGCAAGGTGCTGGGCGCCCGGCTGGTCACCGCGCCGTCGGGCTACCTGCTGGACGCGACCGCGGCGGACGTGGACGCGGGCCGGTTCGAGACCATGGTCGGCCAGGCGCGGCAGCACCTCGCGGAGCGCCCGGCAAGGGCGGTCGCCGAACTGGCCGCGGCCGCCGAGTTGTGGGACGGCGAGCCGTACGCGGACGTGCCGGCCGGTTCGGACGTGGCAGCGGCCCGGCTGCGGCTGGCCGAACTGCGCCTGTCCGCGCTGGAGGACCGGTTCGACGCGGAGCTGACGCTGGGCCGGCACGCGCGGATCGTGGCCGAACTGGCCGGCCTGGTCGCCGAGTACCCGCTCCGGGAACGACTGGCGAGCCGCTATCTGCTCGCGCTGTACCGGTGTGGTCGGGCGGCCGATGCCCAGGCGCACTACCGGGACCTGCGCCTGCGCCTTTCCGATGAGCTCGCCCAGGCGCCGGGCAGCGACATCGCCGCGCTCGCCGCCGCCATCGACCGCCGGGACCCGACGCTGGATCCGCCGACCACGCTTCCGGTGCCGCCCAGTCGGTTCGTCGGCCGCCGTGTCGTGCTCGAACAGCTCGCCGTCCGGCTCGGCCGGTCCAGGCTGCTCACCGTGACCGGGCCCGGCGGCTCCGGCAAGACCCGGCTCGCGCTGGAACTGGCCAGGGACACCGCGATCGACCATCCCGACGGCGTGTACCTGGTCGAACTGGCCGGTGTGTCCGACGAGGGGTCGATCGCCGACCGGCTGGCGAGCGCGCTGTCGGTGCGTCATCGGGTCGAGGAGCCGCTCGTCCGCACCATCGCCGCACACCTGCGCGACTGGCGCGCTCTGGTGGTGCTGGACAACTGCGAACATCTCATCGACGGTTGCGCCGCGATCGCGGCCGACCTGCTCGGTCACTGCTCGGGCCTGCGCATCCTCGCCACCAGCCGCGAACCGCTCGGCGTCACCGGCGAGCACGTCTGGCCGCTGGCGGGGCTCCCGCTGGCCGACGCCGTCCGCCTGCTGGCCGACCGTGGCGCCGCCGCCCGGCCCGGATTCACCGTCGACGGGCCGGGCGGCGAGGTCGCCGGCCGCCTGTGCCGCTGGTTGGACGGCCTGCCGCTGGCGATCGAACTGGTCGCGGCGCAGTTGCGCACCAGGTCGCTGACGGAACTCGCCACGCACATCGGGAACAGCACCACCCTCGCGCTCACCGACCGCCGCTCCCGCACCACACCCGAGCGCCACCAGACGATGCGTGCCGCGATCGACTGGAGCTACCACCTGCTCGCACCGGCCGAGCAGGCCCTGTTCCGCCGCATGTCGGTGTTCGCGGACGGTTGCGAGTGGGACGCGGCGGCCCGCGTCGGCGACGAGTCGCTGCTCGACCGGCTCGTCGACCAGTCCGTCGTCATCGCCGACCAGCGCGCCGACGGCACCCGTTACCGCATGCTCGAACTGGTCCGCGAGTACGCGGCCGGCCGGCTGGCCGAGTCCGGTGAGGCGGTCGACGTGCGCAGGCGGCATGCCCGCTGGTGCGCGGACCTGGCCAGTTCCGCGGAACACTTCGGCGGTCCCGACCACGTGGCCCGCATGCGCGGACTCGGTGTCGAGGAGGCGAACCTGCGTGCCGCGATCACCTGGTGTCTCGGCGAAGGCGCCGACCCGGTGGTTGTGCTGGAGATCGCGAGTCCACTGTGGTGGTACTGGTGGGCGCGCGGCCTGATGGTCGAGGGGCGCGACTGGCTGCGCCGCGCGCTGGCCGCCGCCGACCCGGCCCCGACCTTGTTGCGCGGCTCCGCGTTGCGCGCGGCGGCCGCGCTGACCCGCAACAACGGCGACTTCGCCGAGGCCCGCGCGCTGGGCGAGGAGTGTCTCGCGGTGTACGAGGCGCTGGCCGACCGACCCGGCGCCACCATCGCCTTCGGCAGCCTGTGCGTCACCGCGCTCGCGCAACGCGACTACCCGGCGGCGATGCGCTACGCCCTGGACGCGGGCCGAATGGCGGAGGAGGACGGCGACCTGCGCCGCTACGGGTCCGCGCTGAACAACATCGGCCTGATCCACCGAATCCAGGGCCACCTCGACGAGGCCGTGCCGCCGTTGACCAAGGCGCTGGGGATCTGGCGGGAGATCAAGGACCAGCGCGGCGAGGCGGCCGCAACGGGCAACCTGGCGATCGTCGCCCGGCAGGCGGGCGACTTCGTGCGATCCCGGCAACTGTCCACGGCCAGCCTCGCCCTCTACCTGGCGGTCGACATCCCGGACGGCGTCCTGGACAGCCTGGACGCGTTGGCGTGCCTGGACATCGAGACCGGCCCGGCCGAGCGCGGCCTGCGCGTGCTCACGGTGTCCGAACGGGAACGCACCGGACTGGGCGCCCCCATCCTGATCGAGGACGAGCTCGCCGACCGGGCCGCGGCGGTGGCCGCCGCACACCGCGCGCTGGGCCCTCGGGCCGCGGCGATCGTGGCGGCGGCCAGGAACCTGCCGCTCGAAACGGTTGTCGCCGAACTACGTGGGGAATGAGCCGACCGGCTCCGCCGGCACGACATCGGGCGGTTGCGGTGCCACGCGGACCCGGTGATCGTTGCGCCACAACAGAACCGCCAGCGTCGCGAGCAGCGCCACGCCGATCACGATGAGCTGGTTGGTGAACACCACCGTCCAGAATCCGGCGACCGGGTCGAAGATCCAGACGGACGACGACGCGAATGCCAGCCACACCGCGACCGCACCGACCCCCTGCCGGCGCGAACCGTTGCGCCACGCCCGGTGGCAGCACAGCACGACGACCGGGACGCACCAGACCCAGTGGTGCGCCCAGGACAGCGGCGACACGAGCACGCCGGTGATCGCGCACGCCAGGATGCCGGTCAGTTCCTCGCCGCGCCTGCTGGCCCACACCGCGACCGCCAGCCCGGCGACGGCGAACAGGCCGCCGACGACCAGCCACGGGCCGACGCCGTGCGTGCCCTGCGTCGGCAGGCGTTCCAGGAAGCCGCGGATCGACTGGTTCAGGGTCTGGTCGTTGTCCGGCAGCATCCGCGACATGTCGACGAACGTGCCGTGCCAATAGGACCACGACGCGCCGGGCATGACCGCGAACCCGACCAGGATCGTCGCGACGAAGCCGATCACGGCCTGCCCGGCGGCCCGGAACCGGCGGGTCAGCAGCAGGTACGGGATGAAGATCAACGGTGTCAGCTTGATCCCGGCGGCGATGCCGACGCCGTACCCACGCCACCGGTCCGATTTGGCCGTCAGGTCGGCCAGTACCAGGGCCATCAACAGGATCTCGATCTGCCCGACCCACAACTCGAACAGCACCGGCGTCAACGGCAGCATGGCCGCCGTGCCGACCACCGTCCACGTCGCCCGCCGGCCGCGGGACGCCACGCCGAGCCTGCCGATGACCCGCCAGAGCACGCCTTCCAGGCACAGCATGGTGATGAACGTCCACAGGCCCATCGTGAGGTTCAACGGCAGCGGCGCGAACGGTACGAAGACGACCGCCGCGAACGGCGTGTAGATGAACTTCTGGTTGTACGCCTGGGTGAAGTCGTAGGGCGACACGCCCTGCAGGATCGAGCCGCCGCCCTGGTGGTAGACCTCCAGGTCACTGCCGGCGAAGAGGTGGCCGTAGAACAGGGTGCCGACAACGGCGACGGCGAATGCGAGCGCGATGCCGCAGGTCACCTGCCAGGTGATCCGGTCAGCGCGTGGCGGGACGATCGAGACCGACGTCATGATCACTCCTCGGTGTGCGTGGTGGTCCCGATCCCCCGACGGGCCAGTGTGGGGTCGGCCCGATGGTCCGCCACGGACCGTGTCGGGTCATCTCCTGCGATGCCGGACCGGGCGTCCGGATGGATTCGTTGCGGGTCCGGTCGTGACGGCAACCCGGTCACCCGGGCCGTGCCGCGGATCTTCTGCCATGCGATCCGCAGTACGCCACGGAGGTTCACCGCCGCCGTGCTGGTGATGCGGACCCGGCTGTCGGTGTCCTCGACCCAGTCGACGGGCACCTCGAACACTCGCAGGCCGTTGTATTCGGCGAGCAGCAACAGTTCCGTGTCGAAAAACCAGGAATTGTCCTCGACGTGTCGCAACAGCGGCCCGATCACGCTCGCGCGGGCCGCTTTGAAACCGCATTGCGCGTCGTTGAATTTCGTTCTGTGGACCAGTTTCAGCAGGACGTTGTAGCCACGGGAGATGAATTCTCGTTTCGTGCCGCGAACCGTTCTCGCGCCGGGTGCCAGTCGCGAACCGATTGCTATGTCCGAATGGCCGTCGGCCAGCGAGGCGACAAGGGGGAGCAGCGCGTCCAGGCCGGTGGACAGGTCGACATCCATGTAGGCCACCACATCCGCGGTGCTGACCGACCACGCGACCCGCAGCGCGTGGCCCTTTCCCTTGCGGTCCAGGGCCAGCGTGCGCACCCGTGACCAGCGCTTGGCCAGCGCGGTGGCGACCGCGCGGGTGCGGTCGGTGCTGGCGTTGTCCACGATCGTGATCATCCAGTCGAACGGAAACCGTTCGTCGAGATAACCGTGCAGTACCTCGATGCAGCCGGGTAGTGCGTGTTCCTCGTTGAATACCGGTATCACCACGTCCACGCTGATCGACCACACCACGGACCTGCCGGTATCGGTACCGTCTCGGGGTGCCGGAATATGGTGGATATTGTGCATATGCGCCTCCGGAGGAGAGCTTGCCCCCAAAGGATGAGCCGGTACCGGCAGTGGCGCTGCTCCGAAAATGCGGCTGTGCGGACTACCGCATCGACACGGTTCTCGAGTCGGCGCAATCGGTCGTCGACCGGGTCGGGCGACCGGTAAACTGCGGGGTGTCGACGTCGCAAGGTGCGAGAAGGTGATCGCACGGGCCGCGAGTTAACGTGGTGGCGCGACGGAGGTTCGCGTCCGTCGAAATCGGTGTCGACACACTGTTGGAGAAAACATCGTGGCGCGATCACGCTCGTTGCCGGGCTGCTGTGCCGAGCTCGCCCGCAACCGCCTGATGTCGCACAACAGCCCCGCGGTAGCCGCCACCGCGGGGCTGTTGTGAGCGATCCGATCGACAACGTTGGCTCGGCTCGACCGGATCAGGTTCGGCGAATCAGGTGTCGCTGACGTCGGTGGTACGGCGGAACTCCGATCGCTCGGACACCGGTGATCCCGGTTCGCACCAGGCCAACCTTCGTCGTAACCAACCGTCGCGTCATCTCCCGCTGTGCCCTGATCCGTACGCGGCGTAGTGAACTCGCATACATACCGACTGGTTGGTACGCTCTGCTCGACTGAGGAGGGCTGATGACCGACACCAACCGCCAGATCCAGCTGGCCACCCGTCCGTTCGGTGCCGTCAAACCGGACAACTGGGCACATGTCACCGCTGCCGCCGCCGCACCGGGAGATGGCGAGTTCGCTGGTCGAACCCGGGTCATCTCGCTGGATCCGGCCATGCGGGGCTGGCTGGACGACCGGCCGTCCTACCTCCCGCCGGTCCAGCTCGGTGCCGTCATGCGCGCCGCGTCCGTGGTCGAGGTGACGTCGTCCCGCCATCCCGACTACCAGCCCGGCGACTTCGTCGTCGGCCCGTTCGGGGTCCAGGAGTACGTGGTCAGCAACGGCAGGGGCGCGCGGAAGGTCGATCCCGCCGCCGCCTCACCCGCGACCTACCTCGGCGCGCTGGGGTCACCCGGCATGACGGCCTATTTCGGCCTGCTCGACGTCGGTGCGCTCGTCGATGGCGAGACGGTCGTGGTCTCGGGCGCGGCGGGCGCCGTTGGCACGATGGTCGGTCAGATCGCCAAGATCCGTGGCGCCAAGGTGATCGGGATCGCCGGTGGCGAGGCCAAATGCGGCATGTTGACCGACGAACTCGGCTTCGACGCGGCGATCGACTACCGCGCGGGCGACGTCAGGAAGGCGCTGCGCACCCACGCGCCGGACGGCATCGATGTCTACTTCGACAATGTCGGCGGCGAGATCCTGGACGCGGCGCTGGCCAACCTCGCGCAGCGCGCCCGGGTCGTCATCTGCGGCGCGATCAGCCAGTACAACAACGAAACCGCTGTTCAGGGGCCATCCAACTACCTGGCGTTGATCGTGCGCCGTGCCCGGATGGAGGGGTTCGTGGTGTTCGACTACGCGTCCCGGTACGGCGAGGCGGAACGGGAGATCGCCGGTTGGCTCGCGGACGGGCGGATTCGCGTGCAGGAACACGTCGTTCGGGGCACGGTCGACGATTTCCCGGCGACCCTGGACATGCTGTATCGCGGCGCGAACACCGGCAAGCTGGTACTGGAACTGGTCTGACCGGCGCGGCGGCTCAGCCACGCCGTCACATCACCCACTCGGTAAATCCCGCGACGGCGTCGGCGTCGCTCGGTAGGCTCCCGCGGTCGTGACGACCTTCCCGGAGCCGACCGAACCCGCCGCCGCCCGCGGCGAGGTGTTCCTGCGCTACCTCGACTACTTCCGCGACAAGCTCATCGACAAGATCGAGGCCCTACCGGAACCCGAACTCCGGCACAGTCGGCTACTTTCCGGCTGGACGCCGCTGGAACTGTTGCAACACCTGACCTTCGTCGAGCTGCGATGGCTGGAATGGGGCTTCCGCGGCGCCGATGTCCCCGACCCGTGGGGCGACCAGCGCGACGGTCACTGGTACGTCGCGCCGGAACGGACGCGCGCGGACCT
>DASXXM010000584.1:0-4345 GCA_036503065.1 Pseudonocardiaceae bacterium | reverse complement strand
ATGGCGCCGGTGTCGTTGTTGAACTGGTCGTTCGGGTCACCGGGTCGCCTGACCAGCGGCGCGTTGAAGCAGGACACCGTCGAATAGCCGGTGCACAGGTCGTAGGTCATCAGGTTCACGATGTCCACGGTCCGCCCAACGGCCGCCAGGTCGTAGCTGTGCGCGGCGTCGTACGGCGCGCCGGCATGGCCGGTGCCGTCGTCCTGGACGCGGCCGGCCGGGATGTCGACCGAGATCCTCATCGACTGCCGCGGCTGCCCGACCTGCTGGGCGTACTGCCGCAACTGGGTGCGGAACTCAGCCAGCAGCAACGTGTAGTTGGCCCGGTCCGCCGGGGACGAGCCGATGCTGGGCAGGCCACCGGACACCGGGAACTCCCAGTCGACGTCGAATCCGTTGACCAGCCCCGGCGCGAAGCCGCGCAGCCACGCGTCCACGCAGGAGGACACGAACGCCCGGCGCGAACCCGCGGTGGCCGCGTCCGCGCCGAAGCCCGGCGCGCCCCAACCGCCCACCGACACCAGCACCGTCAGCCCCGGATGCGCCTTCTTGACCGCCGCCAGGCTCTCGATGTCGGTGCGCTGCCTGGCATTCGGGCTGCTGCAGCGACCGCCGGCCGGTGACGCGAAGTAGTAGCTGATCGTGTTGAGCATCTCCCACGGCACCTGGTCGGCGGTGGGCGCACCGCCCCAGAACGCCTCGAGCACGGGCCGCTGCGGCGCGGCCACCGCCGTGCTTCCCGCAACAGTGCCGGCCGCCGCGGTGGGCAGCACCGCCAGCGCGGCCGCCACCCCGAGTACCAGCCCCATCGTCGATCGTCCGCCACGTGACAACACGGAACCGTCCTCTCTCCAGGATCGGGACACACTTCCCAGACTGGACGCCGAGTCGTCACCTATCAATCACTTACGGTGAATGTCGCTCGATTGGTCTGAACCACATCGGCAATGGGCGCAGCACGGACTACTACATCCGGCTCAACGGCACGCGAAGTCAGGTGGCGTGCTCGGTACACAGGCACCCGACGCCCCGCTCGATCCATTCCCGGCCCGCCCATTCGGGATGCCGCTCGATCAGCAACGTCCGGACCTCGTCGACGATCTCGTCCTCGCCCATCGCGGAATCGCGCCGCCGCCAGGTCTCGTCGCGCAGTTCGCGCAGGTAGTCGCGGACGTCGGTGAGCACCTGCCGGCCGCCCAGGTCACCGTGACCGGGCACCACCACCCTGGGTCCGGCGGCGGCCAGCCGGTCCAGCACCGCCAGCCAGCGCACGCCGGAGACATCCGTGTCGTAGGGCGGAAACCACGGGAAGATCGCGAACTGGCCGGTCTCGGCCAGATCCCCGGTGAACAGCACGCCCGCGTCGGGCACCTCGACCACCTGGTCGCCCGTTGTGTGGCCAGGGCCGGTGGGCCGCAGCCGCACGGTCCGGCCGCCGAGATCCAGGTCGTACCCGTCGTCGTAGACCACATCAGGGATGGGCAACCGGACGCCGTCCAGGCGGCGGGCGATCGACCCGCCGAAGCCGCGGAACATCTCCAGGTAGCCCGGTCCCTTCGTGGTCAGGTCGGCCGCCTGGGCGCGGTTGACGAGGTACGTCGCCCGGCCGGCGAACACCTGCGCGCCGAACGCGTGCTCGGGGTGGAAGTGCGTCGTGGTCAGGTACAACCGACGGCCCTTCGCCACGTCCGCGGCGAAGGTGAGGACCTGCTCGGCGTTGGCCGTGCCGATGCCCGTCTCGACGACCAGCACGGCCCGGGTACCGCCGATGATGCCGATGTTGGGTACCAGGTCGACCCGGTGGTTCGGGATCACCAGCAGGTCGGGGGCGATCTCCTGGGCGCCGGCAACTCGTACGGCGGGGTCGGGTATCGGTTCGTCGGTCATGCGCCGATTGCACCGCGCGAGCACCGTGGCCGTCCAAGACCGATGCGATCGTGCCGATACCGTACGGGTATCGTCGCCGGTCATGGAGCTACGGACGCTGCGTTATTTCGTGGCCGTCGCCGAGGAACTCCACTTCGGCCGCGCGGCCGCCCGGCTGCACATGAGCCAGCCGCCGCTGAGCCGGGCGATCAAGCAGTTGGAGAACGACGTCGGTGCCGCGCTGTTGCGCCGCTCCCCCACCGGGGTCACGCTCACCCCGGCCGGGGTGACACTGCTGGACGAGGCGCGTGCCCTGCTCGACCGAGCCGACCTGGCACGCGTGCGCGTGGCGGCGGCGGCCAGTGCCGCGACCATCAGCGTCGGCATCCTGGGCGATGGCCGCGACCAGGGCGCGACGCGGCTGGCCGCCGCGTACCGCAGGGAGCACCCGGATGTCGAGGTCCGCATCCGCGAGACCGACCTGACCGATCCGACCTGCGGGCTGCGCGCCGGACTGGTCGACGTCGCCCTGACCCGCGGACCGTTCGACCAGACCGGCCTGCGAGTGCACGAGTTGCGCGCCGACCCGGTGGGCGCCGTGCTACGCGCCGACGATCCGCTGGCCCGGCACGACCGCCTGAAACTGGCCGACCTGGCCGACCGACACTGGTTCCAGTTCCCGGCGGGCACCGACCCGATCTGGCAGTCCTATTGGAACGGTGGCCGGGCGCGCCATGGTCCGGTGGTGCGCGCGGTCCAGGAGTGCCTGCAGGCCGTGCTCTGGAACGGCACGGTCGGGATGACTCCCCTCGGGCACGACCTGCCAGAACAGTTCGCCGTGGTACCGCTGATCGACATCGCGCCCAGCCGCGTGGTCGCGGCGTGGAACAAGAACGACACCAACCCGCTGATCCGGTCGCTCGTCCGGATCGCCACGGCCGCCTACCGCGACTGAACGCGGCGCTGCCGTGAATCCCGGCCGGAGCCAAGAGGATTGTGCAATCACTCGAGAGGATCTTGCTGGCCAGCCGTTCGCGGGGGTGTTTTCATGGACGTACCGGAACGTGCCACGGATTCCGGCCGCCGCCAAGGGGAGAACCATGAAGTACCGTACGTTGGGCCGGACCGGAATCCAGGTCAGCCCGTACTGCCTGGGCGCCATGATGTTCGGGGCCATGGGAAATCCTGACCACGACGAGTCGATCCGGATCATCCACCGGGCTCTGGACGCGGGGATCAACTTCGTCGACACGGCCGACGGGTACTCCTTCGGCGAGTCCGAGGAGATCGTCGGCAAGGCGATCAAGGGCCGCCGGGACGACGTCGTGCTCGCGACGAAGGTGTTCTACCCGATGAGCGAGGGCCCCAACCACGGCGGCGGCTCGCGACGGTGGATCGTCACCGAGGTGGAGAACTCGCTGCGCCGCTTGCAGACCGACCACATCGACCTGTATCAGATCCACCGCCCCGACCCGACGGTCGACATCGAGGAGACGCTGTCCGCGCTGACAGACCTGATCCACAGCGGCAAGGTGCGGGCGATCGGCTCGTCGACCTTCCCGGCCTCGCAGATCGTCGAGGCGCAGTGGGTCGCGGAACGGCGCGGTCTGGCGCGGTTCCGCACCGAGCAGCCGCCGTACTCCATCCTCAACCGGAGCATCGAGCGGGAGGTGCTGCCGGTCTGCCAGCGCTACGGGATGGGCGCGCTGGTGTGGAGCCCGATGGCCCAGGGCATGCTCACCGGCCGGTACCGCAGGGGCAACCAGGCCGTGCCGCAACGCTTCCCCGGCATCCCGCAGCCGCAGTTCGCCGACGAGCGCAGGCTCGACATCGTCGAACAGCTCGTGCCGCTCGCCGAGAAGGCCGGCCTGCCGATGACCCACCTCGCGATGGCGTTCGCGATCGCCCACCCCGGCGTCACCGCCGCGATCATCGGGCCGCGCACCATGGCACACCTCGACGACCTGCTGGCCGGCGCCGAGGTCACCCTGGACGACGAGGTCCTCGACCGGATCGACGAGATCGCCCCGCCCGGCACCGATGCCAGTCCCGACGACGTGGCCTACACGCCGCCGGCCGTCTCGACCGTGGGCCTGCGTCGCCGGCCGGTCGGTGAACGCGCCGCCGCCTGAACGGCGGTCCGATGCGGCCGCTACGCGGTGAGGTCGCGTCGGTTGAACTGCCAGATGCCCACCGCCACGAAGATCGCGGCGAGGCCAAGCAGCAGTGCGCAGTTGCCCCACTGGATGCCGTTGCGCAGTGGTTCGCCGTTGAGGTACCAGCCGAACGGGGTCACGTTCTGTGTCCACTTGAGAATGCTGATCTGGGGCAGGAAGGAGTCGGCGAGGTAGCTGACGACGGCCAGATATGCCGCCGCGCCCAGGGTGACGACGCGCCGGCCCGTGTAGGCGCCGATGCCGAAGGCGATGGCGGCGAAACAGATGCCGAACAGTGTCAGCTGCAAGCAGATCGCGGCCAG
>DASXXM010000583.1:0-6149 GCA_036503065.1 Pseudonocardiaceae bacterium | reverse complement strand
TGTGCCAGCAGGTGCGCGATGCCCAGCGCGTAGCCGAACGGGCCGAGGCCGACGGCCAGCATCATGTAGCCGATCTGGCTGACCGTGGAGTACGCCAGCACCTTCTTGATGTCGTCGTACGCGCAGCCGATCACGGACCCGATGAGCAGGGTGATCGTGCCGATGATCACGACCAGCAGCCGACCCGACGTGGTGAGATCGTAGATCGGGTTGGCCCTGGCCACCAGGTAGACCCCGGCGGTGACCATGGTCGCGGCATGGATCAGGGCCGACACGGGTGTCGGGCCCTCCATCGCGTCGGGCAGCCACGACTGCAACGGGAACTGGCCGGACTTGCCGCAGGCGCCCAGCAGCAACAACAGTGCCACCGCGGTCAGCGTGCCACCGGACAGCGTGTGCGCCTGGGCGAAGACCTCGGTGAACTGCGTGGTGTGCAGCTTGGCGAACAGGATGAAGATCGCCAACGCGAGGCCGACGTCGCCGACCCGGTTCATCAGGAAGGCCTTCTTCGCCGCGGTCGCGGCCGACGGTCGGTCGGAGTACCAGCCGATCAGCAGGTACGACGCGAGGCCGACACCCTCCCAGCCCAGGTACAGCGTCACGAAACCGTTGCCCAGCACCAGAAGCAGCATCGACGCGACGAACAGGTTCAGGTAGCCGAAGAAGCGGCGCCGGTCCCGGTCCGCCGACATGTAGCCGATCGAGTAGATGTGGATCAGGCCGCCGACACCGGTGATCAGCAGCACGAACGTCAGCGACAGCGGATCGAGGCGCAGCCCGAAGTCCACCTGCAACTGGTTGACCGGAATCCACGAGTACAGGTGCAGGTTCTGCACCCGCTGGTCGGCCGGCAGGCTCGTGGCGTGGAAGAACAGCACCAGACCCCACACGAACGCCAGGGCGATCGTGGCGCAGCCGAGCAGGTGGCCCCAGCCATCAGTGCGCCGGCCGCCGACCAGCAGCACCAGCGCGCCGAGGGCCGGCAGCGCGAGCAGCAGCCACGCCGAGGTCGCGACCCCGCTGGCCGCGAACACCGTTGGTGCGCTCGCGGCATCGAGCATCGGCAGAGTGCCCATGTCTGGCGTACTCCCTAGTACTTCAGCAGGTTGGAGTCGTCGACCGAGGCCGACCTACGGGTCCGGAAGATCGACATGATGATCGCGAGCCCGACCACGACCTCGGCGGCCGCGACGACCATCACGAAGAACGCCATCACCTGGCCGCCGAGCGACCCGTTGATCCTGGCGAAGGTGACCAGGGTGAGGTTCACCGAGTTCAACATCAGCTCGATGCACATGAAGACGACGATCGCGTTGCGCCGCACCAGCACGCCGATCGCACCGATGGCGAACAGCAGCGCGGACAGCAGCAGGTAGTACGTGGGGGTCATGACCGCACCTCCTCGGTTCCGGTCAATGCGTGCGCGTCCGGGGCCACGTCCGTGTCGGCCACCTCGGCCACGTCGTGGTCGAACTCGGCCACCGGGGTGGCTTCGATGATCTCGGACAGCGACTCCGGCGCGATCGAGCCGTCCGGCAGCAGCGCCGGTGTGGCCACCGAGTTGCCGGTGGCGAACACGCCGGGACCGGGCAGCGGGGACGGGCGGTCGTGCTCGCCGCGGAAGCGGGCGACCATCATCTCGCGCTGGGTCCGCTTGGCGCCCGGGCCCCGGCCGGTGTAGCCCAGGATCATGGCGCCGACGGCGGCCGTGATCAGCAGGGCCGACGTCAGTTCGAACGGGAACAGGAAGTCGGTGAACAGCGACCGGCCGATCTGGCTGACGTTGCCGCCGTTCGTGCTGTTGGGCCCGGTCAGGCCGACCGAGCTGACCCTGGTCAGCGACCGGGCCACGATGCCGACGACGAGGCCGGCGAGCCCGACGCCGAGAATGCCGGCCCACAACCGTTGGCCGCGCAGCACCTCGACCACCGAGTCGGACGCGTCGCGGCCGACCATCATCAGCACGAACAGGAACAGCATCATGATCGCGCCGGTGTAGACGATGATCTGCACGAAGCCGAGGAACGGCGCCTGCTGCATCATGTAGAGCACGCCGAGGCTGAGCATGGTCACCACCAGCCACAGCGCCGAGTGCACCGCGCTGCGCGCGAACAGCATGCCGAGGCCGCCGAGCAGGGCGACCGGGCCGAGGACCCAGAACGTGATCGCCTCGCCGGGGCCGATCTGGTCGGTCGCCGACGCGGCGGCGAGCACGAGTCCGGTGTGCAGCATCAGCGCCCGGCCTCCTCGTTGCCGACCTGACTGACCCGGGCCTTGTGGTCCAGCTCCGGACCGTGGACGTAGTAGTCCTGTTCGGAGTCGCCGAGGCGCATCGGGTGCGGCGGCTGTTCCATGCCGGGCAGCAGCGGCGCCATCAGCATGTCCTTGGTGTAGATCAGGTCCTGCCGGTTGTCGTCGGCCATCTCGTAGAAGTTCGTCATGGTCAGCGAGCGGGTCGGGCAGGCCTCGATGCACAGGCCGCAGCCGATGCAGCGCAGGTAGTTGATCTGGTAGTCGGCGCCGTAGCGCTCACCGGGTGAGAACCGGGCCTCGTCGGTGTTGTCGCCACCCTCGACGAAGATCGCGTCCGCAGGGCAGGCCCACGCGCACAGCTCGCAGCCGACGCACTTCTCCAGCCCGTCCGGGTGCCGGTTGAGCTGGTGCCGCCCGTGGTAGCGCGGCGCGGCGGGCGCGCCGGCCTCCGGGTACTCCTCGGTGACGACCTTCTTGAACATGGTCGAGAAGGTGACGCCGAATCCCTTGAGAGGATCAAACATCCCCATGGTCCGCCTCCTGCTCTGCCGGGCCGGTCGCCGACACGGCGGCAACCGCCCTGGCCCGCTCGCCGCGCACCGCGGGGCGGCGGCGGGGTGGCTTGGGTACCGAGAGGTCCAGCGGTGGCACCGGGTAGCCGCCGCCGGTGACCTGCACCCGGTTGTCGGGAATCTTCCGGTCCGGCACCAGGAACGCGATGACCAGCGCGATGGCGATCACGCAACCCAGGATGACCAGCACCATCTGGAAGCTGAAGCCGTAGCGAGCCTTGATGTCGCGCACCGCGATGACCGCGACGATCCACACCAGACTGATCGGCACCAGGAACTTCCAGCCCAGCCGCATGAACTGGTCGTAGCGCACGCGCGGCAACGTGCCGCGCAGCCAGATGTAGACGAACAGGAAGATCAGGGTCTTGATCAGGAACCACACGACCGGCAGGTAACCGGAGTTGGCCCCGCTCCACAGCGACAGCGGCCACGGCGCGTGCCAGCCGCCGAGGAACAGCGTGGTCGCCACGCAGGACACCACGACCATGTTCACGTACTCGGCGAGGAAGAACAGCGCGAACTTCAGCGACGTGTACTCGGTGTGGAAGCCGCCCACCAGTTCGGACTCGGCCTCCGGCAGGTCGAACGGCGCCCGGTTGGTCTCGCCGATCATCGAGATCACGTAGATCACGAAGCTGGGCAGCAGCAGCCAGAAGTACCAGCCGCCCTGCTGCGCCTGGACGATGTCCGCCGTGGACAGCGAGTGCGCCTGGATGATCACCGCGACGATGGCCAGGCCCATCGCGATCTCGTAGGAGATCACCTGGGCGGCCGAGCGCACCGCGCCCAACAGCGGGTAGGGCGAACCGGACGACCAGCCCGACAGCAGGATTCCGTACACGCCCAGCGACGAGCAGGCCAGGATCACGAGCAGGCCGACCGGCAGGTCGGTGAGCTGCAGTGCGGTCCGGTGACCGAACATGGTGACCGGCGGCCCGAACGGGATCACCGAGAAGGCCAGGAACGCCGGGATCGTCGAGACCACGGGTGCGATGAAGTACACCCACTTGTCCGCGAGGACCGGGCGGATGTCCTCCTTGAACGCCAGTTTCAGGCCGTCGGCCAGCGACTGGAGCCAGCCGTTGGGGCCGACCCGGTTGGGGCCGGGCCGGTGCTGCATCCGGCCGACGACCTTGCGCTCCCAGTTGATCATGAACAGCGTCATGATCACGCCGAACGCGAACAGGACGACGACCTTGATCACCACGAGCCAGGCCGGATCGGCGGCCAGCAGCTTGGCGGTGTCCCCATTGGTGTAGGAGACGAGAGGGCCGTGCATTACGCGTCACTCCCTTGGTTCACGCCGACCAGGTCGCCGTGGCCGGCGCCGAGTGTGCGGCGCACGGTCGAGGGACCCGAGTTCTCCGGCAGCCACACCACACCGTCCGGCAGGTCGGCGCTGACCGCGGGGACCGTGACCGAGCCGTGTTCGGTGGCCACCGTGACCAGCCCGCCGAACCGGACGCCCAGCGCATCCGCCGTGGTTGGGCTGAGCCTGGCCACCGGGGCCTTCGCGGTCGCGGCCAGGTGCGGCTCGCCGTCCTGCAGCGACCCGTTGTCCAGCAGTTGCCGCCAGGTCGCCAGGACCGCCTGACCGGCACCGGGGGTGGCCGGATCGGCCGGTGCCACGTCGGTGGCCGCAGCCGGCCGGGCCGTCGCCATGCCCAGTCGTTCCAGGTCGCCGCCGGCAGCGGCAACGGTCTGGGTGAACAGGTCGACGTCCATCTCGACGGCCAGGGTGTCCAGCACCCGGCAGTCGGGCAGCGCGCCGGTGCTCTCCAGCGTGGTGTCGAAGCGGCGCGGCCTGCCCTCCCAGTTCAGGTAGGTGCCGGACCGCTCGACGACCGGCGCGATCGGCAGCACGACGTGCGCCCGGCGGGTCACCTCGCCGGCCCGCATCTCCAGGCTGACCACGAAGTCCGCAGTGGACAGTGCCATCGCGGCCAGGTCCGGGTCGGGCAGGTCGTCCGGGTCGACACCGGCCACGACCAGGCCGGACAGGTTCGACGATGCGGCGGCGGCCACGATCGCGGCGGTGTCCCGGCCGGGCTGGGCGGGCAGCGAGCCCACCACCAATCCCCAGGCCGCTTCCACCTCCGCGCGGGCGGCGGCGTCCGTGACGAGCCGGCCGCCGGGCAACAGTGTCGGTGCGGCACCGGCGGTCAGTGCGCCGCGTTCGCCCGCCCGGCGCGGAATCCACGCGATCCGGGCGCCGGTTGCCGCCGCCGTGGCGCGTACCGCGGTCAGCAGGCCGGGCATGGCGGCCGCGCGTTCGCCGACCAGGATCACCGAGCCGGGCTTGCGCAGCGCGTCCAGTACGTCGTCGGGGAGTTCCGCCAGCGCGCGGGCCTCGCCGCCGGGGATGCTGGCCAGCAGCGTGCCACCGGTCTTGCGGACGGCCGGGGTGGTCCACTGTCCGATGTGGAACAGTCGGAGATGGTTCTTGCGGAACGCCTTGCGCAGCCGCAGGAAGATGATCGGTGACTCCTCCTCCGCCTCGAAGGCCACCGACAGCACGGTCGGCGCGGCCTCGACGTCGGCGTAGCTGACGTCGCCGTCGAGCACCACGTCGGTGAGAAAGCCGAGCTCCTCGGCGGAATGCTGGCGGGCGCGGAAGTCGATGTCGTTGGTGCGCAACGCCATCCGGGCGAACTTCGCGTAGGCGTAGGCGTCCTCGACGGTCAGCCGGCCGCCGGCCAGCACGCCGACGCCCTTGGCGTCGCGGGCCTTCGCCAGGCCGGCCGCCGCCATCCGCAGCGCCTCGGTCCAGGTGGAGTCACGCAGCTCGTTGGTTGCCTCGTCACGCACCATCGGGCGCAGCAGGCGGTCTGCCGCGGTGGCGTACGTGAACGCGAAGCGGCCCTTGTCGCAGTTCCACTCCTCGTTGACGTCCGGGTCGTTGCCGGCAAGGCGCCGGGTGACCCGGCCGCGCCGCCAGTCGGTGCGCTGGGCGCAGCCGGACGCGCAGTGCTCGCAGACACTGGGCGTGGACACCAGGTCGAACGGGCGGGACCGGAACCGGTAGGCGGCGCTGGTGAGCGCGCCGACCGGGCAGATCTGGATCACGTTGCCGGAGAAGTAACTCGCGAACGGCTGCTTCACGCCGATCAACGCGTGGTCGGCACCGTGGTCGACGGTGCCGGTGTCCAGTTCGGCCGGCACGATCGGGCCGACGGCGGGCACGGTCGGGTCGGCGGGGCCGACGCCGATCTGCTGCATCGCGCCGCGCTCGATCAGGTCGATGAACTGGTCGCCCGCGACCTCGCCGGCGAACCGGGTGCAGCGCTGGCAGAGCACGCAGCGCTCGCGGTCCAGCAGCACCTG
>DASXXM010000582.1:0-4497 GCA_036503065.1 Pseudonocardiaceae bacterium | reverse complement strand
TTGACGGCACCCTTCTTGGAGCCGGGCTTGCGCATCGCGCCCCGACGCTGCGAATTGCCAGCCACGTCACGTTTCCTTGATTGTCCATTGCGGACCGTCGGGGGTGTCCTCGACGGCAATTCCGGCGGCCAGCAGGCGATCCCGCAGCGCGTCGGCGGCGGCGAAGTCGCGCGTCGCCCGCGCGCGCTGCCGATCCTCGAGCAGTTGGCCGACCAGCGTGTCGAGGGCCGCCTCGTGCCTGCTGTCCCCGGCGGCCCACGTGTCCGCGAGCGGGTCGAGGCCGAGCACGCCGGTCATCGCGCGCACCGCGGCGGCCGCACCCCGCGCCGACTGGTCGTCGCCCGCGTCCAGCGCGCTGTTGCCGTCGCGAACGATGTTGTGCACGGAAGCCAGCGCCGCCGGGGTGCCCAGGTCGTCGTCCATCGCCGCGACGAACTCGGCGCACAACACGCCGGGCGGCACGTCGCCGGTGCGCTGCACGACTCGCCGCACGAACCACTCGAT
This sequence comes from Pseudonocardiaceae bacterium, assembly GCA_036503065.1. GTDB lineage: Bacteria > Actinomycetota > Actinomycetes > Mycobacteriales > Pseudonocardiaceae > DATEPR01. Next base: position 3,993 of record DASXXM010000582.1, on the reverse strand, counting down.
CCGGTGGTACGCGGCCGCCGCCTCGGTCAGGGCCGCCGCCGAGAACTCGATGTGCGACCGGTAGTGCGGTGCCACCAGGTAGTACCGCAGTTCGACCGCGTGATGCGTCTTCAGCAGTTCCGGGATGGCCACCACGTTGCCGAGCGACTTGGACATCTTCTCGCCGGCCAGGGTGACCCAGGCGTTGTGCAGCCAGTAGCGGGCGAACGGATCGCCCACCGCGTTGGACTGCGCCCGCTCGTTCTCGTGGTGCGGGAACACCAGGTCGACGCCGCCGCCGTGGATGTCGAACTCGGCGCCCAGGTAGTTGGTGGCCATCGCGGAGCACTCCAGGTGCCAGCCCGGCCGGCCCGGCCCCCACGGCGTCGGCCAGGACGGCTCGCCCGGCTTCGCGGCCTTCCACAGCGTGAAGTCGCGCGGGTCGCGTTTGCGGTCGTCGGTGAGTTCGCCCTGCTGGACCTCGTCCGGCTTCTGCCCGGACAGCTCGCCGTAGCCGGGAAAAGAGCTGACGGAGAAGTACACGTCACCGCCCGCCGGGTAGGCGTGGCCCGCGTCGATCAGGCGGTCCATCAGCTCGACCATCTGCGTGACGTGCCCGGTCGCCCGCGGCGCGATGGCCGCCGGGAGGCAGCCCAGCGCGGTGTAGGCGGACTCGAACGCCCGCTCGTGGGTCGCGGCCCACTCCCACCATGGCCGGCCCGCCGCGGCCGCCTTGGTGAGAATCTTGTCGTCGATGTCGGTGACGTTGCGTACCAGGGACACGTCCGTACCGCCGTGCGCCAGCCAGCGCGCCAGCACGTCGAAGTTCAGGCCGCTACGCACGTGACCGAGATGCGGGATGCCCTGCACGGTCGCCCCACAGACGTAGATCGACGCCGTACCACTGCGCACGGGATGGAACTCCCGCTTGCTCCTCGTGGCGGTGTCGTACAGCTGCAGGGTGGTCACCCTGGAATGGTACGGGCGAGCAACCACCGCTCCGGCAGGAGGACGGCCAGCCTGTGGACATCCAGGCACCCCACCGCATGTCAAGCGGCTGAACCAACTGTGGACAACTAGTTACTCCATCCACAACTTCACCAAAACTACCCCATTTGGGGCTTGACAGGCATAGGGTTGAAAAGGGCCGAAGCCCCCGAGGTTGGGCGGGGGTCTGCCTGGCGGGTCGCGAAGTCGCAGGTGGGTGTTCGCGAGGCGGTTTCGGGTTCTGGTCGCTCGTCGATAACGCCTGTTGCTCCGGGTGGGGCTGCTCGGCGAGGTTGATCAGCGGCGGCTACAGGCCGTGCCGGGCGAGTGCGGCGAGCAGGGCGTCCGGGCGTTCGGCCGTCGGCAGCGGCTCGACGATCTCCACCTGGCAACCCAGTGCCGCCGCGCCGCCGTCGGCCTCCGGACTGTCGCCGATCATCAGCGCCTGTCGCGGCGGCACGCCGAGCCGGTCGCAGGCGATCCGGAAGATCTTCTCCTGCGGCTTGACCGAACCCTCCTGAAAGGACAGTACGAACTCGGTCACCAGGTCGGTGATGCCGAACCGGTCGAACGACGTGCGCACGTCCCAGGCGATGTTGCTCACCACGGCGACCGGGATGTGCTTGTCCCGCAACCGTTCCAACACCGCACGCACATCGGGGTAGATCTGCCAGCTCGCCGGGTCGAGCATGCGGCGGTACCCGTCTTCCGCCTGTCCGGGCGCGGTCAGGCCGAGGTGGCGCAGTGACTCGGTGTAGACGAGTTGGTGCGTCTCCGGGTCCAGATCCCGTTGGTCCCAGTGCTCCGCCAGTTCGGGCGGCAGGTGGGTGCCCGGTCCGACCGGCGCGGTCAGCGCCCGCATCAGGTACTGGGCCTGCTCCGCGCCGTGTTCGTCGGCCAGCCAGCTCTCGTCGATCTCCAACCGGAACAACGTGCCGGAGAAGTCGATCAGGACACCCTGGATGCTCACGCGGCCAGGCTACGTGCGACCGACCGGCCGGCCCAGCGAAACGTGACTCAGCCGACGACGTGCCGCGGGCTGATCCGGACGATGACGCGCACCACGTCGGCGGGCTCATCCGGAAAATCCGTGTCCTGGTACTTCCGCGACAGGTCGTTGATCAGTTCCCGGCCGCCCTGCTCCGTCATCGTCGCGGTGCCGCGGATCTCGGCGTACTCGTAGCCGTTCGCGTCGTCGAGCACAGTCACGCTGACCCGGGGATCGCGCCGCAGGTTGCGCTCCTTGCGCCGGCCGCGGACGGTGGCGAACAGCAGGTCGTCGCCGTCCCTGGTGATCCACACGACCGAACTCTGCGGGCTGCCGTCGGCGTTGGTCGTGGCAACGACGGCGAAGTTGCGGCCGTCGACCAGCTTGCGGACGTTGTCATTCAGCATCAGCCGATTCTAGGGAGCGGACGGCATCAGCAGCGCGGTCGCGATCGCCGCGACCCCCTCGCCGCGGCCGGTCAGGCCCAGCCCGTCGGTGGTGGTGCCGGACACCGTCACGGGGCCGCCGACCGCATCGGACAGCACCCGTTGCGCCTCGTCCCTGCGTTCGCTGATCCGGGGCCGGTTGCCGATCACCTGGACCGCCGCGTTGCCGACCGTCCAGCCGATCTGATCCAGCCTGCGCCGGACCTCCGTGAGCAACGCCACACCGTGCGCGCCGGACCACCGAGGATCGCCGGTGCCGAACACCGCGCCCAGATCGCCGAGTCCCGCCGCGGACAGCAACGCGTCGCAGAGCGCGTGTGCGACCACGTCGCCGTCGGAGTGGCCGTCGCAACCGTCCACATCGTCCCATCGCAGCCCCGCCAGCCAGCACTCGCGGCCCGCGCGTACCGGGTGCACGTCGGTGCCGATGCCGACCCGGGGGGTCACGTCGCGCCCTCGTCGGCCATGGCCGACGCCACCGGTCCGGCGAGTCGTCCGGCGGCCGGATCACCGGGCACGGTGTGCGCGCCGGGCAGCACCTCACCGGCCACGACCGAACTCAGCAGCCGGGCCGGATAGCCGAGTGGGGTCTGGACCACGCGCAGCCCGGCGCGGTCCGGGGTGTCGATCACGACACGATGATCGTCGAGAAGTTTGACCGTGTCACTGCACGGCAGCACCGGTACGACGGGTGTGTCGGCGACCAGCACCGCGTCGGCCACCCGCCGGATCAACGACGGCGGCGCGAAGGCGCGCAGCGGATCGTGCACGAGCACCACCCGCACCGTCGGCGCGAACGAATGCGGCATGACGCGGACGATTTCGTCGACCGGCACGGCGAATTCGGCGAGCAGTTCGATCAGCTCGCCGTCCATTTCGGATTCGGGTGCGACGACGACGATCCGGTCGACCGCGCCGGAGTCCACAACTCGACGCACCGCGTGCACGATCAGCGGCACGCCGTCGACCCGGGCCAGGGCGGCCAGCCACTCCGCGCGCCCGGCGATCGGCATGAGCGCAACGACTCGAACGTCACTCATGCGCATAACCGGGCGCGACCACGATCAGGAACGTCGACGTTCTCAGGACGCGGTGGCCAGCACCTCGTCCAGCAGAACTTCGGCCTTGTCTTCGTCGGTACCCTCGGCCAACGCGAGTTCGCTGACCAGTATCTGTCGGGCCTTGGCCAGCATCCGCTTCTCGCCCGCGGACAGGCCGCGGTCCTTCTCGCGTCGCCAGAGGTCGCGCACCACTTCGGCCACCTTGTTGACATCGCCGGAGGCGAGCTTCTCGAGGTTGGCCTTGTACCGCCGAGACCAGTTGGTTGGCTCTTCGGTGTGGGGAGCTCGCAACACATCGAAGACCCGGTTCAGGCCCTCCTGGCCGACGACGTCCCGCACGCCCACGATCTCGGCGTTGTCGGCGGGCACGCGAACGGTCAGATCACCTTGGGCGACCTTCAGGACGAGGTACTTCTTCTCCTCGCCCTTGATCACACGGGTCTCGATTGCTTCGATGAGAGCGGCACCGTGGTGCGGGTAGACGACGGTCTCTCCGACCTTGAAAACCATGTGTCCTCTGCCCCTTTCGCTG
>DASXXM010000581.1:0-2155 GCA_036503065.1 Pseudonocardiaceae bacterium | reverse complement strand
GACGGTGGCCTCCCCGTCGGGGAAGGGGAGGCCACCCCGCGCGCCCGGCACCGCAGGGGTGCCGACCGTCGGTCGGGCAACGCGAAGTGGCTGGTCGTCCTGTACCTGGCGCCTGCGGTGCTGCTGCTCGCGGTCTTCATCGGGTACCCGGTGGTGTACTCGATCGTGCGAAGCCTGTTCGACCGTTCGGGTTCGTCGTTCGTGGGCCTGCACAACTACCTGTCGGTGTTCACCGACCCGAATACCCGGATCGCGTTGCGCAACAACCTGATCTGGGTGCTGGTGGCACCGGCGTTCGTCACCGGGCTCGGCCTGATCTTCGCGGTGCTCACCGAGCGAATCCGGTGGGCCGTCGCGTTCCGGATGGTGCTGTTCCTGCCGATGGCGATCTCCCTGTTCGCGTCCGGCATCATCTTCCGGCTCGTCTACCAGGAGGACCCCGGCCTCGGCCTGGCCAACGCGGTCACCGTCAGCATCCACGACATCTTCGCCGCGCCGTCGCAGTATCCCGGCGTGCTACCCCGTCCCGCCGACGGCACGACGTCCACATCGGACGGTTTCACCACGGTCCACACCTTCGGCCCCGGCGACGTGCTGAACCTGCCGATGGTCGGCATGACGCCGAACAAACTGCCGGCGCAGGCGGTGCCGGCCACCCCCGTGCACGCCACCCAGGGCCAGCTGTCCGGCGTGGTCTGGCTGGACATCGCGCTGGGCAGCAGGATCAACACCCTTGGCCACGGCAAGAAGGGCATGCCCGGGATCACCGTTCAGGCCATCCGCGACGGCACCGTCACGGCCACCGCGACCACCGGCGACGACGGCACGTTCGCGTTCCCCGACCTCGCGCCGGGCAACTACCAGATCCGAATGCCGGCCAGCAACTTCGCCCAGCCCTTCCGCGGCCTCACCTGGCTCGGCTCGATCCTGGTCACGCCGGTGATCATCTCGGCCTGGGTCTGGATCACCACCGGCTTCGCCATGACGTTCATCGCCGCCGGCCTCGCCGCCATCCCGCGCGACGCCCTGGAAGCGGCGAGAGTGGACGGCGCCACCGAGTGGCAGGTCTTCCGGCGGGTCACCGTGCCGCTGCTCGGCCCGGTACTGCTGGTCGTGCTGGTCACGCTGATCATCAACGTGCTCAAGGTATTCGACCTGGTGTACGTCATCCCGCCCGGCTCGACCCAGGCCGACGCGAACGTGCTCGCGCTGCAGATGTGGCAGGTCGCGTTCGGCCCCGGCAGCGGCGGTGACCTCGGCCAGGGCAGCGCGATCGGCGTGGTCCTGTTCCTGGTAGTCATGCCGGCCATGCTGTTCAACATCCGACGTTTCCGGCGGGAGCGGTGATGACCACCACCACGGACTTCCTGGTGACCGGGGCCGCCGGGACACCGCGGCGCGGCCCGCTGACCAGGGTCACCGCGTTGTTGGGCAACGGCTTCGTCCGGTTGATCCTGGCGCTGGTCGCCCTGCTGTGGCTGGTGCCGATCTTCGGCCTGTTCGCATCGTCGCTGCGCGGCGAATCCGACAACGCCACCACCGGCTGGTGGAAGATCTTCACGGTCCCGGCGGAAATCACCGCGAAGAACTACCAGGACCTGCTCAACAACTCGACGGTCATGCAGTCCCTGGTAAATACGGTGTACATCTCGGTGCCGGCGACCGCGCTGGTGATCGGCATCGGCGCCCTGGCCGCGTACGCGCTGGCGTGGATGCGGTTCCCCGGCCAGGACTGGCTGATGGTGATCATCGTCGGCCTGCTCGTGGTGCCGATCCAGGTCGCGCTGATCCCGATCGCCAAGCTCTACGGAGATTTGGGCATCTTCGGCTCGCTGCTCGGTGTCGTGCTGTTCCACGTCGCCTTCGGCCTGCCGTTCGCGGTATTCCTGCTGCGCAACTTCTTCGCCGGCATTCCAGCCGACCTGCTGGAGGCCGCCCGGATGGACGGCGCGCGGGAATGGCGGATCTTCCGGAAGGTCGTGCTGCCGATCGGCCTGCCCGCCATCGCGTCGCTGGCGATCTTCCAGTTCCTGTGGGTGTGGAACGATTTGCTGGTGGCCCTGGTGTTCGCCGACCCGTCGTCCCAGCCGATCACCGTGGCGTTGCAGTCCCAACTACGCAGCTTCGGCACGAACGTCGACATCCTGGCCACCGG
>DASXXM010000580.1:0-2484 GCA_036503065.1 Pseudonocardiaceae bacterium | reverse complement strand
CGCGGTGCTCAACCCGTTCGTGTTGCCGGTGACGATCGTGATCGGGCTGGGTGCCGGCTGGTGGCTGGCCCGCACCCGGCGGCACACCGCGGACAAGCAGCACATGAAGCAGTGGCTCACCGAGGCGATCGCGGATGCCCGGTCCACGCTGGACCGGCTGGTGGCCGAGGAGCTGATCGACGTGGAACAGCAGCTCTCGCTGGGGCTGGACGACGCGCTGGGCCGACGGATCGACGCCATCGACGCCGAACTGCGCGAGGTGGACCGGACGATGCGCCTCGCGGACGGCGAGCGGACCAAGGAACTCACCGCGGCCGGCCGGCGGCTGACCGCGGCCGGCGCAGGCCGGACCAGGGTGGCCGGGTTGCTCGCCGCCATCCGCGCACTGCGTGCCGCCTGACCAGGCATTGTCAACCCGTGGGCTGGCCCGGGGAACCGGAGCGGAATACGGTGAGTCCAACACACGAACACACACACTTCGACCGGCCGCCGCCAGGCGGGAAGAACGGGGGTCAGCCGTGTACATCGACGACGGCACGGTGGGCGACTCCGGCGAAATGAAGATCGACATCGACGGCCACGAGTACGTCGAGCAGGAAAACTACGCCTACGACGGGACCGGCGGTGTGGTGGACAGCGTCGCCGTGGACACCGCGGACGGCGGCCACCTCGTGTACTCGGACGCCGACCACGACGGCACCGCGGACCTGGTGACCCAGTACGACGCGCACGACGACGAGGTCCAGCAGGCGCACTACGACCCGGCCACCGGACAGTGGATCGACGACACCCCGCACGTGACCACGACGGCCGCTGCCGTGCACGCGGACGGAATCACCGTGGACACGGCGAGCGGCGCCCACGACGTCGGCCCGGCCACGGTCGACACCAACAACGACGGCAGGCCGGACACCGCGGTCGTGCACGCCGCGAACGGCGACACCGTCCTCTACACCGACAGCCACGGCGCCGGGCGGGCCGACGTGGCCACCGAGTTCACCCCGGACGGCCAGGTCGTGATCGCCCATGACACCGGCCAGGGCCACTGGACCGAGGTGGAGCACGGGCACCTGGCCGCGGACGGCTCCTACCAGCGCGACAGCGGCGCGACGGCCGAGTTCACGCCGCCGGTCAGCCAGGACGACACCGCGGACGACAAGCACTGGGCCGGCTCCGACGACGGCGGCTGGGCTGCGGCGTTCAGCGACTCGGGCAGCGCGCAGGGCGTGGTACGCATCGACGCGACGACCGGGCAGTGGATCAGCCGCAACTAGAACCTCGCAAACCGAGCAGTGGTGACGTAACGCACTCCGACTTCGTCAGGTGTGAAATTCCACTCGTGTTCGGCATGAGTCGGGTCACCCGAATACCGCACGAGGTGTTCGTGCTTAATCGATACCCTGATCGTTTTTGTGAGCGAACCGACAGGTTTTGACTCGGCATCGGGGTGGTATCCCAGCTAATCTCAGGAGATCCCATTCCTGGCACGCCCGTTTAGCCCCCGGGCGTAGCCGGTCATTTCACGGACGTCACCGTCGACGCGTTCCGCGAGGCAGCGGAACGCGCGATGCGGCGTTCGGTCAGGAGACGAGGCGCGATGACAGCTGTGACCATCCCCGGTCTCGACCACGCACCGACCGCCCACGCCAAGCTGCTGGACTGGGTCCGTGAGGTCGCAGAACTGACGACGCCCGACGAAGTTGTGTGGGTGGACGGTTCGCAGGCCGAATGGGACCGATTGACCGCGAAACTCGTTGCCGCCGGCACCTTCGTGCCGTTGGCGAAGAAACCCAATTCGTTCTGGGCGGCGTCGGATCCCGACGACGTGGCACGGGTCGAGGAACGCACGTTCATCTGTTCGGTCGACGAGGCCGACTGTGGTCCGACCAACAACTGGATGGACCCGGCCGAGATGAAATCGATCATGACCGAGCTCTATCGCGGCTGTATGCGTGGCCGCACGATGTACGTCATCCCGTTCTGCATGGGGCCGCTGGAGGCGGACAAGCCGATGCTCGGTGTCGAGCTGACCGACTCCGAGTACGTCGTGGTGTCGATGCACGTCATGACGCGGTCGGGCAGCAGGGCGCTGGCCAGGTTCGGTGACGACGCCGACTTCGTGCAGTGCCTGCACTCGGTCGGCGCGCCGCTGGAGCCCGAGCAGGCGGACGTGGCATGGCCGTGCAACGAGACGAAGTACATCACCCAGTTCCCGGAGGAACGGGTCATCTGGAGCTACGGCTCCGGCTACGGCGGCAACGCGCTGCTGGGCAAGAAGTGCTACTCGCTGCGCATCGCGTCGGTGATCGGCCGGGACGAGGGCTGGCTGGCCGAGCACATGCTGATCCTGAAGCTGATCTCGCCGGAGAAGAAGGTCTACTACGTGGCGGCCGCGTTCCCGTCGGCCTGCGGCAAGACCAACCTGGCCATGCTGGAGCCGACCATCCCGGGCTGGGAGGTGCAGACGCTCGGCGACGACATCGC
>DASXXM010000579.1:0-19001 GCA_036503065.1 Pseudonocardiaceae bacterium | reverse complement strand
CATCGGCGGTCCGATATTGCACGATGCGCTGGTTGCCCCGTTCGTCGGACTGGTCGGGCTGTTGATCAGCAGATTGGTTGGGCAACATTGGCGCACTCCGGTCCGGCTGGGCGCTGCGGTATCCGGTGTGCTGACCCTGCTTGCCGTGCCGGCAATTTGGCGATCCTATGCGGGCCAACCCAATCCCGGCCTGGACGACCGGAACTACACGGCAGGGCTGGCGATCGCGCTGGCCGTGGTGTGGCTGGCGGTCGTCGCGTGGAGCCTGCTCCGCCAACGCCGACACCGACCTCCCAAGCCGACACGTCCGAAACCGACACCTCCCGAGCCATCGCCTCCCAAGCCACAAGTCACCGAGCCCGTGGGCGAACTCCCGCCCAATCCTGAGGGGCCTGGCGAAGTCGCGTCTGTCGAGTAATGACGAGGCAGCGGATCCGCCTCATTGCGCTGGACCTGCGAAAACACGACTTCGCCGACCCACAGGCAGACCCCCGCCCAACCCTGGGGGCTACGGCCCTTTTCAACCCTATGCCTGTCAAGCCCCGAATGGGTGGCTCGCCCGAAATTTGTGGACAAGCCCCGAACCTGTGGATAGGCGGCTTGACAATTTGACCACCAGCTAATTCGCCGTGACCGGTTGGCCGGACAGGGTCACCGTGATCACGTTGCCGTTGTCGAGGGTCAGCTTCATCTGGTCACCCGGTGCGGCCGCGTGCACCGCCGCAACCAGGCCGTCCGAACTGGTCACCAGGCGGCTGTCCGCCTTCACCACCACCGCGCCGACCTTCATGCCCGCCTTGTCGGCGGGGCCACCCGCGGTCACCGCGCTGATCAGGGCGCCGTTGGGCAGGATGCTGACCTGTCCGCCGCTGGTGGGCACGTTGTCCTTGACCTGGACACCGAGCACGGTCTGGATTGCCTTGCCGGTCTGCACGATCTCGTTCGCGATGCGCTTCGCCTGGTCGATCGGGATGGCGAAACCGATTCCGACGTTGCCACCCTGGCCGCTCTGCAGGCCGCTGCCGGAGTTCGGCGAGTAGATCGCCGAATTGATGCCGATGACCTGACCTTGCATGTTCACCAGCGGGCCACCGGAGTTGCCGGGGTTGATGGGGGCGTCCGTCTGGATGGCGTCCAGGACCGTGGTCTGGCTGCTGGTGCTGTCACCCGCCGCGGTGGGGCGGTGCAGTGAGCTGACGATGCCGGACGTAACCGTGCCGGCCAGGTCGAACGGGGCACCGATGGCCACGACCTGCTCGCCGACCGCCACGTTGTCGGACCGGCCGAGTGCGGCGATCGGCAGGCCGGTCACGCCTTGGGCCTTGATCACCGCGATGTCGGTGGTCGGGTCGCGGCCGACGATCGTCGCGTCGACCGTGCGGCCGTCGGCGAAGATCGCCTGGATCTTGCCGCCGGTCGCGGCGCCCGCGATGACGTGGTTGTTGGTCAGGATGTTGCCGTTGGAACTGATCACTATGCCGGAACCGGTGTCGCCGGTCGTGCCGTTGGTGGACTGGAACTCGGCCGCGATGGTGACCACGACCGGGAGCACCCTGTTCGCGGCCGCCTGGACGCTGCCGGCCGGCGCGTTCGCGGTCTGCTTCGCCGGTGCCGGCTGTTGCAGCGAACTGATCCCCGCGTTGCTGCTGGACCCGTTGGACACCAGATAGCCACCGAGGCCACCGGCCAGGCCGCCGACCACCAGGGCCAGCACCGCGACCCCGACGACCAGGCCGCCTGCGCCTCTGGGACGCGGCTCGGCGACACCTATCCGGTACGGAGCCGGACCCATTATCTGGCCGGTGGGTGGACTCGCGATCGGCTGGTAACCGCCGTACGAGGGCGGCGCCGACTGCTCGCCATAGGTGGGGGGCGCCGGCTGGTCGCCGTAGTGCGAGAACCCGGCCGGGGTCCACGGGTTGGGCTCCGGCGCGGGTGGCTGGGGGCCGTCCGGCTGTCCGTACCAGGGGTTGCCGCCGCTGTCCTGGCCGGTCGGCTGGGCGGAGCCCGTTTCGGCACGCTGCTCGGAGTGCCGGGGGTCCTCCGCCGGGCCGCCGCCTGCGCCCGGGAAGTTCTCGGTCATGGCCTTACTCTGCGCCATCCGCCTGAGAACTCGCTGAGACGCTCCTGGGTACACCGAGTGAATCGCCGAGTGGACGAGGAGCTCAGTGGACGAGGACAGGATCGTTGGCGCGCAGCCGGTCGGCGATCTGTTCCGGCGTCACGTCGTTGACCCACACCGCCATGCCCGACTCCGAGCCGGCCAGGTACTTGAGCTTGTCCGCGGTGCGCAGCACCGAGAACACCTCGAGGTGCAGCCAGGCCACGTCCCGGTCGGCCCGCACCGGCGCCTGGTGCCACGCGGCGACGTAGGGCAGCGGCCGGTCGTACAGTGCGTCGAGCATGTGCAGCACCTTCGGGTACAGCTCGGCGAAGTCGTCCCGCTCGTCCGGGGTCAGCGCGGGCAGGTCCGGTACCTGGCGATGCGGCACCATGTGCACCTCGACCGGCCAGCGCGCGGCGGCCGGCACGAACGCCGTCCAGTGGTCGCCCGCGGCCACCACCCGGCGCCCGGCGGCCCGCTCCGCGGCCAACAGATCCGCCATCACCGGGCGGCCGTGTTCGGCCTGGTAGTCCCGTGCGGTGGCGAGCATCCGCTCGGTGCGCGGGGTGACGAACGGGTAGCCGTAGATCTGGCCGTGCGGGTGGTGCAACGTGACGCCGATCTCCTCGCCCCGGTTCTCGAACGGGAAAACCTGTGCCACGCCGGGCAATGCGCTCAGCGCGGCGGTCCGGTCGGCCCATACATCCATCACCGTGCGAACCCGGCCACGGGCGAGCTCGCCGAACGAACTGTCGTGGTCGGCGGTGAAGCAGACCACCTCGCACCGGCCCCGGCCCGGCGCCAGCGACACCATCGGCAACCCGTCGACGAACGGCGGCGTGTCCGGCACGGACTGGGCGAACGAGGGGAATCTGTTCTCGAACACCACCACGTCGTAGCTGGACTCGGGGATCTCGGTGGACCGGCCGGGACTCGACGGGCAGAGTGGGCACAGGTCGGCAGGCGGGCGGTAGGTGCGGGTCTGGCGGTGCGCGGCCATGCCGACCCACTCGCCGGTCAGCGGATCACGGCGGATCTCCGCGTGCGGCTGCTGCACCGGCAGTTTCCTACGGTCACGCGCCACGCGCTCAGGTGTGCCGGGTGTGTCGTCGAAGTAGATGATCTCCCGCCCGTCGGCGAGCTGGCGGACGGATCGCCTCACGCGGTCTCCTCCCGCCGACCGCGGACCGGCACGATCAACAGATCGCCAACCTGGTCGGTGAGGAACTCGCGGGCTTCCGCCGGCAGGCCGTCGTCCATCACGAGCACGTCGGCCTCGTCCAACGTGGCGATGGTGGAGATGCCGACGACGCCCCACTTGGTGTGGTCGGCGACCACGACGAGCCGCCCCGCCGCGTCGACGAACGCCCGGTTGGCCTCGCTCTCGTTCAGGTTCGGGGTGGTGAAACCGGACCGCTGGGCCACGCCGTGCACGCCGAGGAACACCACGTCCAGGTGCAGCGTCCGCAACGCCTGCACCGCGACCGGGCCGACCAGCGCGTCGGACGGGGTGCGCACGCCGCCGGTGAGCACCACCGTGCGGTCCGTGCGGCCGCTCTGACGCAGCACGTCGGCGACCCGGATCGAGTTGGTGACGACCGTGAGGTCGGGTACGTCGGCCAGGAATCTGGCCATGGTCCACGTGGTGGTGCCGGCCGAGAGGCCGATCGCGGTGCCCGGCCGGACCAGGGTGGCGGCCTGCTGGGCGACCGCCTCCTTCTCCGGCAGCTGACGGACGGACTTGGCCTCGAAGCCGGGCTCGTCCACGCTGCGGCCGGCGACCGACGTCGCGCCGCCGTAGACCTTCTCCACCAGGCCACGGGCCGCCAGCACGTCGAGGTCCCTGCGGACCGTCATGTCGGAGACGCCGAGGCGTTCCACCAGGTCGCTGACCCGAACGGCCCCGGTGCGCCGAACCTCGTCCAGGATGACGGACTGCCGCTGCCGCGCGAGCACAGGACACCTCCCCAAATCTGACCGGCGAATACCTCAAAAGTCTACACACTCCAACAGCAAATGTGTTCGGCTTTGTTGCCCTAACGAGACATGTCGACTCGACCTACGGTCGGGAGGGTCAGGAGGATCGGCCGGGCAGCCGGATGGCCATCAGCGCGCCACCGGCGGGCGCGTGCATGGCGTACGCCATGCCACCGTGCCGCTGCGCGGCCTGCAGCACGATGGAGAGCCCGAGCCCGGAACCGGGCAGCGTGCGGGCCTCCTCGGACCGGTAGAACCGCTCGAACACGTGCGGCAGGTCCGCGTCCGAGATGCCGGGGCCCTCGTCGGTCACCTCGATCGCCGCCGTGCCGTCGCCCAGCGGACGCAGAGTGACACCGATCACACCGTCCGGTGGGCTGAACTTCACGGCGTTGTCCAACAGGTTCAACACCGCCCGTTCGAGGGCACTGGAATCACCCAACAGTGTCCACGGCTGCACCGACACGTCGAACCGCACACCGGACGCCCGCCGACGCGCCCGGTCCAGCGCCCGCTCCACCACCTCGACCAGCTCGACCGGCTCGTGCACCACCTGCGGGGTGTCCTGGCGGGCCAACTCGACCAGGTCGCCGATCAATGTGGTCAGCTCGTCGACCTGGCCGCGCACGTCGGTATAGAGCTCCGCGGTGTCCTGCTCGGACAGCGTCGGCGAGCCGGGCTTGGACGACTCGATCAGCAGCTCCAGGTTGGTGCGCAACGAGGTCAGCGGCGTGCGCAGCTCGTGGCCCGCGTCCGCGACGAGTCTTCGCTGCTGCTCGCGCGACTCGGCCAGCCCGCCCAGCATCGCGTTGAAGCTCGTGGTCAGCCGGGCCAGCTCGTCGTCCCCGCTGACCGGCATCGGCCGCAGGTCACCGGTCTTGGCCACTCGCTCGGTTGCCTCGGTCAGCCGCTGCACCGGGCGCAGGCCACCGCGTGCGACAGCGGTGCCGGCCAGCGCGGCCACCACCACACCGGCCGCGCTGATCAGGATCAGCACCAGGCTCAGCGACTTGAGCACGGCGTCGTCATCGGTGAACGGCTCACTGGCCACGAGCGCCGTTCCGGGCAACCGGACATAGGGCACCGCGACGACCTCGTAGCCGTCCGCCGCCCGCGACGACGACAGGGCCGCGCCCGCCGCGACGCTCTTCTCGTTCCGCCCGACCAGGCCGCGCGGCAACTCGAGGGAGACCGCCGTGCCGGCGAAGGTGGCCTGGCTGACGCCGTTCTTGTCGACGATGTCGAACTTGATGTCGGAGAACTGGAACGCACTGGCGTTGATCTGCATCCGCTCGCCAAAGCCCTGCGGCGCCGCCTGGGCCACCGCGACCGCCTTGACCATCAGCTGCTCCTGCAGCTTGCTGTAGAGGCTGTTACGGACGGTCACGAACGCGCCCAACGACACCAGGGCGACAGCGCCGGCGACACAGGCGGCGACCAGCACGGTTACCCTGGTACGCAACGACATTCGTTGCGTGGATCGCCGGGCGCCAAGGGGAACGGTACGGGTCACGGAGGCGTCTCGCGCAGCACGTAGCCGACCCCGCGCACGGTGTGGATCAGCCGGGTCTCACCGGACGCCTCGGTCTTGCGGCGCAGGTAGCCGACGTAGACCTCGAGGGCGTTGCCGCTGGTCGGGAAGTCGTAGCCCCAGACGTCCTCCAGGATGCGGCCCCTGGTGAGGACCTGTTTGGGATGCGCCAAGAACAGCTCCAGCAGCGCGAACTCGGTCCTGGTCAGGCTGATCGGCCGCTCGCCACGGCGGACGTCGCGGGTGCCCGGGTCCAGTTCCAGGTCGGCGAAGCGCATCGCGGGCGGCGCGTCCGAGCGCAGGTCGGACTCGGCGGCCGCCCTGCGCAGCAACGCGCGCAGCCGGGCCAGCAGTTCCTCCAGCGCGAACGGTTTGGGCAGGTAGTCATCGGCGCCCGCGTCGAGGCCGGCCACCCGGTCGGACACCGCGTCCCTGGCGGTCAGCACGAGAATCGGCAGGTCGTCCCCTGTGCCACGGAGCCGGCGGCACACTTCCAGGCCGTCCAGGCGCGGCATCATCACGTCCAGCACCATCGCGTCCGGGCGCTGGGCGATCACCAATTCCAGCGCCTGGTGACCGTCACCGGCGAGTTCCACCTGGTAGCCGTTGAACTGCAACGACCGCCGGAGGGACTCGCGCACGGCGCGGTCGTCGTCGACTACGAGGATGCGCATGTGGACAGTGTTACGACCCGTCCTGAGAAGCGCCTGAGAGGAGGCTATGGACACGCCACGCTTGTCGCGGATTTCACCCGGTGATGGCTATAAGCGTCACGACGTGCCGGGCGCGGTGGGCGCGTTCCACCGCCGCCACAGTGCCACAACTCGGATCGCCACCACCAGTGCCGCACCCACCAGCGCGACCGGCCCGGCCGGCAGCCGCAGCCAGTCGCCGAGCACCACCAGCACGCCGCCGGCCAAGGCGGCCAGGGCGTAGATCTCCCTGCGCAGCACCAGCGGAATCTCGCGTAGCAGCAGGTCCCGGACCACGCCGCCGCCGATGCCGACGGTCATGCCGACCAGCCATGCGTCGTAGCGCGGCACCCCCAGCGCCAGCGCGGTCGATGTGCCCGACGTCACGAAGACGCCGAGGCCGACCGCGTCCGCGAGCAGCATCGCCCGACGCAACCGGACCACCTGCGGCTGGAGCCAGAACACGGCGAGCGACACCACGGCGGCAACCGTCAGGAACGGCCAGTGCAGCAACGCCGTCGGCGGGTGCACGCCGAGCATCACGTCCCGGATCACGCCGCCGCCCAACGCCGTGGTGACGCCGACCACCGCCACCCCGAACACGTCCAGCCGCGCCCGCGCGCCCGCCAGCGCGCCGGACATGGCGAACCCGGCGACCCCGATCAGTTGCAGCACGTTGAGCAGCACGGATCCGCAGCGTACGTGCGGCGGGACGAAGAAGCCGGACGACGTGGGTCAATCGTCCAGGACGTCCGCCGTGAACATCGCGACCAGTTCCATGCCACCCGCCTCGACCAGGTTCGCGCCGGACGCCTGCCACTCCGGTGACCTGAAGGCTTCCTTCGCCGTCGCCGCGGACTCGAAATACAGCTCCGCGATCAGGTACGGCTCGGTCTCGCCGAGAAATCCGGGTACGAATACCCGCCGGACCTTTGCCACCTCGGCCCGCAACAGTCCTGGTGTCCGCGATACGAGAGGTATGTGCGAACCGAAGTAGGCCTCGTCGAACGCGGCCGGATCCGCGGGTTTGCGGTACAGCGCGATGTACTTGTGCATGGCCGGTTCTCCTTGTCGTGCGCGAGGAAACTTTCCGCGACCCTAGCCGCACGGATGGCCGCGATGCGTGACGATGACATCGGAGCTACCGCACGGCGGGTACCTGTTTGCCGACGGTCGTTAGTCCGATCCGGCGACATTGGTCCCATCGGGCACCACAAAGAGCGATCATCACCGGTAGCCTGCGTGGGCCGATGTCGTTAGCGACCGTCTGGCGGGGAGTGTCGAGACTGAGGTGGAGCAGGACAAGCCGCTGACCGCAGGCCAGCTGCCGGAAGCCGACCTGGAGGTACGGCGGCTGCTGGAGGCTGGCCGACTGGTCGAGGCAAATGTCCTGTTCGACAAGGTCGTCGCGCATCAACCGCCGACCGCGGACCAGACGGTTCGGGCTGCCATGCTGGTGCACCGCGCGGTGAGCGCGTGGCGACTTGGCCGCATCCCGCTCGCGCTGGAATTGGCCGCGGAAGGCTGGACCGATCTCGGCTCGCTCACCGCGGAAGGCCCAGCGGCAGCACAGACGTTGGGTCAGTTGGGCTATTTCCTGGAAGGCATCGGCAACCGGCGGGGCGCGCTGGAGACGCTGCGTACTTCCATCCGGCTGGCCCGAGACGCGGGCGATCCGTACGTCCTGTCGTGGAACCTACAGCGTCTCGGCGGCACGTTGAACTTCCGCGCCGTCGAACTGCCGGCGGAACAGGCCCGTCCGGTGTTCGAGGAAGCGAGACTGGTGCTCGCCGAAGGGTTGCAGCTCAAGTCGCACACCAGGGTGCACCGGGCGCTGTTGGGCGCGTACGGGCGTTCGCTGGCCGGATTGGGCGAACTGGCCGCCGCCGCAGAGGCCGGCCGGCAGGTGTTGCGCCTGGGCACCGAGGACGAGAACCTCTGGGCCATGGCGGTCGGCGAGTGGGTGCTCGCCGTCGTGAGCCGGGCCCGTGGCGAACTGGCCGACGCCCGCACGCAGGCTGCCAGGGCGGTCGCGAACGCCGAGCGGATCAACGACACGTCCCTGGTCCTGCGATTCTCCCAGGATCTCGCGGACATCTGCGCCCAACTCGACGACGCGGTCGGCGAGGCGGCAGCATTGCGACGCAGCCTCGCAGCGTCCAAGAAGGCGGCCGACACCCTGCGTGAGGGCCTTGGCCAGGCAATGGAACAGCGTCGGCTGGCCGCGGCCGCGCAACGGCTGGCCATGGCCGCGCAGGAGGCGGCGGCCCGAGATCCGTTGACCGGCTTGGCGAATCGGCTCGGTCTGGAGCGCACCGCGCCGGCCATGCTGGCCAGGGCGGTCGAGGACGGCCGGACCGCGTGGCTGGTCCTGGTCGACGTGGACTGGTTCAAGAGCGTCAACGACATCGCGGGCCACGCGGCCGGGGACGCGGCCCTGCGCGAGATCGCCCAGCTCCTGCGGCGCGAGTGCCGCAGCGACGACCTGGTCGCCCGGTGGGCCGGTGACGAGTTCGTGGTCCTGCTCGGCGACGCCAGCGGCGACCGGGACGCCGGACCGGTCGTGGCCGAGCGGATCAGGGCGTCCGTGGCCGGCCACGACTGGACCATGGTGCTCGGCTCGGGCCGAAGGCCGACGGTGAGCGTCGGCGTCGCCAACGGGCCCGCTGTGCTCGACGAGCTGTTCGCCGCCGCGGATCTGGTGCTCTACCAGGCGAAACGTCAGGGCCGTAACCGTGTCGCGGTGTATCAGCAGCTCGACGACATCAGCCAGTTGGCCGGCGAGCGCTAGGCGATCAGGCCGCCCCGGTAGGCGACGAGCGCGGCCTGTACCCGGTTGGCGGCACCGATCTTGCCCAGCACCGCCGAGACGTAGCCCTTCACGGTGGCCTCGGACAGGTGCAGGGTCGCGCCGATCTCGGCGTTCGACATGCCCTGGCCGATCAGTCCGAGCACCTCGCGCTCGCGGTCGGACAGCACGGTGAGCAGCCGCCTGGCCGGCTCGGCGGCACGCTCGCCGTTGGCCACCGCGGCCAGCACCCGGGCCGCCACCCCGGGATCGAGTACCGCGCCGCCCCGCGCCAGGTCGCGCACGGCCTTCACCAACTGGTTCGGTTCAGTGTCCTTCAGCAGGAAACCGCTGGCGCCCAACCGAAGCGCCTCACTCACGTAGTCGTCCACGTCGAACGTGGTCAGCATGGCGACGGCGGGCGGCTCGGGCAGCGCCAGCAGGCGACGCAGCGCCGCGAGTCCGTCCGTGGCGCGCATCCGGATGTCGAGCAGGACGACGTGCGGGCGGTGCAGCCGGACGAGTTCGGCGACCTGCAGGCCGTCGTCACACTCGGCGACCACCTCGATGTCCCCGGCGCTGCCGAGAATCATCCGCAGGCCGGAGCGGACCAGGTCCTCGTCGTCGGCGAGCACGACTTTGATCACGGATGCCTCCCCGATGGGCGTTGTGAGCCCTGCACGTCCACGCGGGGTATGCGCGGACGTGCATCGGACCACGGCACTGCCAACGAGCAAAATCATCTCATCAGGTGGCATGGTGCGCGGACACCGGTCGGACACGCCATCGTCACCATCTGGTTGCCCCGTTACGCCGGTCGGCGGAAGTAAACGTGAGGGACTTTCGCGATAGCCGTACTCGAGGGTAGCTTGTGATTCCGGACACATCGGGTGCTCGGAGAGGAGCGTCGGTCATGAGCCGATCGGCTCGTACATGGATTGTCATTGTCGCGGCGCTGGTCACGGTCGGTACCGTGGCCGGTACGTCGCAAGCCGCCACCGGAACGCCGTTCACCGTTCCCGACTTCTGCTCGGGACAGTGCAACGACATCCTGCCGCCCGGCGAGAACGGCAACGCGACGCTCGCCGACATCCTCGCCAACAAACTGTTCGGCACCGCGCCGGCCCACACCAACGACCAGCTCAACACGTACGGCAACCTGGCCGACGGCTACCAGAACCTGACCAACGCCACCATCGACTCCTACTTCAACGACTCGTCCTTCGGCGTGCCGGCCGCCCAGGTGGCCAGCAGTATCCAGCCGCGCAGCGACGTGACGATCGTGCGGGACAAGGCAACCGGCGTGCCGCACGTCTACGGCACCACCCGGTCGGGTACCGAGTTCGGCGCGGGCTACGCGGCCGCGCAGGACCGGCTGTGGCTGATGGACCTGTTCCGGCACGTCGGCCGCGGTGAGCTGTCCAGCTTCGCGGGCGGCGCGGCCGCCAACCGCGCGCTGGAGCAGACGTTCTGGGCCGCGGCCCCCTACACAGAGCAGGACCTGCAGAACCAGGTCGACACGATCGCCGCCAGCGGCACGGCGGGCGCGCAGGCCATGCAGGACATCAACTCCTACGTCGGCGGCATCAACACCTACATCACGCAGGCGTTCAACGGGCGGACGTTCCCCGGTGAGTACGACCTGACCGGGCACGTCAACCCGATCACCAACGCCGGTTCGATCCAGCCGTTCGGGCCGACCGACCTGATCGCCATCGCCAGCGTCGTCGGCGCCCTGTTCGGCAGCGGCGGTGGTGGTGAGGTGCAGTCCGCGCTGGTGAAGGAAGCCGCCGACGCCCAGTACGGGACCACGGTCGGTGACCAGGTGTGGCAGTCGTTCCGCGAGCAGAACGACCCCG
The DNA here is from genome assembly GCA_036503065.1 of Pseudonocardiaceae bacterium. Classification (GTDB taxonomy): domain Bacteria; phylum Actinomycetota; class Actinomycetes; order Mycobacteriales; family Pseudonocardiaceae; genus DATEPR01. Next base: position 8,050 of record DASXXM010000579.1, on the reverse strand, counting down.
AGGCGGACTTGACCCTCCACAATGGCCAGTCGTTCCCGTACTCTGCCGGCCCGGCCAACGCGCAGGGTGTCGCCATGCCGGACGCGGGCTCGGTAAGCGCCCAGCAGGAGGTCTTCGATCCGACCGGCTCCGCGGCATCGGCGGCCACCGCGACCGCGGCCACCACCCTCGCCACGACCGGCGCGGCTCTGGCCAACACCGGCCCCGCTGTTGTGCCCCGCAACCGGAACGGCGCCCTGAACCTCAACGCGGCCAAGGGCATCTTCAACAACGGCGTGCTGCCCGGCAACCTGTTGTCCAGCAAGCACGGCATGTCGAACGCCCTGGTCGTCAACGGCAAGTTCACCGACGACGGTCACCCGATTGCCGTGTTCGGCCCGCAGACCGGTTACTTCGCGCCACAACTGCTGATGCTGGAGGAGTTGCAGGGACCCGGCATCAGCTCCCGTGGCGCGGCCTTCGCCGGCCTGAGCTTCTACGTCGAACTCGGCCGTGGCGCCGACTACGCGTGGAGCGCCACGTCGGCAGGTCAGGACGTGACGGACACGTTCGCCGTGCCGCTGTGCAACCTCGACGGCACCCCGCCCACCGGCAGCTCGATCGCGTATCTGTACAACGGCCAGTGCACCGCGATGGAACCGTTGGAGCGCGACGACTCCTGGAGCCCCAACACGGCCGACACCACACCGGCCGGCTCGTACAAACTGATCGTCTACCGCACGAACTACGGCCTGGTGCAGTTCCGGGCCACCGTCGCCGGCAAACCGGTGGTCTACACCAGCCAGCGTTCGTCGTACAGGCACGAGGCCGACTCGATCATCGGCTTCCAGCTGTTCAACAGCCCCGACAACATGGGCACGGCACAGCAGTTCGAACAGTCCGCCGCGAACGTCAACTACACGTTCAACTGGTTCTACACGAACAACACGGACATCGCCTACTACAACTCGGGTTGGAACCCGGTCCGCCCGGCCGACGTCGACCCCAACCTGCCGATCCAGGCCGCCGCACAGTTCGAATGGCAGAACTGGAACCCGGCAACGGACAGGTCGGACTACACGGCGTTCGCCGCGCACCCGAATTCCATCGACCAGGACTACTACGTCTCCTGGAACAACAAGCAGGCACTGAACTACACGTCGGCAGGGTTCGGCAACGGCAGCGTGTACCGCTCGAACCTACTGGACGCACGCGTAAAGTCGTTGGTGCAGAGCGGAAACAAGGTCAGCCGCGCGGACGTCGTCAAGGCCATGGCAGACGCCAGCGTGACAGATCTCCGAGGCGAGGACGTCCTACCGACCCTGCTGAAGGTCATCAACAGCCAGCCGGTGACCGACCCGACCGAGGCAGCCATCGTCATTCAGCTGACCGCATGGCAACAGACCGGTTCAAAACTGGTGGAAACCACGCCCGGCAGCCAGTCGTACATCAACGCGTCCGCGATCCAGACCATGGACGCCTGGTGGCCACTGCTGGTCCAGGCCGAGTTCCAGCCCGCCATGGGCACGAGCTTGTTCGGTGCGATGGTCGGCGCGATCCAGATCAACGAGTCCCCGTCCGGCGGCCAAACCGGCCCCAGCGCAGGCCCGACCGACGTGAACCAGTCAATCCCGCACAAGGGCTCGTCGTTCCAGACCGGCTGGTGGTCCTATGTGGACAAAGACCTGCGTGCCGTGCTCGGCCAGCCGGTCCAGGGCGCCCTGGCCATGCCGTTCTGTGGTGCCGGCAGCCAGGTCCAGTGTCGGCAGGCGTTGCTGTCCAGCCTGACCCAGGCGGCCGCCCAGCCGGCCACCACGGTCTACCCGGGCGACGCCGACTGCGCGGCCGGCAACCAGTGGTGCGCCGATTCGATCATCCAACGCCCGTTCGGCGGCATCACGGACGGCAAGATCACCTGGCAGAACCGCCCGACGTACCAACAGGTGGTCCAGTTCGTCGGCCACCACTAGCCGGGCCGTGACCGGCCGCGTCACTCCATGACGCGGTCGGTCACGATCTCCTCGTCGGCGACGGAATTGGCAGGGAAGACGTACAGGAAGCGGCTGCCGTGAGTCGCCAGCTGTACTCGGCGTGGTGCCGCCCGGGTGAGTGAAGACGCGCATTCGATGTAACAACGAACCCATTCGGTCGATGTGACTGCTGACAAGCTCGGGAGGTCAGCATGGGTTTCGGTTACCGGAAGTCGTTCATCGTGGCCGCGGCCTGCGGACGCTCCCCCGAAGAAGACGCAACGTCGCGACAAGGCCGTCACCAGGCCCCGACCGGCCGAGGCTAGCTCGGCAAGTCTCATCCCTGCCGTCCGGACAGCTGACAACCTCGACGGTCTTGGCGACGCACGCGCGGCAACACCCCACCCCGAAAGGCAGCCGACGATGCCACCGCCCTTCCCGCAGGAGAACCGGACGCCACCCATCCACCAAGCAATGGAAGACCCCAGCGTTACCCATTTCGACCCAGCCCAACCGCGCGGTCGTCGCCACATTCGGATCGCTGGCCGGTGGTACTACGTCGTACTGATCGCGACGGCCGGCGTGTTCGCCTGGGTACCGTTCCTCCACGCAGCTATCCGACTGAAGACCGCCAAGGCACGTCGGCTCGCACTGATCTTCGGCGCCCTCGACGCGATCATCTATGTCCTGACGGCCATGGCACCGCAGGACAGCCAAGGACACCCAACAAACGCTCCCATCAACACAATCAGCGGCCTGCTCGCACTGGGCACGATCATCGTCGGCTGCATCATGGTGGCGCCCCTACGGCGCATGGTCTACGAAGGCGCACCGACCGACACCGACAACGACCCGTCGACCACCGATCCGGCAATCAAGGCCGCATTGGCCGCCCGCGCCCGCCGCGACGAAGCTCGGAAGCTCGCCGCGGACGACCCCCTGTTGGCCCGTGAGCTGCACATTGGCCGACCGGACATTACCAAGACCTACGACGACGGCGGCCTCGTGGACCTCAACAGTGCCCCGGTTCATGTCCTCACCGAGGCGTGCGGCATTCCGGCTGAGGTGGCGGCCGCCATCGTCGACGCCCGCAACCAGCGCGTCGAACCGTTCACCAACGTCGATGAGCTGTTTGTCATGGTCGATCTACCCATGTCGATGTGGGACCGCATCCGCGACAGAGCAGTGCTTCTGTCGTAACCCGCCGCGAATGCGCGCATACCTTGCGATTACGGTAACTTCCACTCGATCCGGGCATGGGGCATGTGGGCCCTTGGTCCAGTTTTCTGATGCCTTGTCTGTCTGGTTAGGACACCTTCCACGTCTTTCATCGAGGGATATCCGCCGGGTCCTCACCCTCCTGCGGACAAATTCGGCTCTATGAGATCAAGGCGCCGCCGGCGGCGGCGCAGGCCCGTAGCTGGTCCGGATGTGACGCGTCCGCAACCGGCCACCGACGTCGCCAACCCAACGATCAAGCAGGCAACAACCCTGACCAACCGCCGACCCTGACAGCGACAGTCCTTAGTCCCTACACAGACACGACCTAGCCTACGGTGCCATCATGGCCTTATGGGGAGGGGCGGACAGGTCCAGGTGCGCCGGCCACGGCTGGTCGAGCACCAGGGCGGCAGCACGCTCTGGTGGTGGGGTTATGGCGTTGGCGTGGCCTTACCCGTGTTGATCGTTGGCTGCATCATGTTCGTCGGCCACCTGTTCCCGACAGTACTGGCCGTCGGAATCATCGGGTGTGCGATCGTGGTCGGGACCGTCGTGGTGGCCCTGCTGATCCACAGCAGATCAGCCTTGTACTTCGCGGGCATGTCTGTCGGCGGACTGATCGGCGGTGTATTCGCCACGGTCGTAGTGATCGTGCTCGAGTTGGAGATGGCTGGATTCCACTGGTTCGGCAGCCACTACCTCGACGGGGTCTCGTTCTAACCGCCCTGGGCAGGAGGGACTGGTGACCTTCCCTCTTCGGAGCCACCGTCACGTCAGGAGGCTGGCCGATGCGCATCGACCGACGAGTCAGCCCCAACCAGGCCGCACTATGGACCTTGTTCGAATTGATCAACACTCAGACTCAACGTGTCCGCCCTACCGGTGTCGCCCGCACCGAGGCACGCCCGACTGAGAGACTGCCATGCGCGATGACAGCAGACACGACGTCGGCCGTAGGATGTGCGGGTTGGCGACCAGTGGGTCCGGATCAACGGACTACGGACTCATGACGGACTGGTCAGGCACAACAAGGTCCGGATAGGCCGGCTCCATCCCACCGGACACGCCCGGTACGCTGGGTGAACACAGTACGCAAGCCCTCGTAGCTCAGGGGATAGAGCAACGGTTTCCTAAACCGCAGGTCGCAGGTTCGATTCCTGTCGAGGGCACCAGGAATAATCCTTTCGAACGTCGGCCGCCAACATGGCGGCCGACGTTCGTCGTGTTCGCCTCCATCCTGACGGCAAAGTCCCTGGTCAAGAGGGTCGCCCAGGGCTCCCGCAGGACCGCTCCTGTGACCATGGCGCCCTCGTCTTCCACCATGTCCATGAGCAGTTGGTCAAAGAACGTCTGGTTCGACAGCCGTCGTACCTGCGGCCCACCCAGCTGGTAGACCTCATCGCACCGGCCGACCAGCTCCAGGGCCTGGTTCAAGGTGCCCGCGATCTTGGCAAACACCATGGTCGAGGCCGCCAGGGTCCGTTTCGCCTGCTCAAGCTCCTTCGTGATGCGCGCCTGCTCCTCCCGGCCGATATCTTCCGGAATGGCACCCGTCACAACACCCCGACCCAGCCGCCGCCGCTCCTGCTCCAACTCGGCGACCCGACCGCGGGCGTAGGCCATCTCCGGCTCCGCCCGCCGCTGCTGCTGGTCCAGCTCGACGCGCAAGCCCTCCCGGATCGTCTCCTGGAGACCAGCCGGGATACGGACCGTGGTGTAGTAGCGCTCAACGGCCCGCTCAACGTCCTCAGCCGCGAGATACGGCAACTGACAGTCGGTCCGCCGCTGGTGTCGACCGAGACAAAAGAAGTACAGGTACTGCCGCTTGGCGTTGGTGACGCACAGCCGCGAGCCACAGCGCCCGCAGAAGACACTCGACTTCAAGTAGTGACGGTAGACGCGCTGGCGCTCGCCGGACTTGTCGTGCAACCGAAAGACCTCCTGGACGCGATCGAATAGAGCGGCAGGGACGAGGGGCTGGTGGCGGCCGTCGTACTCCACGCCCTTAAACGTCACCTTGCCGAGGTAGTAGCGGTTCTTCAGCAGGTGCGCGACGTGGGAGGTCTGGACGGGGCCGGGCAGCTTCTTGCCGTGAGGTAAGGCCCGCAGCCCCTTCGCGCCAAGTTCGGCAGTGAGCGTGATAATCGTCCACTCCCCGGTGGCGTAGGCCTCGAACGCCCATTGGATGAGCGAGGCCCGCTCCGGGTCAACCTCAACCGTTCGCACCTCGCGGCCGTCAATGCGCCGCCGCGTGTTCAGGTAGCCGATGGGCGCACGGCCGGGCGTACCGCCGACCTTGGCCTTCTGGGTCATGCCCTTCAGTGCTTCGGTGGCCAGGTTCTTGGAGTAGAACTCCGCGATCCCCGCCATGATGGCGTGCAAGAGCTGCCCGGCTGGGGTCTCGTCAATGTTCTCCTTGACCGAGACGAGCTGAGCGCCAGCGGTCCGCAGCTCGAACATCAGGTTGGCGTCGTCGCGCCGGTTACGGGCGAATCGGTCGACCTTGTCGAGGATGACATAGTCAATGTCGCCGGACTTCTTGACGAAGGCGAGCATCCGCTGAAACTCACGCCGGTCGGCGGTCTTGGCGCTCTCGCCCCGGTCAACGAATACCGCGACCACCTCAGCGTCGAGGGCTTCGGCCTTGCGGCGGCAGGCGTCCTCTTGTGCGGGCAGCGAGTAGCCGTCGGGGTCGTTGTCCTTGTCGGCCTGTTTTGAGGTCGAGACCCGTAAGTAGAGGACGGCTCGCTTGCGACCGTCTCCTCCAACAATTTCTGCCATTGGTACTATAGTCTGACTCATATCGACCCTCCTTATGAGATTACTGGTTTTGCAAATCCTGCGACGATGTAAGTGGAGTCGCCTCTGATCCTTTACTCATTACGACGATTCTGGTGGTGGCAACCCATCGGCGTTGGGCCGAGCGCTGCGTCGCATCAGCGCCTCGTATTCAGCTAGCGCCACCGATGCAATGTTGATGAGCCCGCCCGCTCGGTCAATCTCGTAGGACACATGGCTGTAGGCCTGGACACTGCGACCGAGCCGGGCGTGGTCGGCAGCAATCACGTAGCACAGTCGACCTGGCACAGCGGCCCGTAGTTCGCCGAGTTTGGCGAGCAGGTCAGCGATTCCGGGCCGCTCGGTACTGAGGCCCGAGCCGAAGTCCACCCATTCGCCGACCACCACCGCGCCCAGTTCTTCGGCCCGCCGGGTGCAGATGTGCTGCTGCGCCACCATAGCTTGGTCGCGCTCAGCCTGATTTCCACTAGCCGTCCGCAAATACAGCAGCGCCTGCGGCCGCCTCGCAGAATTGTCGATATACGGCTCGTGCGTCATGACTGTAACTCCGTAATTGATGTTTGACGACCACTTTTTCCCGCCCTTTCTGTCATTTTTCCAGGCCTCGGCATGGTTGCCAAGGAAGGACAACCTGCCCTATTTCTCGTTCTATACGCGGTCGTAGGGTGCATAAGATTTAAGGTGACGAGCAGCGCGCAATGCGCGCCGCTCGCCACTATTGGGCACAAACCGCGAAGCCTTGAAATTAGCCGTCGGTCTGCGTCTTGCGGCCCCTCGAACTGGTGGTGATTGGGGCGGGTGCCTCGGCCGGTTCAGGTGTGCCGAACAGGCCCTGGATCGCCGCCCTTCGGGCTGCCGCCTCCTGCTCGATGGCGTCAAGCGCGGCCTGGGCGCGGGCCGCGAAGTCCGGCTCGGCCTTCTTGGTTGCCACGTACAGCTCGACGGCGCGGAGGGCGGCATCGCCCAGCGAGATGTCATCGACCTGTGCGGTGAGCGCGAACTGGGCGTGCAGCGCGTCGGGGAGTTTTATCCCCAATGTCTTGACGCCGCCTCTGGCTTCGGACATGTTCCCTCGTACCTCCTCGGTGCGGGCGCGGCTGCCCATTCCCGGTCGGAATGTGGGAGCAGCCGCACGACACCGACGAGATCGCCTCATGCCGCCAAGTCCTCAGGTTCGCCCTGATCGGACTCAGCCACGCGAGGGACCTTGACCATCCCCGGTGCTGCCAGGCGCGACGTGAGAGCAAGCCGCTGCTCGGCCATCCGGGCGTAATCTGGGTTCAGCTCGATACCGATCCAGTCCCGCCCTAATTCCTGCGCCACTAACCCAACTGTTCCGGTGCCAAAAAAGGGGTCGAGCACCAAACCGCGTCGGGCCGGGGCTTTGCAGTCACAGGGCAGCGTTCCCGTGCTCACCTTTTGCCCCTGCCCACACTTCGTGCAGACTACGGTCGGGCACGTGGCTAAAATCGGGCGGCGAACCAGCTCAGGCGGGAACACGGCGAAATGGGCGCCACGAAAGCCACGAGTCGAGATTTGCCAGACGTCCCCCGGATTCTTGTGGCGAGGGTGCTTCGGCGTTCCCGAGCGCAAGCCACCGCGCGAGGTAGCGAGCGGCCCCGCCCAGGCTGGCCGACTGTAGGCGGGGTCGGCTTTCGCCTTAACCACTGTGGGCGTGCGACGTAATTCGCGGATGGCGTCCAGGTCGAAGAAATAGGACCGTTGGCGCACCAAGAAATACACCACCTCGTAGGTGAGCGTCAGCCGGTCCCCAACCGAGCTGGGCAAGGGGTTGGTCTTGGCCCAAATCACTTTGTTACGCACCAGCCAGCCGTCTTGGGCCAGTGCAAGTATCAGGCGTTCGGGCGCCAGCAATAGCCCCTTGGTCGGTACCCCGTAACGCGGGTGCCGCGAGAAACTATCGCCAAGGTTGAGCCACGCGCCACCGGTCGGCGTTAGTACACGGGCGACTTCGCGCATGACTTGGCGCAGATCGGCCACCCATCCGGCAATAGTTGGCTCCATACCGAGCTGGCCCTCAACCTGGTAATTGCGGGTTTGAAAATACGGCGGACTGGACA
>DASXXM010000578.1:0-7950 GCA_036503065.1 Pseudonocardiaceae bacterium | reverse complement strand
GTTGTCGCCGGACTGCTGCTGCTCACGGCGTGCGGCGGCAACCCACCGACCCCGAAGGCGGCACAGTCGCATCCGCGACCCGCGCCCACCGCAAGTCCGACGCCGGCTCCGACGCCGACCCTGTACCCCCAGGTGGCGGACGCCTACAAGGCCGCGGCGGCCGCGAACCCGCACGTGAACTTCGACCTGTGCACCGCCACGACGCCGCTCACCGACCGGACCTGCGGCGCGGTGTTCACGGCGGCGTCGAACGTCGCCACCGCCACCGAGCGGAAGCTCAACGCGCTGGACCCGGTGACCTACGCCCCGGTGACCGACGTGGCCGACAAGTTCGTGACCAGCCTCGACCAGCTCGAGCTGCCGATCCCGTGCTACGGCCTGGGTTCCGCGTCACCGCCACCGCCGCAGCTCGTCGCCCAGGCGCAGGCTATCTGTGCCGAAGCCGCCGCTATCGCCAAAACCGGATGGAACATCTTCCTCTCCGAGATCGACATCCTCAGCGGCTACCAACCTTCGTAGTCATTTCTGCCGACAGACCGGAACCGACCCGACGATCAGGGTGAAAGCATGGCACTGGTTCGTGTTCGGAATCGCCCGATCGGGCGACAAAAAAACGGCCTCTTATGTCTTTCTTGAGCCAAACTTAAGGTGCCGGCACAGCCGACATGACGCAGGCCCTCGTGTAGATCTTTCGATCTCTGTCTGTCGAGTATGATTTCGCCGAGCTTCATCTGGACGGCGATGGAAGGCAGATGTCGACCGTCGTCGAGCCGCAATCCCCGGCCTGAACCGCAGTGCCAGGGTTGCGGCGACGCGGAGGGTGTCGGCATGGTCGCGCGAGCTGCTGGGTCCGCTGTTGCGGGAGGGGTGAGCCCGCCGGTCGATGGTTACTCGGCTTGCGGTCGTTGGGGTCGAACGTCGCGCGCTGGCCACGTCCGCCGGGTTGGCGCGTCGTGATGCCTGACGATTGGCCTCGGACAGTTCGGCTGGCGAAACGCGTGTTCCTCTCTTATCCGAGGGCTGATGAGGATGCGATCCGTCGCATCGTGCCGTTGCTCGAAGTTTATGGCCACGACGTCTGGGTCGCCTATCGGGAATTGAAGCCTGGCATGCGCCGTGACGACGAATACCGAAAGGCGATCGGTGACAGCGATTATTTCGTGGCCTGTTTCTCGCCGCGGTACTCCGCTGACTCGGATATGAACGAGCAGCTCAACATCGCGGTCGAGCGGGTCCGCCGCATGTCACGAGAACGGCAGTGGTTCATCCCGGTGCTCCTGGAGAAGTGCGCCCTGCCCGACCATCAGATCGGTCCAGGAGAAACCATCGCGGACTCGCTCCACTACGTCGACTTCAGTGCCCACTGGCAGGAGGCGCTACTCCAGCTGATCCGGGCGTTGGATTCATCGTAGGGCGTTACTTGTCGACACCTTCGTTGCCGCCGCGCACGAAGTGCCGTTGGAACAGGACGAACACGACCGCGACCGGGATGGTGGCCAGCAGGGCGGCGGACAGTTTCAGCGGGTACTGGGTGCCGGCGCCGAGTGAGCCGCTGACCAGGTCGGCCAGCCCGCGCGGCAGCGTGTAGAGGTTCGGGTTCTGCACGGCGACCAGCACGTTCGTGAACTCGTTCCACGAGCCCTGGAAGCTCAGGATGGTCAGCGTGATCAGCGCCGGCTTGGCCATCGGCAGCACCACCGACCAGTACATCCGGAACGGGCCCGCGCCGTCGATCCGGGCCGCCTCCTCGACGCTGACCGGGATGGACTCGAAGAACTGCTTCATGATGAAGATGCCGGCCGCGTCCGCGAGCAGCGGCAGGACCATCGCGCTGTACGTGTCGTAGATGCCGATCTGGTTCAGCACCAGGAACTTCGGGATCAGCAGCACCACGGGGGGCACCGCCATCACCGCGATCACGCCTGCGAACAGCAGCTTGCGGCCGGGAAACCGCAGCCGGGCCAGCGCGTAGCCGGCCAGCGAGTCCAGCAGCACCCGGCCGCCGGTCACGAACAGCGTCACCACCAGTGAGTTGAACGTCCACAGTGGAAAGTCGGTGCTGCCGTTGAACAGCTTGGCAAAGCTGTTCGCGACAGTGGCCGGGTGCGGAATGGGGGACAGCGGGTCGGCCGCCGCGTCGGACTCGGACTTGAACGAGGAGGCGATCTGGATCACGAACGGATACAGGAAGATCAGCGCGCCGACGAGAAGCAGGCCGCCGCCGATGAGCGCGCCGACCCGGCGCCGGGATCTCATGCCCGCCACCCGCGCCGCGCTGCCCTGCGTTCGCGTGCCGCGTCCCGGTCGCGCAGCAGCCACCGCTGGCCGACCGTCATCAGCACGATGATCGCGAACAGCACGAACGACATGGCCGCGCCGGCCGGGAAGTTCTGGTCCTGGAACCCGGCCGCGTACGACACGTAGGCGGGACTGAGCGTCGTCTTGCCGGGGCCGCCCTGGCTCATGATGTAGATCTGGTCGAACACCTGCCACGACCCGATCAAGCCCAGCGTGACGACCAGGAACATGGTCGGCCGCAGCATCGGCAGGATCACGTACCGCAGCCGCTGCCGGCGATTGACCCCGTCGAGCAGAGCGGCCTCATCGACCTCGACCGGGATGTCCTGCAGCGCGGCCAGGAACATCAGCATGAACGTGCCGCTGGTCGTCCACACCACCAGCGCGATGATCGCGCACATCGCCACGCTCGGCCCGGAAAGCCAGTCCCACCACGACAGCCCCAACAAGCCGTGGTTGACCAGCACCCCCGGAGCGGAGCCGCCAAGACGCGACACGATCAGGTGGACGATGCCGTCCGCGTCACTGAACCAGGCAGGCCCTCGAATGCCGAACACGGACAGCACCGCGTTGATCGCGCCGCCACCGGTGAACATGAACAGGAACACGATGCTGATCGCGACCGAACTGGTCACGGAAGGGAAGTAGAACGCGGTGCGGAAGAACGACTTGCCCTTCAGTCGTCGTCGGTTGACGACCAGCGCCATACCCAGCGCCAGCGCGGTCTGCAACGGCACGACCAGCAGCACGTAGTACAGAATGTTGCGCACGCTGGTCATGAAGTCCTGGCGCTCAAGGCCGTTGCGCGCGAACAGGTCCGCGTAGTTCGTGCCGCCCGCGAACGGCACCCCGGACGTGAACGGGCTGCCCTGCCCGGTCCACCTCGTCAGGCTCACCCAGAACGCCATCAGGATCGGGACCAGCATGAACAGCATCAGCATCAGGATCGCGGGCGACACGAACAGCAGGCCGGCCGCGGACTCCCGCCGGTGCCGCCGTCCCGGCCGGCGCGTGCCGGTCGGGACAGCGGCGGGCTTGGCGAGGGTCTGGGCGACCATCAGCTGCCCAGCGCGGCGGACAGGTTGCTCTGCAGCCGCTGGAGGATCGACTTCGGGTCGGCCGTGGCCAACTGGGTGAGCTGCGTGTCGTAGTCGGACAGCACCGTGGCCACCTTCGGTGCGTTCACCGGCCCGACACCGTGCGGCGCGCCGGCCAGGAACGCCTTGTCCGTCGGGAAATCCCTGACGTAGGTGGCCTGCGCCGACTGGCGGGACGGGATGACGCCGAACGCCTTGGCGAACGTGAGCTGCTGCTGCGGGTCGGTCATCGCGTTGACGAAGGCCAGCGCCTGGTCGTGGTGCTGGCTCTTGGCGCTGATGCCCCAGCACTGGGTGAACTCCAGGGTCGCCGCACCCTTCGGGCCCGCCGGCAGCGGCACGATCCGGTACTGCACGCTCGGGTAGTCGGACTTCATGGCGCCTTCGATCCAGTTGCCCTCGATCGTCATCACGGCCTTGCCCTTGCCGAACGCCTCGCCGCCCCATCCTGTGTCCAGAGTGGACGAATAGGCCAGCAGACCGCTCTTGAGCAGACCCTGGACGTATTGCAGGCCCTGGAGGTTCTGCGACGAGTCGGCGACCGGCCGGCCGCCCGAGTTCACGATCTGCCCGCCCGCCTGGGCCAGGAAGGCGTCCACCCGGTCGTGCGTCGGGCTGATCGCCAGCGGCAGCATGCCCTTGGCCTTGATCTTCTGCGCGACGCCCTGTAACTGGTCCCAGGTGGTCGGCACGTCGGCGTTGGTCAGGCCGGCCTGGCTCCACATGGCGGTGTTGATCTCCAGGCCGAGCGTGGAGAAGTCCTTGGGGGCACAGTAGAAGGTGCCATGGTAGGTGAACGCGGTGCGCAGCGCCGGGTAGAAGTCGTTGGCGTCGCCGAGTTGGCTGCCGTACGCCCAGAGCGCGCCGACGCTGGCGTAGTCGGCGACCTTGGCCGCGTCCAGGTAGAACACGTCCGGCGGCTTGGACCCGGCGAACGCCTGGCCGAGCTGCTGGTCGATGTTCTGCGCCGGCACCACGGCCGCCTTGTTGCCGCTGCTGCTCGCCCAGCCGGCCGCGGCCTGCTTGACCGCCGCCGTCTCCGCGTCGCCGGACGACGCGATCATGATCTGGATGCTCGCCGGGCCGGCCTTCTGGGTGGATTGGGTGGCACCACCGGAGAATCCGCCGCCGCATGCCGCGGTCAGCAGGAGCGCGCCGCCCAGCACGGCGGCGCCCACCAGTGGTCGGATGTCACGGGACATGATCGACTCCTTCGTGGGGGAATGCGGCGTCACCCGGAATCTCGGATCACCAGGTGCGGCGCGAGCAGGACGTGGTGGTCGGTGGCCCTTTCACCGTCTTCGAGGAACGCGGTCAGCAGCCGCACGCAGGTCGCCGCCGCTTCGCGCAGCGGCTGGGCAATGGTGGTCAGGCCCATGGCGGCGGCGCCGGGGGAGTCGTCGAAGCCGATCACCGGCAGCGCCGTGCCGCCCCGGCTGACCCGGTCGCGGATCATGGCCAGCGCGCCCAGCGCCGGCGTGTCACTGACGCAGACCAGCGCCTCCGCGCGGTGCCGGGTGACCAGTTCGGTGGCACACCGGTAGCCTTCGGCCACGGTGTTCTCGCCCGTGACCACCAGGCCGGCCGGCTCGACACCGGCGGCGCGCAACGAGTGCTCCCAGCCGGCGCGTCGGTCGTCCCCGACACCGGAACCGACCGGCCAGCCGACGAAGCCGATTCGGCGGTGCCCGGCGTCCAGCAGGCGTTCGGTCGCGATGCCGGTGCCGGCCCTGCCGTCGACGTCCACCCACCAGTGCTTGGCGCGGACACCCCACGGCCGGCCGAACGTGACGAACGGGACGCCCTGCTTGCGCAGCCAGCTGGTGCGGCGGTCGCGGTGGTGCGTGCCGGTGAGCACGAACGCGTCCAGTTCGTAGGAATTGAGCAGATCCTGGTAGTTGTCGATCTCGTCACCGTCGTCGGTCGCGGTGAACACCAGGGTGCGGAAGCCGAACCGCTCGCCGGACTCGGTGACCGCGTGCACGAACCGATCCAGCACGGAACCGGCGTCGTCCTCGCTGAACGGGGCCATGCGCATGGCGATCAGGTTGGACCGGTGGGTTCTCAACTGGCGGGCGGCCCGGTGCGGCCGATAGCCGAGTTCCGCGATGGCCGCGCGAACCCGTTGCTGTGTCTCGGGTTGCACCCGGTGCGGTGCGTTGAGCACATTGGACACGGTCTGTCGCGACACCCTGGCGCGCTCGGCCACCGTGGTGATGGTCGGCCGGTCGTTGGCCATGAGCGCTCCCGCCGGCACCCTGCGGGTGTCGGAAATTTGATCGTTCAAATCGTTGCGGTACAGTCTTAACTCGTCTGCGGCGTTCGTGTCAACCCGCGTCGACCCGAGGGGGTAACTTGGCCCACCGTCAACCGGCCCTGCACGCGCTCGACGTGTGCGTCCTGGCCCCGACGGCTGTCCTCAGCGACCACAGTGGACAGATCGACGGCCCGGGGCACGGTGTGCTGCATGCCGACATTCGGGTGCTGTCCCGCGCGTTGCTCAGCGTGGACGGCACGTCGTTGACCGCGGTCCGAACCGTTTCCGACGGCACGGGGCGCAGCCGGTTCGCCTTGTTGGCCCGTGATCTCGGCGATGCCGGGCCCGATCCGACCGTGCGGGTCGAGCGGTACCGGCAGGCCACGGTGGACGGCGTGGTCGAGCTGATCGTGCTCAGCTCGACCGCGCGGGAGCCGGTGCGTACCACGGTGCGGCTGGCGTTGGCCGCCGACCTGATCGACATGGCGCTGGTCAAGGCCGGTCGGAATGGTGTCGCGGTGCCGATGCGGGCCGCACCCGGCGGCCTGACCTGGGGTCGGGACGGCGTCACGGTCGCGGTGACGGGTGCGGACGCCGACGTCACCGACGGCGAACTGAGCTGGCCGATCGAGCTGAAACCGCGCACCAGCGTCGAAGTGGGCTGGCGGCTGCGGGTCACCGACCCGGCGGCCGTGGTGACCGGCGTGTCGACCCCGGCCGAATGGTCGCGCCCCACGGTGACCGCGGCCGACCGGCGTCTCGTCGCGTTGCTGGACAGGTCACTCGACGATCTGGCCGCACTGCGCCTGGCCACCGTCGACCAGCCGGGGGAGACGTTCCTCGCGGCCGGCGCGCCGTGGTTCTTCACGCTGTTCGGCCGGGACAGCCTGTGGGCGGCGCGATTGCTGTTGCCACTGGGCACCGAACTGGCCGGCTCGACCCTGCGCGCGCTGGCCGGCCGCCAGGGTTCCGTGCGGGACGTCGCGACGGCGGCTGCGCCGGGGAAGATCCTGCACGAGTTGCGGCGCAACAGTGTGCAGCTGCCGTCGGTGTACTACGGCTCGATCGACGCCACCCCGCTGTGGGTGTGCCTGCTGCACGACGCGTGGCGTTGGGGCCTACCCGATGCCCAGGTCGAGGCACTCCTGCCGCACCTGGAACTGGCCCTGGCCTGGCTGGCCGACGACGCCGATCCGGACGGTGACGGCTTTCTGGAATATTGGGACAAAACCGGAAACGGCCTGGCCAACCAGGGTTGGAAGGACTCCGGCGACTCGATCCGCTTCGCCGACGGCCGGCTGGCCGCGCCACCGATCGCCCTGTGCGAGGTCCAGGGCTACGCCCACGAAGCCGCCACCAAGGGCGCCGCGCTCCTGACCGCCTTCGGCCGCCCCGGCGCGGACCGCTGGCTGTCCTACGCCGACCGGCTCGCCACGCGATTCCGGGCCCGGTTCTGGGTCCAGGATTCGACCGGCCCGTACCCGGCCATCGCGCTGGACGCCGACAAACGCCCGGTCGACGCGCTGACCAGCAACATCGGCCACCTGGTCGGCAGCGGCATGCTGAACGAAACCGAGATCGCCACGATCGCGGCCCGCCTGACCGCGCCCGACATGTCCACCGGTTTCGGCCTGCGCACCATGTCCGGCTCGGCCGGCGGCTTCTCGCCGCTGTCCTACCACTGCGGTTCGGTCTGGCCGCACGACACGGCGATCGTGGCGCAGGCCCTTGCGTCGGCAGGCCACGGCGCGGCAGCGGCCGAGTTGGTACACGGCCTGCTGCGTGCCGCGCCCGCGTTCGGCTACCGCCTGCCGGAGCTGTACGGCGGCGACGCACGGTCCGACCTGCCGCAGCCAGCTGCCTACCCGGCCGCGTGCCACCCGCAGGCGTGGGCGGCGGCGGCCGGTGTCGGCATCCTGGCCGTGCTCACCGGGGTGCGGCCGGACGTGCCGCGCGGTGTCGTGCACCTCGCGCCGGTCCGGCCGAGCCCGGTGGGCGCGCTGACCGTGCGTGGCCTGCGGGTCGGCGGGTCCGTTCTGGGGCTGGACATCGGGGCTGACGGGCGGGCGGTCGTCGTTCAGGCATCGGGAAGCCTGACGGTGACTGATCGGCCGCCCGAATGGTGAGCACGAGGCCAGGTCGGGCGCCGTTGCTGCGGTGGGGCGGGTCGCGAGCAGCGGCTGTTTTCTTCGCTCAACGAACGGGACCGGGTGGTTTTCTCCCGGGTTCGGTGATGATCACCTGATCGAGTGATCATCGGCCATGTCAGGGCAGTTGACCTGCCAAGACAGCGGCCGC
>DASXXM010000577.1:0-4277 GCA_036503065.1 Pseudonocardiaceae bacterium | reverse complement strand
GCCGGCTGATGTCCCCATCTGCGAAGGACTCGGTCCGATACTTCAGGTACCCGGCCATCGAGGCGCCGTCGTCGAACACCTGGATCTCGATGTCCAGCAGCGATTCCGTGCCGGGTCCGCTGCCGAACGAGAAGGTCACGTCGTCGACGACGATCGGCGCGGCGAGCACCGGCGGCGCGGCGAACACGATCTGGAACAGCGGATGGCTGCTGGGCGAGCGGCGGACGCCGAGTTCGTCGATGAGGGTGCCGAACGGCAGGTCGGCGTTGTCATAGGCGTCCAGCACCGTGTCGCGCACCGCACGCAGCGCGTCGCGCCAGCCGCCACCAGCGGCCAGCCGCACGCGCAGCGGCACCGTGTTCGCCAGGTAGCCGACGACGTCCTGTACCTCCGGCCGGTCGCGGCCGGCGATCGGCGTGCCGACGAGCACGTCGTCCGTTGCGGCGTAACGACGCAACAGCATGGTGAACGCGGTGAGCAGCACCATGAACGGCGTCATCCGCTGCTGGACGGCCAGCGCTCGGACGCCTGCCGCGAGCGAGTCCGGCAGGGCGAAGTCGACCTGCTCGATCGCGCGGGACCGGCCCGGCGCCGCCGCGAAGGGCAGCCGCACCGGCGCGGGCGGCGCGGCCAACTGCTCGCGCCAGTACGCGAGCTGCTCCTCGTCCGGTATGCCGTCCGCCGGCAGGTCCGGCGCTGGGTCGAGGGCACCCGTTCGGTACGCCGTCAGCAGGTCTCGCTGGATGACGGTCAGCGAGTGCCCGTCCACCACGATGTGGTGGATCACCAGAATGAGCTGCCATGTCCGGTCGTCGACGTGCACCAGGGTCGCCCGGATCGCCGGCTCGGTGTCCAGCGCGAACGGCCTGCGCTCGGCGGCGTCCCGGATCTCGTCGAGGGCCGCGTCCCGCTGCGCTGCCGGCAGCGCGGTGAGATCCCGCTCGGTGATCGTCGGTGCCGCGTCGATCACCGTGGTGGTGCCGTCGGCATGGAAGAGGGTGCGCAGGGCGACGTGTCGGTGCGCGACGAGCGCGACCGCCTGCCGCAGCGCGGCGACGTCGGCCGGCCCGGTGATCGTGACGTACAGCGGCACGTTGTGCCACGTCGATTCCGGCGCGATGTGCTGCGCGAGCAGGATCTGCTGCTGCCCGACGGTCGGCCGTCGGCCGGTTTCGTTGCCGGTCACTGTCCACCGTCCCCGTGATCTGGTCGGATACCCGTCGCACGTTACCGCCGTGCGCAGCGCGGAACCTTCTTCCAGCCTGCTGGGGGGCAGCGTATGACATGGGCCACTCGATTGGCGGGCCCGATTGGTTCTCTGCATCGTTCCGGGCATTTCCGGGGCATTCCTATTACGGTGGGTAGCCGGGTTGTGACTATTCTGCGTATGGTGTGCCTGAATTCGACGTCATACGCTCCAGTTTGACTTTTCGGTACGGGGGGTGGGCGCACGTGGCAGAAGGTCCCGGGGTGACCGCGCTACCACGTCCGGTGGGTCAGGTATCGATTGAGACGCACCATTGCACCGAATTGTGCCGCCTGCGCGGTCGCTGAATGAAGGCGGCGCTGGATGAAGGAAGTGGGACGATGAACGACGAGATCCGTGCATTCATAGTCAAAACCGTCCTGGACATGGACCTGGGCTACGAGCCCGGGGACATCCTGGACGACACAGTCCTCGGACCGGAGGGCTTGGATATGGAATCGCTCACGATGGCCGAGTTGGCGGTCCGCGTCGAAGACCAGTTCGGCGTCGAGTTCGGCACCGACGAGGCGGAGCAGCTCGCGCTGATGACCATCGGCGAATTCGTCCGGACAGTGGCCGACCGGGTGTCGCGGGCGAGTGTGCCGGGGCATGTCGGCCAATGAGACATAGGGCGGTGTCCGGTCGGGCGGATATCGGGCCATCGGTGCCGGCCCGGTCGGGCACGAACCGGTGACCGCGACGGTAACCGGCATCGGGCTGCTGACGCCGGTCGGCCGGGGGATCGACGAGGTGTTCGACGCGTTGTGCACCGGACGTTCCGGGCTGCGCGCACCCCCCGCGGAGCACCCGGTTGGCAGGTCGGTTCAGGTCGGCGGCTTCCTGCCGGAGATCGACACGACGGCGATACTGGCCGGGCCGGAGGCGACCACCCTGGACCGGGTCGTGGTGCTCGCCCTGCTCACCGCGCAGGACGCGCTCGACGATGCCGGGATCGTGGTTGGGCGCGACGTCGAGTCCGACCGGGTCGCGGTGGTCATCGGCGGGGTCGGCGGGATGGCCACCATGGAGCGGCAGGTGCTGCGCCGCGCGGAGCGTGGTCGCGCCGGGGTCAGCCCGTACCTGTTGCCCGGAATCCTGCCGAACATGCCGGCCGCGCGGGTGGCGATCAAGTTCGGCATCCGGGGATACAGCTCGTCGATCGGCACGGCGTGCGCGTCCGGCGCGCAGTCGATCGCGGACGGTCTGCGGCTGATCCGGGACGACCTCGCCGACGTCGTGTTGTGCGGCGCGAGCGAGGCGCCGCTGTTTCCGACGTTCGCGGACACCTTCACCAATGCCAGGGTGCTGGCCCGCGGCTGGGCCGACCCGACCGAGGCGTGCCGCCCGTTCGACATGCGCCGCAACGGTTTCGTGCTCGCCGAGGGCGCCGGACTGCTGGTGCTGGAACGGACCGGCCACGCCGACGCGCGTGGTGTCGCCGGCTACGCGGACGTCGTCGGCTGGGGCGCGACCACCGACGCCTACCACCCGACCACGCCCCGACCGGATGGCTCGGGTGCTGCCGGCTGCATGCGCCGCACGCTGGCGGACGCCGGAGTCCAGCCGGCCGAGGTGACCTACGTGAACGCACACAGCACCGGCACGAAGGTGGGCGACGCCGCGGAGGCCGCCGCGATCCGTGCGGTCTTCGGCCAGGTCACGCCGCCGGTCAGTGCGACAAAGGCGTTGACGGGGCACATGTTGGGCACTTCCGGTGTGGTGGAGGCCGCGGCATGCGCGCTGGTGGCCGGCCGAGGTGTCGCGCCGCCGACGTTCAACCTCGACGACCCGGACCCGGCCTGCGCCGTCGAGCACATCCGCAAGGCACCGCTGGCCGTTCGCGCCGGGTGGTCGCTGAGCAACTCGTTCGGTTTCGGCGGCCAGAACGTCAGCCTGCTGTTCGGTCCGCCGACCACCGCCGCACACCGGGGAGGCTGACCGGATGGCGGACTCGTTCGCGCGGAAACGCCTGCTGGGCATGATATCCGGCGGTGTGCTCGCGCAGTGCTGCTACGCGGCGGCCGAACTGGGCGTCGCGGACCTGCTGGCCGGTGGCGCGCGCCCGGTCGCGGAACTCGCCGCAGAGTGCGGCGCCGATCCGGTCGCCCTGGATCGGCTGCTGAGCGACCTGGCGCACTTCGGGTTGTTCCGGTTCCGCGGCGCCGACGGCTACGCCCTGACGTCGGTCGGCGAACTGCTGCGGACCGACGTGCCCGGCTCGCTGCGGCAGACCGCGATCATGCACGGCGAGGAGGTGGCCCGTGCCTTCGTCGCGATCACGCACACGCTGCGCACCGGCCTGCCCGCCTTCGACGAGGTGCACGGCCTACCGTTCTACGACTACCTGAACGAGCATCCCGTGGTCGCGAACACCATGGCCGAGGCGATGGGCACGGTCGGCCCGCCGTCCGTTCTCGCCGACTACCGGCCGCTGGAACGCGCCGGCACGGTGGTGGACATCGGTGGCGGCGACGGTGGCCTGCTGGCCGCCGTACTCACCGCCCACCCGACCCTGCGCGGTGTCCTGCTGGAACTGCCGGGCGCGATCCGGGCCGCACGCGCCAGACTGGCCGACGCGGGCCTGCTCGATCGGGCGGAACTCGTCCCCGGCAGTTTCTTCGACGACGTGCCCCCCGGCGGCGACGTGTACGTCCTGGCGCGGGTCCTGCACAACTGGGCCGACGAGCACGCCGTGGCGATCCTGCGCCGCGTCCGGCAGGTCATGACCGACCAGTCGCGGCTGATCGTGCTGGAGCGCTTCAGGTCAGAAGGCGGCGGCTCCGTCACGACCGCGATGGTGGACCTGCTCATGCTGGGCCTGCTGGAGGGCCGGCAACGCACCGAGGACGAGTACGTCGCGCTACTGGACCAGGCCGGCTTCAAGGTCGTCGCGGTGGCACCGCCGGCAGGCGAACCGGACGACCGACTGATCGAGGCGATGCCGCGTTGAAACGGAGGTGCGACTAGGACGTGGTTTCTTGCTCATACCTGACTGGACATCTCCACTGTGGAGCACGTATCGGGTTGAGGA
>DASXXM010000576.1:0-4203 GCA_036503065.1 Pseudonocardiaceae bacterium | reverse complement strand
GTGGCAGACCCGCATCATGACGCAGCCGGCGACCACCAGCGGCGCGGTGGCGAAGCCGTACTCCTCGGCGCCGAGCAGCGCGGCGATCACCACGTCCCGGCCGGTCTTCATGGCGCCGTCCACCTGCACCGTGATCCGGTCACGCAAACCGTTGAGCACCAACGTCTGCTGGGTCTCGGCCAGGCCGACCTCCCACGGCGTGCCGGCGTGCTTGAGCGAGCTCAGCGGGGCGGCGCCGGTGCCGCCGTCGTGGCCGGAGATGAGCACGACGTCCGCGTGCGCCTTGGAGACTCCCGCGGCGACCGTGCCGACACCCAGCTCGCTGACCAGCTTGACGTGCACGCGGGCGTGTTCGTTGGCGTTCTTCAGGTCGTGGATCAGCTGGGCGAGATCCTCGATCGAGTAGATGTCGTGGTGCGGCGGCGGCGAGATCAGGCCGACCCCGGCGGTGCTGTGCCGGGTGCGCGCGATCCACGGGTAGACCTTGTAGCCAGCCAGCTGGCCGCCCTCGCCGGGCTTGGCGCCCTGGGCCATCTTGATCTGCAGATCCGTGGCGTTGACCAGGTACTCGCTGGTCACGCCGAACCGGCCGCTGGCGATCTGCTTGATCGCGGAGCGCCGTTCGACGTCGTAGAGCCGGTCGGTGTCCTCGCCGCCCTCGCCGGTGTTGGAGCGGCCG
The DNA here is from genome assembly GCA_036503065.1 of Pseudonocardiaceae bacterium. Taxonomy (GTDB): domain Bacteria; phylum Actinomycetota; class Actinomycetes; order Mycobacteriales; family Pseudonocardiaceae; genus DATEPR01. The sequence goes on along the minus strand of DASXXM010000576.1, from coordinate 3,524 downwards.
CCGAGTCGGTTCATCGCGATGGCAAGGGTTTCGTGCGCCTCCGCGGAGATCGAGCCGTAGGACATGGCGCCGGTGTTGAATCGGGCCAGGATCGCCTCGACCGGCTCGACCTCGTCGATCGGGATCGGTGCGCGGCCCTCGGTACGGAACGCGAACATGCCGCGCAGCGTGCCGCCCGCCCGGTAGAGCCGGTGCACCTCGTCGGTGTACCTGCGGTACACCGACTCCTGGCCGGTCTTGGTGGCGTGTTGCAGCAGGAACACGGTTTCCGGCGTGAACAGGTGCAGTTCGCCCTCACGTCGGTAGGCGTACTCGCCGCCGACGTCGAGGCGCTGGTGCACCCGGTCGGTGGGGTTGTCCGGGTAGGCGCGGCGGTGGCGCGCCGCGACCTCCTCGGCCAGCACGTCCAGCCGGACGCCGCCCAGCTTGGACATCGTGCCGGTGAAGTACTCGTCCAGCAGGTCCTGTGCCAGCCCGAACGACTCGAAGACCTGGGCCGCGGTGTAGGCGCCGACGGTGGAGATGCCCATCTTGGACATGATCTTCAGCACGCCCTTGACCAGCGCGTGCACGTACTGGCGCACCGCGGCGCGCGGTTCGGCGGCGGCGATCGCGCCGTGCGCGAGCAGGTCCTCGATGGTCTCGAACGCCAGGTACGGGTTGACGGCGGCGGCGCCGTAGCCCAGCAGCAGCGCGACGTGGTGCACCTCGCGGGCGTCGCCGCTCTCCACCACGAGGGCCACCCGCAGCCGTTCCTTGGTGCGCACCAGGTGGTGGTGCACGGCGGACACCAGCAGCAGCGACGGGATCGGCGCCATTCGGTGGTCGGAGTCACGGTCGGACAACACCAGGATTCGGGCACCTGCCGCGATCGCCTCGGACGCCTCGCGGCGCACCTGGTCGATGGCCCGGATCAGTGCGGCACCGCCACCGTCCACTTCGTACAGTCCGGACAGGACGGTGCAGGCGAAGCCGGGCAGGTCGCCGTCGTCGTTGACGTGGATGAGCTTGGCCAGCTCGTCGTTGTCGATCACCGGGTAGGGCAGCTGGATGTGCCGGCAGGACGCGGGGCCCGGTTCGAGCAGGTTCTGCTCAGGGCCCATGATCCGCGCCACCGACGTGACGATCTCCTCGCGGATCGCGTCCAGCGGCGGGTTGGTCACCTGCGCGAAGTTCTGCTTGAAGTAGTCGTACAGCAGCCGGGACCGCTGCGACAGCACCGCGGGTGGGGTGTCCGAGCCCATCGAGCCGATCGGCTCCGCGCCGTTCTCCGCCATCGGCGTGAGCAGGATGCGCAGTTCCTCCTCGGTGTAGCCGAAGGTGAGCTGGCGGCGCAGCACCGACTCGTGCGTCTGCCCGACGTGCTCGCGCTCCGGCAGGTCGGCCAGTTGCAGGAGGCCGGCGTGCAGCCACTCGTCGTAGGGCAATTGGCCGGCCAGCGCGCTCTTGACCTCGTCGTCGTCCACGATCCGGCCGCCGCTGGTGTCCACAAGGAACATCCGGCCGGGCTGCAGGCGGCCCTTGGCCACGATCGACTCCGGCGGCAGGTCCAGCACGCCGGACTCGCTGGCCAGCACCACACGGCCGTCGCGGGTACGCCACCAGCGGGCCGGGCGCAGGCCGTTGCGGTCGAGCACCGCGCCGACGAACCTGCCGTCGGTGAACGTGACGCACGCCGGGCCGTCCCACGGTTCCATCATGCTGGCGTGGAACTGGTAGAACGACCGGCGCTTCGGGTCCATCGTGGTGTGGTTCTCCCACGCCTCCGGGATCATCATCAGCACGGCGTGCGGCAGGCTGCGGCCGCCCAGGTGCAGCAGCTCCAGCACCTCGTCCAGGGAGGCGGAGTCCGACGCCTCCGCGTCGCAGATCGGGTACAGGCGGGTCAGGTCGCCAGGAATGAGGTCGGACTCCAGCAACGCCTCGCGGGCCCGCATGCGGTTGCGGTTGCCGCGGATCGTGTTGATCTCGCCGTTGTGCGCCACGTAGCGGTACGGGTGGGCCAGCGGCCAGCTCGGGACGGGGTTGGTGGAGAACCGGCTGTGCACCAGGGCGATCGCGCTGACCAGACGTTCGTCGGTGAGGTCGGGGAAGAACTCCGGCAGCTGGCCGGTGGTGAGCATTCCTTTGTAGACCATGGTGCGGGCGGACAGCGACGGGAAGTACACGCCGCAGTCGGCGGTCCGCGTCGCCCGCTCGGCACGCTTGCGCAGACAGAAGGTCAGCCGGTCGAGGTCGATCCTGGCCGGCATTTCGCCGTGCACGTCCGGCCGGCCCGCCACGAACAGCATCGCGAAGTACGGCATCACCGACCGCGCGCTCGGCCCGACCTCTGCGGTGTCCGCCCGGACCGGCACCGGACGCCAGCCGAGCACGGTCAGGCTCTCCTCGTCGGCGATCTGCTCGATCAGCGCGATGGCCTTCGCCCGCTCGTCCGGATCGACCGGCAGGAACGTGATGCCGGCGGCATAGGCGTTGTCACCGGACGCGGCGCGTGCCGGCAGCGGGAAGCCGACCTCGGCACGCAGCAGCTCGTCCGGGAGTTGGAGCAGGATGCCGGCACCGTCGCCGCTGGTGGGTTCGGCACCGGCCGCGCCACGGTGCTCCAGATTGGCGAGCGCGGTCAGCGCGTCGGACACGATCTGGTGCGACCTACGACCCATGATGTCGGCGACCATGGCGACGCCGCAGGCATCACGCTCTGCGGTCGGATCGTACAGGCCCTGCGGGGCCGGGATGGCGGAGAAGATCACAGCCAGACCTCCCTCGTCGTCCTCGCGGTCTTTACGTGGAGCTGGAGTGGGACGACGATGGCCCGCGTTTAGTTGACGTGACTCTAACAGGCAGGAAACATTCCGACACCTACGAACGAGTGATCCCGGTCATGGTCTGGTAACGAATCGGGTGATCCAGACGATGCTGTTGCTGCCTGTCTGAAACCCTTCGGTACGCTAAGTATATCGAAGTGGGTCGGGACGGCCAGTGGCCGCAGGTCACACACCACAGAGCGTCACATTACGCAGCCGAACCACGACGTCCGCTGCCGTGCGCAACCGTGATGTACCCAGTGCGCTTCGTTACCAAACGGTCGCGAGGATGAACCCGTCGTAGCCCTTGCCGCCGACGGTCTGGATGGCGGTCGCGGTGACCCGCGGCTCCGCGCCCATCAACTCGATCACGCGCCGGGTGCCGTTGATGACGTCGTCCTGACCGCGGGTCTCGAGCACCCGGCCGCCGCGCACCACGTTGTCCACGATGATCACCGTGCCCGGCCGGGAAAGCCGCAGCGCCCAGGTGAAGTAGTCCGGGTTGTGCTGCTTGTCGGCGTCGATGAAGATCAGGTCGAACGGGCCGGCGAGTTCGGGCAGCGTGTCCAGCGCGCGGCCGAGTCTCAGCTCGATCACGTCGGTGAGGCCGGCGCGCGCGAAGTTGGCCCGTGCCACGTCGGCGTGCTTCGGGTCGATCTCCAGGGTGGTCAGGGCGCCGTCCTTCGCCATGCCCCTGGCCAGGCAGATCGTGCTGTA
>DASXXM010000575.1:0-5038 GCA_036503065.1 Pseudonocardiaceae bacterium | reverse complement strand
CCCTGTCGTGACCGGCGGGGATGCCGGTGGGCCTGGCGGCCCCTGCTGCTTCCTGCTTCATCGCCCACCGCCCCCTGGCGAGTGAGAGGTCTTGCCCGGGTGTTGCCGGTCTTCGGGCGGCCGGCAGGTGGTAGGCGTTGGCGAAGTCGGCCGGGCCGCAGGCCGGCAGCGACTCGGACACGTCCGTCCCCGAGACGACGGGGGATCGGCTGCCGGCCCCGACCCGAGGGCCGGGGCCGGTGCCGAATGAATGTCGGTCACCCCGACATCATCCCGCTCAGGCGTCCCGGCGCCGGACGAGAATCGCCGCGGCGATGAATCCGGCGACCACGTACAGGCAGAACACGCCGAGGCCGGTCCACGGTGCGAGCATGCCCGGATCGGGGTGGATCGCGGTCATCGACTGGCCCGCGTTGCTGGGCAGGTACGGGGTGATGTGCTGGCTCCAGCTCTGTGGGAGCGCGTCGCTCAGTGCCGGCAGTACCAGCAGCAGCCCGAACAGGGTCGCGATGCCACCCGCCGTGCTGCGGATGATCCAGCCCAGCGCCACGCCGAGCAGGCCGACCATGGTCAGGTACAGGCCGGTGCCGAACACCGTGCGCAGCACCTCCGGCGCGGACAGCGAGGTCTGGATGTGTTGGCTGGACAGCAGCGCCTGACCGGCGAAGAACGCCACGAACGAGGACACCTCACCGGCGATGAACGCGATCACGGTGAACACGATGGCCTTGGCCCACACGACCGGCAGCCGCTTGGGCGCCGCCGACATGCTGGCCCGGATCATGCCGGTGCCGTACTCGCCGGTGACCAGCAGGACGCCGAGCACGCCGATGATCAGTTGGGCCAGTTCGAACCCGCGCAGGCTGACGCCGGTCGGCTCGAAGCGCAGTCGCTGCGCGGCTTCCATCACCGGCCAGCGGTTCGCGGTGACGGCCGAGAACAGCACGCCGAACCCGATCATGCCCAGCACGGTGCCGGCGAGCGTGATGTAGGAGGAGCGCAGCGACCAGAACTTCACCCACTCGGAGCGCAAGACCCGCCATTGGGTGACCTTCAGGTCGGCCGGCAGTGGCACGCGGGGCTCGGCCGGGGCGGCGGCGTGCCGCGGTGCGGCGATGTCGGTGGTCATGCCACGCTCCTGTCGTGCTCGTTCTGGGGGTTGTCCACGCGGAACTCCACCGCGTCCTGGGTGAGCTCCATGAACGCCTCCTCCAGGGAGGCCTGCACCGGGGTCAGCTCGATCAGCGGGATGGCCGCGGTACAGGCGGCCCTGCCGATGGCCTCGCTGTTCAGGCCGGCCACTTCGAGCACGTCCGGTTCCAGGCTCGTCACGCTCACGTCGACACCGACGAGCAGGTCACGCAGCCGTCCGGCTTCCGGCGTCCGCACCCGAACCACCTTGCGCGAGGCCAGTTCGGTGAAGTCGCGCACGGACAGGTCCGCGATCAGCCGGCCGCGGCCGATCACGATCAGGTGTTCTGCGGTCAGCGCCATCTCGCTCATGAGGTGCGACGACACGAACACGGTGCGGCCCTCGGCGGCCAGCGCCCGCAGCAGCGTGCGGATCCAGAGGATGCCCTCCGGGTCGAGCCCGTTGACCGGCTCGTCCAGCACGAGCGTCGACGGGTCGCCGAGCAGCGCGGCGGCGACGCCGAGCCGCTGGCCCATACCCAGCGAGAAGCCGCCGACCCGGCGCCGGGCCACGTCCCGCAGCCCCACCATGTCGATCACCTCGTCCACCCGCCTGCGCGGAATGCCGGTGGTCAGCGCGAGCGACAATAAGTGGTAGTAGGCCGAGCGCCCGGAATGGACGGCCTTGGCCTCCAGCAGCGCGCCCACCTCGTGCAGCGGCGCGGTGTGTTCGGCGTAGTGCTTGCCGTTCACGGTCACTTCGCCCGAAGTGGGCGCGTCCAGTCCGAGGATCATGCGCATGGTGGTGGACTTCCCGGCACCGTTCGGGCCGAGGAATCCGGTGACCACGCCTGGTCGTACGGTGAAGGTCAAGTCGTCCACCGCTGTCTTGTCGCCGTACCGTTTGGTCACGGCCCGCGCCTCGATCATGTTCACCCCTGCCTCCGGCCGCCGGCGTCCCACCAGCGGCAGCTAGGCACAGCCAACCAGCGGGGCTGATGGGGGACGACCGTCCCCGGCATGATCTTCATGGCCGATTGGTAATACCTCCGGTGTACGGCGTCGTCCGCAGGTAGCAGGACTGGTGGGGTCGTTAGGATCGTCCGGCGGTTCGCGTACGTCGGCGTAGCGTCTGGGTATGGGCGAGTACGAGCACATCCTGCTCAAGCGTGACGGTGCGACGGTCACCATCACGATGAACCGGGCCGCGCGGCGGAACTCGCTGTCCGCGGCTCATCTCGGTGAACTGTTGGCCGCGTTCACCGAGACGGCGAACACCGACGCGACCGGTGTCGTGCTTGCCGGTGCCGGGCCGGTGTTCTCTGCGGGACACGACTTCGCCGATGTCGCCGCTCGTGATCTCGCCGGGGTCCGGGCACTGTTGCGGCTGTGCACCGAGCTGATGCGGACGATCGAGTCCGTGCCGCAGGTGGTCCTCGCGCGGGTGCACGGGCTGGCCACCGCGGCCGGGTGCCAGCTGGTCGCGTCCTGTGACCTCGCGGTGGCCGGGCGGTCGGCGGGATTCGCGCTGCCCGGCGGGAAAGGCGGCTGGTTCTGCCACACGCCTGCCGTGCCCGTGGCTCGGGCGGTCGGGCGGAAGCGGCTGATGGAACTGGCCCTGACCGGCGACGTGATCGACGCGGCCACCGCGCTGGACTGGGGCCTGGTCAATCGGGTCGTGCCCGATGACGAACTGGACACCGCGGTGGCCGACCTGCTGGCCAGGGCTACCCGTGGCAGCAGAGCAAGCAAGGCGCTGGGCAAGCAGACCCTCTACGCCCAGTTGGACCGCCCGGAGGCGGACGCGTACGCGATCGCGATCGAAGTCATGGCCGCCGCCGCGCAGACGCCGGCCGCGCGCGAGGGCATGGCGGCTTTCCTGGAGAAGCGCGCCGCGGACTTCGCCGACTGAGCTCGTCCGTCCTTTCCGGACGCTGGGTTACGCCGATGGCGTAACGCGTGGCTGTGGCGGTGTCTTCTTGGCACACTGGGGACATGATCACCGAAATCCGAGGGCGGGCGGACTGGCGCGGCGGTGAGATCGCCGGCCGTCCCGATTGGCGCATCACGTTGCGCGATGCGGACCGGGCCGAGTTGCGCGGCGCGGTCGACAAGGTGGCCGGCATGGACCTGGCCGATATCTCGGCGGCTGATTTTCCGTTACCCGCCTTCGGATCGGTGCTCGCCGGGCTGGCGGGTGAACTGATCGACGGTCGTGGGTTCGGGCTGCTGCGCGGCATTCCCGTCGAGGGGCTGACCGAGCGCCAGTGCGAGATTCTTGCCGTGGGGATCGGCAGCCATGTCGGGCGGGTGATGCCGCAGCCGGCCGGTGTGCCGATGCTGCACGTGCGGGACCAGGGCGTTGATCCGGCCGAGCCGACCAGTCGCAGCTTCCAGCACCGCGGCCGGCTGGACTTCCACTCCGACCCGACGGATGTGGTGGCGCTGCTGTGCATCCGGCCTGCCGAGTCCGGTGGGCTCAGCTCCGTGGTCAGCTCGGTCGCGGTGCACAACGAGATGGTGCGCGCACACCCCGATCTGGCCGACGTGCTCTACCAGCCGTGGTGGCGCGACCGCCGCAACGGGAACGGCCCGGACAGCTTCTACGCCAGTCCGGTCTACGCCGTGGACGGGCAGGGTCGGCTGGTCGCGAACTACGGCGCGGACTACATCCGTTCCGCGCAGCGCGGCACGGAGGTGCCCCGGCTGACCCGGCCACAGCTCGCCGCGATGGCCGAACTGGACCGGCTCAACAACGATCCACGACTGGTGCTCGCCATGGACTTACATGCCGGCGACATGCAGTTCCTCAACAACCACGTCACCATGCACAGCCGCACCGAGTATCGGGACCACGCCGACCCGGCGCTTCGCCGTGACCTGATTCGGCTCTGGCTGGACTCCTGCTAGGGGTTGAGGAGGGTGAACTGTTCCCAGGTGCCGATCGCGGTGCGGTTGGCGATCAGCGCGGACGCGCCCGCGTTGTCCGCGGTCACGTATCGGTTGTTGGCCATGGCGAGCAGGCTGACCGTGCCGTTCGAGTTGTGAACGAGTTGGAACGTCTCCCACGTGCCGACGGCGGTGCGGTTGGCGATCAACGGGGACGCGCCCGCGTTGTCCGCCGTGACGATCATGTTGTTGGCGTGGGCCCGCAGCGCGATCGCGGTACTGCTGACGTTGATCAGATCGAACTCCTCCCAGGCGCCGACCGCGGTGCGGTTGGCGATGAGTGGGGATGCGCCCGCGTTGTCGGCCGTGACGATCTGGTTGTTGGCCAGCGACCGTAGGCTGACCACGGTGCCGGGCGTGCCGCCGCCGGAGACGACCGGTTGGGTGGGGCGGGTCGGGGTCAACGCGAGTTGGCCCTTCAACATCCGACCACCGTCGTTGGTCAGACGTAGATAGTAATCCGACGAACACGCCGTGCCATCAGCGTCCAACGCCAACAGACCGGAACCAGCCGGCACCCCGCCCTGGGTCTCAGCGGTCTTGGCGATCTGGTTCCCCTCACCGTACTCATCGAACATCGAGATATAGATACCTTGCGCGCCAACACGGACCATGTTGTAGAACTGGTGCCACATGAAATCGCCGTGCGCCCGCTGATTGCCCGACACGTCACCCGGGAGCACACACGGCTGATAGTCGATACCGTTGGCGTTGCAGTCGGCCTGATCACCCACATTGAACTGGTTGAAGACGTTGTCCGAATCGCCGATGTTGCCGATCGCGCCCACCATCCACGGCGAGATCATGTTGAACCCGTGATACGTCCCCAGGAAACCCGGGCGCGAACCACCCACACCGGTACGCCACTCCCTCGGCACACCACCGACCACATAACAACCCTGACCCTTGAAAAAGTTGATCACATCAAGGCAGGTCGCCGCATCCCACGGATGATTGG
>DASXXM010000574.1:0-2741 GCA_036503065.1 Pseudonocardiaceae bacterium | reverse complement strand
GGATGATGCCGGCCTTGATCAGCTCCCACAGCTTGACGTTCTTCGGGTCCGGTGGTCGCAGGACCGCCACGGGCATGCCGTTGCGGGTGACCTCGATTTCCTCGCCATTCGCGACCCGCCCCATCACCTCTGCGGTGTTGCGGGCCAGTTGCGGATAGTCACCTGGTGCGCGTCCGTCATGCGCGCTCAGCGTCGCTCGGCGCCGTCTGCAGCTGCCATGTCCTCACGGTAACCGCCTGTCATGGCCTTGCCTGCCATGCAAAGCACGATCGTGTGACGTGCCACAAGTGTCCGACAACCGCTGGGATTATGGGAAGACGCCGAGGGTGACCTGGGAGCCCGGCTGGACCAGCGTGCCCGGGCCGGGTGACTGGACGAACACCTGGCCGTTCGGGTCGTTCGCCACCGCTTGGATCTGGGCTTGTAGGCCCAGGCCCTGCAACGTCTGTGTCGCCTGCTGTGCTGACTGGCCGGTCAGCGTCGGCACGGTGACCGCGTTGGAGGTCTGCACGCCGACCTTGAGGCTGGTGCCCGGTTGGATGACGGTGCCGGCGGCTGGCGTAGTCGCGATGACCGTGCCGCCTGCGACCTGGGCGTTGAACGTCTGGGGCTCGTCGAACGGCTGGAAACCGGCCTGGGTGAGTGCGGCGACTGCCTGGTCGTGTGGCTGGCCGACCACGTTGGGCACCGGTTTCGGGGCCGGGCCCTTGCTGATCACCAGGACCACCGACGCGCCGATGTTCACCTGCGTGCCGGGGGCCGGATTCAGCCGGACCACCGCGCCCTTGGGCACGACGTCGTCGAACGCGTCCTGGTTGGGATCGAGTCTCGGGGTGAGCTGCGCGGCCGTCACCGCCACCTTGACGGCGTCCGGCGACGCGCCCGGCGTGATGTCGGGGACGATCGGCTTGCCCTCCGAGATCACCACCGTGATGGTGGAACCCCGTAAGGCCCTGCTGCCGATCGACGGACTGGTGCCGACCACCCGGCCCGCAGGCACGGTGTTGTCGTGCGCCTGGGTGAGCGCCGCGCTCAGGTCCGCGTTCTGCAGCGTCTGTTCGGCGGTGGTCGGGTCTTGGCCGCCGATCCGCGGCACCGCGGTCCACCGGCCGCTGCCGAACCACCACGCGGCCACGCCGAGCACCGCGGCCAGTACCAGCACCACCGAGATCCAGATCACCAGCGTGCGCCTGCCGCGATGCCGTTGCACCTGGTAGGAGCTCGCGATCGTGTTGCGGCGACGCTGGCCGGGCGTGAGGTTGGGCGGCGGGCCATACGGGTCGACCGTGCCGACGCCGCCCATCGGCACGGCCGCGCCGTACTCGCCGCGGGAGATCGACCGGGTGCCCTGCGGGCCGATCGGGCCCGGCCGGACCGGCGCCGTGCGGATCGTGCTGACCATCGGGTCGTTCGGGTCGACCGGCGGGATGAGCTGGGTGGCGTCCACCGCGTCGACCGGCGCGATGATCGTCTCGTCGGGTGTGACGTTCTCGGGTCTGTGTCGGCCACCGGCAGGGGTGTCTGTCGGCGATGCCGGCGTCGGCACGGGGACCGGCACCCGGTGCAGGCCCAGCGAGCCGCGCAGCCGCACCAGCTCCTCCAGGAACGCCGCCGCGTCCACAGGGCGCAGGGCCGGGTCGCGCCGGGTGGCGCGCAGCACCAGGTCGTCCAGGGCGGCGGGGATGCCGGGCGTCGCCTCGCTCGGCGGTGGCACGTCGTCGTTCACGTGCCGGTAGGCCACGGAGATGGGGGTGTCGCCGACGTAGGGGGGCCGGCCGGTCAGCATCTCGTAGCAGACGATGCCGGCCGAGTAGACGTCACTGCGCGCGTCGGCCGCACCGGTGGCCACCTGTTCGGGTGACAGGTAGGCCACCGTGCCGAGGATCTTGTCGTCGCTCGTCGTGCTGGCCGTCGCGATCGCACGGACCAGGCCGAAGTCCGCGACCTTGACCACGCCGCCCTGCCCGATCAGCACGTTCTCCGGCTTCACGTCCCGGTGCACCAGGCCGGCCCGGTGCGCGGACGCCAGCGCGGACAGCACCGGCTCCAGCACGCTGATGGCCAGCGGCACCGGCAGCACACCGCGCTCGCGCAGCAGGTCACGCAGGGTGCCGCCGGACACGAGCTCCATCACCAGGTAGACGTGCCCGCCGTCGACCCCCTGGTCGTGCACTGCGACCACACCGGGGTGATGCAGCTTGGCCGCGGCCCGCGCCTCCAGCTCGAACCGCTCGATGAACGAGCGGTCCTCCGCGAAGCTCGGCTCCATCACCTTGATGGCGACCGGACGGTCCAACCGGAGGTCGAGACCCGCGTACACACTGGACATACCGCCACGGGCGAGCGGCGCGTCCACCCGGTACCGGCCTTCCAGCACCGCACCGAGGACCTCAACGCCATGTGTCTCCACGACTGCCGATGGTACGGAGCCCCGAAGGTGACGCTGCGGAGCCCGGCAGATGAACATAGCTCTTCTGGCGCAGGGCGGATCGGGCCAGGTTGTGGCATCGTTGGCATTCGTGAGTGCGATTCCCACCGCCGAGGACGTCCTCGAACGGTCGTACGAGGTACTGACCCTGCCCGAAGTTGCGCAGTCCGTGGGCCAACCGGTCACCAGGGTTCATCAGATGGTGCGCGACGGGCACCTGCTCGCGTTCCGCCGAGACGGGGTCATGGTCGTGCCGGCCTTGTTCCTCAACGGCGAGGGCGTGGTCAAGGGCCTGCCCGGCACGTTGACGGTG
>DASXXM010000573.1:0-1921 GCA_036503065.1 Pseudonocardiaceae bacterium | reverse complement strand
CGCAGTGCCCCGTCGCCGACGGCCACCTTCTGGCCCTCGAACAGGTTGCCGGCCTCGATCAGCCGCTCATCGACGGCCAGGTCGAGCCGGTGCGAGTCGGCGATCGGCGCCGCCGTCTGCCGTGCCCGTTCCAGCGGTGAGCACACGACGTGCACGACATCGCGGTCCCGCAGGTGTTCGGCCACCACGAGCGCCTGCTTCTGGCCGCGTTCGGACAGCCGGAAGCCGGGCAGCCTGCCGTAGAGCACGCCGTCCGGGTTGTGCACCTCGCCGTGTCGCACCAGGTGCACGATCGTGGTCACCGGTGTCGGCACCGCCGATGGCCTGCTGTCGGTCATGGTGTCGGCTCCACGCTGTTCGCGGCGGCCTCGGCGGCTGCCGGGAGTGCCTCCTCGATCACCGCGAACGCCTCGTCGTCCATGGCCGCGTTCACGAACCACGCCTCGAAGGCGCTCGGCGGCCCGTACACCCCTCGGTTCAGCAGCGCGTGGAAGAACGCCGGGAACCGCCAGGTGTCCGCGGCTTTCGCGGCCGGATAGTCGTGCACGTGGTCTTGCGTGAAGAACACGCTGACCAGGTTGCCCGCGTACTGCACCCGGTGCGGCACCCCGGCCTCGGTCAACGCCGCCGTGAACAGGTCACCGAGCCGTTGGGCGTGCTCGTCGAGTTTCCGGTAGACCGCGTCGTCGGCGTGCCGCAGCGTGGTCAGGCCCGCCGCGACCGCGACCGGATTCCCGGACAGCGTGCCGGCCTGGTAGACCGGCCCGAGCGGCGCCAGCCGACCCATCACGTCGGCCCGCCCGCCGAACGCGGCCGCCGGCAGTCCGCCGGACATCACCTTGCCGAACGTGTAGAGGTCGCCCGCCACGCCCTCCAGCCCGAACCAGCCGGCCCGGGAGACCCGGAACCCGGTCATCACCTCGTCCATCACCAGCAGCGCGCCGGCCTGGTGCGCCAGGTCACGTAGCCCGGCGTTGAAACCGGGGTGTGGCGCGATCGCGCCCATGTTGCCGGCCGCCGCCTCGGTGATCACGCAGGCGATCGTGTCCGGATTGAGCTCGAACGCCTGCCGGACGGCGTCCAGATCGTTGTAGGGCAACACGATCGTGTCGGCGGCCTGCGCGCCGGTGACCCCGGGCGAAGTCGGCAGGCCCAGCGTGGCCACGCCGGAACCGGCGTCGGCCAGCAGCGCGTCCACGTGGCCGTGGTAGCAGCCCGCGAACTTGATGATCTTCGAGCGCCCGGTGAACCCCCTGGCCAGCCGGATGGCGCTCATGGTCGCCTCGGTACCCGAGTTGACCAGCCGAACCTGCTCGACGGGCGCGACCCGCCCGATGATCTCCTCGGCCAGCGCCACTTCGCCCTCGGTCGGCGTGCCGAACGACAGCCCGCGCGCGGCGGCTTCCTGCGTGGCCGCGACCACGGCCGGGTGGGCATGGCCCAGGATCATCGGACCCCACGAGCTGACCAGGTCCACGTAGCGCTTACCGTCCGCGTCCGTCAGGTAGGGCCCCTGACCGGACACCATGAATCGCGGCGTGCCACCCACCGAGTGGAAGGCACGCACCGGCGAGTTCACCCCGCCCGGGATGACCGTGCTCGCCCGCTCGAACAGGGCCGCTGACCTGGCGGCCGTCGTGTCGGTCACGGTGGAGTTGCCACTCACGGCCCCAGTCTCCCAGGTCGCCCACAGTGGCCGCCGTCACGTCGACCATGACCGGATGACGACCTGTGGACAACTGCCCCCTTCGCCGACGGATGTCGGCCCGATGCGCTATCTCTGGACACGTGGACGAATACGCGTTGCGGGAACGGGCCGAGGAAGTGCTGCGCAAGCTGGCCGGCGAGCATGCCACCCTCCGGGACGACCAGTGGGCGGCGATCCGCGCGCTGGTGGTCGACCGGCGGCGGGCGCTGGTGG
>DASXXM010000572.1:0-13360 GCA_036503065.1 Pseudonocardiaceae bacterium | reverse complement strand
CACGTCAGCGGCATGATGACCGATTCACGACAAAACTCCGTTCGTGCTTTTGACTGCCACGACCTTGTTAAGGCTCGTCCGGGCACCACAACAGCACCCCACCCGGGGTAACCGACGTCGGCCAGTCTCCCGGCGCCGCCGGGTCCTCGCTGAATCAGAACTCCTTCAGATTCGCCATCCATTCCACCGTGGAAATGGCGCCGTTGGCGGTGTTACGCGCAAAAGAACTGGACTGTCCAGGTCGCCGAAAAGGATTGGGCCATTGGTCTACATTGTGTGGTGACGGCGGTCCGTGGCGGGGAGGCAACAGGTGAGCAAGCAGGTGTCCGAGCCGGCGTGGCGGGTGTTACTCGGCTATGTCCGGCCGTTCCGCATCCCCTTGCTCGTCGGAGCCGTGTTGAGTCTGGCCACCGCGGCGGTCGGTCTGGCGCTGCCGCTGGTGGTGCGCGAACTGATCGGTGGCATCGGCTCCGGCCGGACGGTCACCGGCCTGTTGGTGCTGATGAGCGTGTTGGTACTGGCCAACGCCGGGATCGGTGCGGTCGGCTCGTATCTGTTGGAACGGACGGCCGAGTCGGTGGTGCTCGTCGCCCGGCAGCGGCTGGTGTCCCGGCTGTTGTGGTTGCGTATCCCGGTTCTCGACGAGATGGAGCCGGGGGACCTGATGTCGCGGGTCAGCGCCGACACCACGCTGCTGCGGGAGGTCAGCACCCAGTCGCTGGTCTCCGCGGTCACCAGCGTCCTGACCCTGCTGGCCACGGCCACGATGATGGGGCTGCTCGATCCGGTCCTGCTCGCGGTGACCCTCGCCGCGCTGGGCATGGCGCAGGTCGTCATCGGCATCGTGGTGCCGCGGATTCGCCGGGCCACCAAGCAGGCGCAGGAGTCGGTCGGCGCGATGGGCACCGCGCTGGAACGTGTGCTCGGTGCGCTGCGCACGGTCAAGGCGTCCGGTGCCGAGGAGCGGGAACGCGAGCGACTGGACGACGCCGCGACGCGGGCGTGGCAGGGCGGGGTGCGGGCGGCGAAGTGGCAGGCGGTCGCGGGCAACATCGGCGGGCTGGCGATCCAGGTGGCGTTCATCGTGGTGCTCGGTCTCGGCGGCGCGCGGGTCGTGTCCGGAGCCATCGACGTCGGCACGCTCGTGGCGTTCCTGCTGTACCTGTTCTACCTGTTGCCGCCCATGCGGGACCTCGCCCAGGTGGCAACGCAGTACCAGGTCGGCGCAGCGGCGATCGCCCGGATCCGCGAGGTCGAGACCATGCCGACGGAGCAGTCCAGTCCACATGCGACGGTGCAACACGTGGACCGGCGGCCGGCGTCGGTGGAGTTCGAGTCCGTGCGCTTCCGGTACCGTCCGGACCTGCCCGAGATCCATCACGGCGTCAGCTTCGTCATTCCGGCGCGCGGCATGACCGCGTTCGTCGGACCGTCCGGCGCCGGCAAGACCACGGTCTTCTCGATGATCGAGCGGTTCTACGAACCCGACTCCGGCCGAGTCCTGCTCGACGGCACGGACGTCACCGACTGGCCGCTCACGAGCTTGCGGGCCGCCATCGGCTACGTCGAGCAGGACGCGCCCGTGTTGTCCGGCACCCTGCGCGAGAACATCACCTTCGGCGCTCCGCAGGTCGGGGCGGACGAACTGCACCAGGTGCTGGCCACGACCAGGCTCACCGGCCTGGTGGCCGGCCTCCCGGACGGCCTGGACACGACGGTCGGCCACCGCGGCGTCAAGCTGTCCGGCGGCGAACGCCAGCGGGTGGCGATCGCCCGCGCCCTGCTGCGCCGCCCACGCCTGCTGCTGCTCGACGAGGTCACCTCGCAACTGGACGCGGTCAACGAGGCTGCGCTGCGCGAGACCATCACCGAGGCCGCCAGAACGACGACCGTGCTCGTCGTCGCGCATCGGCTGTCCACTGTGACCATGGCCGACCGCATCGTCGTGATGGACGCGGGCCGTGTGCGCGCCATCGGCAACCACGCCGAACTCGTCGTCGCCGACCCGCTCTACGGCGAACTGGCCGCGACCCAGTTCCTTGCCACCGCGGAATAGTCATCGATCAAATCGTGACCTGACGTTCGCAACCACCCCCACCCGTGCACGTCTTCAGGTGCAAGGGGAATCACTTTTGTGCGGGGGAGAAATCCAATGAACAAGTCCGTTTGCCGACTGCTGCCCGTCGTCGGCGGCCTGCTGTTGCTGACCGCGTGTAGTGCCACCACGGCAGCGATCCAGCCGCAGGCGAGCACGGTCGCGCCGACCACCAGTCAACCGCCGGTCACCGCGACCACCAGCAGGCTGCCGGTCAGCACGACCCCGGCGACGCCGACCAGGCCGCCGGCTCCGTCCTGCCCGGTCTCGCCGAAGACGGTGGCGCTGCCGTCGGTCGGCGAGCTGAGCTACGTGCCACTGGCGGACCAGGTGCAGGTGCGCATCGGTGGCCTGCCGGCCAACAGCAAGCTCGTCGCCGGCGGCAGGCCGGTCGAGTTCACGGTCACCATCTGCAACAACTCACCGGTGAACTACCCGAGCATCGCACCCGCCGTGCTGGCCGACCACTGTAGCTGCGCACCTCCCGGCCCCTCGATGCCGCACGGCACCCTGGAGCGGTTCGACCCGGCCAGCGGCACATGGCACCAGCTCGACGAATTCGCCGTCGGCACCGGCATGGACTACCTCGCGACGACGCAGCCTGCCACGCCGTTGCCCAAGGGCAGGGAGATCACCTACCGGTACCGGATCGCCTTCGCCGCCGACCTGTCGGCCGGTCAGGGTGGCATCTCGGCCACGGCCGTCGGGCTGCCCAAGGACTTCCAGGCCGGCTCGGCGGATCTGCCGCTGCTGGTGACCGTCCCCTGAGGTTTCCGTCCGGACGTATGGATGCTTCAATCAGCCCGTGACGGCCGATATGCCAACTCCCACCATCGTGACCAGCCACCGCGAGATCGCCGCCAGTGCCGAATGGATTTTCGAACTGATCGTCGACCCGTCGCAGCAACCACGGTGGGACGGTAACGACAACCTCGCCGAAGCCCGCGCGGGCCAGCGCATACGCGCCACGGGCGAGATGTTCGCGATGACGCTCACCAAGGGCTCCGTCCGGGAGAACCATGTGGTGGAGTTCGAGGAGGGGCGTCTCATCGCCTGGCTTCCGTCCGAACCAGGCCAGGAACCGCCGGGGCACCTGTGGCGATGGGAGCTCGAACCCCTCGACGAGGGACACACCAGGGTTACCCACACCTATGACTGGTCTCGACTGACCGACACCAAGCGGCTCGCCCGCGCCCGCGCCACAACGGCGGACAAGCTCCGGGCGTCCCTCGACAGGCTTGCGGAGGTCGCCACGAGGAGGACAGAGCCCTGACCAAATCTGTGGGCGGGGTGATCTGCGCACTCTCGATCTCGGCCGACGGGTACTCGGCCGGGCTCAACCAGACCGAGGAACACCCGTTCGGCAGCGACGGCGGCGACGGCTGGGGCGACAAGCTGCACGCCTGGATGTTCGACACGCCCGACGAGAACCGGGCCGAGATCGACGAGTTGACCGCCGCCAGGGCGGTCATCATGGGGCGCAACATGTTCGGCCCGGTGCGTGGCGAGTGGGATCGGCAGTGGAACGGCTGGTGGGGCGATGATCCGCCGTTCCACGCCCCGGTCTTCGTGCTCACCCACCACGCGCGCGAGCCGCAGCCGATGGACGGCGGCACCACGTACTACTTCGTCACCGACGGAATCGAGTCGGCACTGACACGCGCACGCGAAGCGGCCTGCGACGGCGATGTCGCGATCCAAGGCGGCGCGGCGACCGTCAACCAGTACCTCGCCGCCGGCCTGATCGACGAGCTGCGGCTGGACATCGTGCCGATCACACTCGGTGCCGGCACGCGGCTGTTCGATGGCGTCCCGCCGCTGAAACTCGAGCAGGTGAGGTCGCGGGCAGCGAGTTCGGTTACGCACGTGACCTACCGCGTGCTGTCCTGAGCCGGCGGGCGGGCCACACACTGATCGTGTTGCGCGGAAACTCCGGTTCCGGCAAGACTTCGACGGCCGTTGCGCTGCGTGCCCTGTTGGGACCGGGCGTCGCGCTGGTACAGCAGGATGTCCTGCGCCGAATCGTGTTGCGGGAGCCGGACCTACCCGGTGGCGCCAACATCGCGTTGATCTCGGCAACCACCCGTTTCGCACTGAACCACGGCTATGGCGTGATTCTCGAAGGCATCTTGAGCGCTGGGCGCTACGGTGAAATGCTGAGTTCCCTGGCCAACGATTATGGCGGCGCGTTCTATTATTTCGACGTTTCATTGACCGAAACCCTCCGGCGACACGCCACCCGCCCACAGTCGGCCGAGTTCGGCGCGGACACCATGCGCGGCTGGTACCGGCACCGCGACCTGCTGTGCGGCGTCGAGGAACGGATCATCGACGAGAAGTCCTGTTTGGACAACATGGTCGACCGCGTCCTGCGCGACGTCTACCCCGACCGCGTGGGCCGAACGCGCTGCCCGCCAACCGAGGCGCCCAAGCGCTCGGTCAACAGCCACTTGTTGACGGCAACACACCACCCGACCTGCCGATATAGTGGATTGCCACACCACGCACGGGACACGGACACTTGACGCACACCGTGCCCCGCTGCTAACGATGACCTGACGACAACCCGTTGCCAACAACCAGAACAAGCCCAGCCAAACGCGACTCCAGCCAACGTGAAGGCAGCCCCACCGCTCCGCGCAAGCCAACATGGAGGCAGCCCCCACCACTCCGCGCAAGCCGACCCGGAGGCAGCCCCCACCACTCCGCGGGGGGCGTCCCATTTCCAATGTACCGTTTGTCAAGCCCCGAATGGGGGGTTCGCGGGCAATCTGTGGACAACCAATTAACCTGTCCACAGATGGACGGGGGCCTTGACAGGACAACAGTCGGTGTGATCCACAGTGGACGAGGATCGTGGGCACGGGCCGGCCGGACAGCGGGCGAAGTGGCTGGGCACACGGTCCGGCCGGACGGACAGCGGACGAGAAGCGGCTGGATACGCGGCTGGCTGGATGGACAGCGGACGAGAAGCGGCTGGGCACGCGGCTGGCCGGATGGACAGTGGATGAGGCTGGGCACGCCGGCCGGATGGGAGGTCTCTGTGCGGCCGTATCACGTTATTCCCGTTGTTCCCGCGCTGGCTCTGGTGCTCATGCCGTTCCTGCCGTTCGTCAACACCGACTCGCTCTGGCTGGGGCTGCCTCGCATGATGGTCTGGGGTGGCGCCTGGTGCGTGGTGCTGACCCTGACGCTCCTGGCGGCCGAGAGTCTGATGGCTCGTGCAGCCGAGAACGAGGAGAACCAGTGACGACCACGCTGATCTTCACCTTCGCGGGTATCGCGCTGATCGGGGTGCTGGGTTTCCTCGGGCGGCGCAGGCCGACCGCTGATCTGGCCGAGTGGACCGTTGGTGGGCGTCGGTTCGGGTCGGTCACCATGTGGTTCCTGCAGGCCGGTGAGGTGTTCACGACCTTCACCTTCCTCGGGCTGTCGGGCCTGGCGTTCTCCGGTGGGATAGCGGCCATGTACGCGTTGCCGTATGTGCCGGTGGCCTACGTCCTGCTCTTCTTCCTCGCGAAGCGGGTGTGGTCACTGGGGAAGGCTCGCGGTTACCTGACCCAGGGTGATTTTCTCGAGGACCGGTACCAGAGCCGGCTGCTGGGCACCGTTGGCGCGGTGATCGGCGTGGTATTCGTGCTGCCGTACCTGCAACTCCAGATCACCGGGCTCGGGCTGATCGTCAAGCTGGTCACCGGGAACGCCACGTCCGGCACGCTGAGCATGGTGATCGGCACCCTGCTGGTGATCGCGTTCGTGCTGTGGGCGGGGCTGCGCGGTGTCGCCGCCACGTCCTACTTCAAGGACGCCATCATGCTGATCGTGCTCGGTTTGCTGATCTTCGCCATTCCGGCGCACTTCGCGGGTGGGATCTCCGCGATGTTCCACAAGGTCGCTCAACTACATCCAGCCATGCTGACCGTCCACTCCGGATCAAACGATCTCACCTGGTTCATCACCAGCATGTTGTCCAGCGCGATCGGCGTCGCGTTCATCACGTTGCCGCACAGCTGGCCCGCGATCATGTCGGCCAAGGATCCCAAGGTACTGCGCCGCAACTACACCTGGCTGCCGCTCTACGAGCTGTGCCTGATGTTCCCGATGATCGTCGGGTTCGCCGCGATTCTGGTGCTGCCCAAGAAGACCAACTCCAACGGCGTGCTGCTCACCTTGAGTGCGCAGGCGCTGCCGCCGTGGGCGACCGGGTTCGTCGTGGTGGCGGCGATCGCCACCGCGATGGTGCCGGCGGCCGGCATCCTGGTGGGCATCTCGTCGCTGGTGGCGCGCAACATCGCCCGGGTGCGCAACGAGCGCGGGCAGTTCTGGATCAACCAGGGGACCGTGGTGGTGGCGTGCGGCCTCGCGCTGCTGCTCGGCATCTTCCGGCCGGACCTGCTGGCCAACCTGCTCCTGCTGACCTTCAGCGGCCTCGCGCAGCTCGCGCCCGCCAACGGGCTCGGCTTCCTGCGGCGCATGCACGTCGGCAAGTGGCCGGTGCTGGCCGGCATCGTGGTCGGCATCGCGGTGGTGATCTACCTGACGTTCGTCGATCCGACCAGATTCGGCACGTTCAACGTCGGCCTGATCGGCCTGGCCGCGAACCTCGTCGTACTCGGCATCGGCGCTGCCGTCGAGCGAGCGGGTGCGCGGGCGACCATAGTGGACCGCCCGCGCACCCCTACTACGTCAGCTGTTCCAGACCTGGAACTCTGACACCTGGCCTGCCGGCCAGCCGTTGTTCGCCGTGATGTTGACCCGGAAGAACCGCTGGGTCGTGGCCGCGAACGTGATCGTGACCGTGTTGTTCGTGTTGGGATCGAAGGTGTAGCTGGCCGAGCCCACGATGGTGGTGAAGTTGCTGCCGTCCGTGCTGCCCTGCAGGGACAGCGTCTGGCTGCGGGCACCCCAGGTCGCGGGCAGTTGCAGAACGACCCGGCCGACGCTCTGCGCCGAGCCGAGATCCACCTGCACCCACTGCGGGAACGCGTTGTTCGCGCTCTCCCAGTAGCTGCTCTGGTTGCTGTCGGTCACGTTCGCCGACGTCAGGTTCTGCGTGTTGCTCGACTCGCTGGTCGCCTTGCCGGCGGCCAGGTTGGTGTTCGTCGAGCCGGCACCGGTGCCGGTCAGCGCGACCGTGGTCGGGCTGTTCGACGCGTTGCTGTTCACGGTGAGACTGCCGGTGCGCGTGCCGGCCGCGGTCGGCCGGAACGTGACGGTCACCGCGCATGATGCGCCTGCCGCGATGGACCCCCCGCAGGTGTTGGTCTGCGCGAAGTCACCCGTGATCCCGATACTCGTCACGACGGCCGCCGCGCTGCCGGTGTTGGTCACCGTCACCGTTTGCGTGCCGCTGTTGGTGTTCAGTGCCTGACTGGCGAACGACAGTGAACTCGGGGCGGCCGACAGCGTCGGTGACGGCGTGCTGCTGCCACCGCTGGGGAAGACCTCGAAGTCCGACAGCTGGCCCGCGGGCCAACCGGTGTTCGCGGTGATGTTCACCCGGACCCACCACGCCGTGGTGGCGTTGAAGGTGATGGCGACCGTGTTGTTGTTGGTGTTCGGGTCGAACGTGTAGTTGGCCGAACCGACGATCGTCGAGAAGTTCGTGCCGTCAGTGGAACCCTGCACCGACAGCGTCTGGGTGCGCGCACCCCACGCGGTCGACGGCGGGAGCTTCAGGACCACCTTGCCGATGCTGAAGTTCTGGCCGAGATTGACCTGGGCCCACTGCGGGAACGAGCCGTTCGCGCTCTCCCAGTACGTCGACGGATCGGCGTCGGTG
This sequence comes from Pseudonocardiaceae bacterium, assembly GCA_036503065.1. Lineage (GTDB taxonomy): Bacteria > Actinomycetota > Actinomycetes > Mycobacteriales > Pseudonocardiaceae > DATEPR01. Next base: position 5,483 of record DASXXM010000572.1, on the reverse strand, counting down.
ATGTTCGACGCCGCGAACGTGCCGTTGGTCGAGCTGGCCGATGCCGGCGTGCCCGCGGCGATGTTCGTGGTGCTGTCGATGCCGGACCCGTCCAGCGACACCGTGGTCGGGCTGTTGTTGGCGTTGCTGGTGATGGTCAGCGTGCCGGACCGGGCGCCGCCCGCGGTGGGCTTGAACGACACGGTCGCCGCGCAGGACGCGCCGACCGCTACCGTGCCGCAGTTGTTGGTCTGGTTGAAGTCCCCGGTCACCGCGACGTTGGAGATGGATGCCGGTGCGGTGCCGGAGTTGGTCACGGTCACGGTCTGCGCGGTGGCCGTCCCGCCGACCACCGTGCTGTTGAAGGACAGGTTGGCCGGGTTGGTGTTGAGCACCGGGCCGGGTGCGGTGCCGGTGCCGGACAGGCTGACGGTGTTGGTGATGCCGCCCGCGTTGACGGTCAGGCTGCCGGTGTGGTTGCCCGCCGCCGTCGGATTGAAGGTCACGCTGACGGTGCACGAGCCGTTGGCCGCGATCGACGAACCGCAGTTGTTGGTCTGCGCGAAGTCCCCGCCGGTGGCGATGGATGACACCGACGCGGCCGAACCGGTCGGGTTGGACACGGTGACGGTCTGCGCGGGGCTCGTCGCGCCGGTCGCGACCGAACCGAAGTTCAGCGCGCCGGGCTGGGCCTGCACGCCGGTGGCCGGGTAGGGCGGGAAGACCGGCGTCGGGTTGGTGGCGCCGCACTGCGTTGCGGCGATACCGGAGTTGCCGCCACCGTCGGTGACGGTGAAGTTGCCGCCCTCACAGCTGTAGCTCGGCGGGTTCTGCCCTACGCCGGTCGCCACGACGTTGGTGAACGACGCGGTGCCGCCGGTCTGCTCCTGCAGTGCCCAGGTGCCGGTGCCGGCGATCGTCACGTTGTTGAGGTTGACGCCGCTGACAGTGCCCTCGACCCATTGGATCGCTTCCCACGGGCTCTGCTCGATCAGCGCGTTGGTCACGTTGATCGGGCCCGTGATCGCGCCCTGGCTGCCGTCGAACCACAGCGCGCCGACGCCGAACTGCCAGTTCGGGTCGAGGCTGCCGTCCCTGATCAGCGTGTTGTTGCTGATCGTGGTCAGGCCGACCGGGGTGGAGCTGAAGCGCTGCCCGACCTGGATGCCGCCACCCTGAGTGATGCCGGAGTCCTGCACCAGGTTCCCGGTGACGGTGTTGTCGTGGCCGCCGTAGATCGCGATGCCGTTGGCGAGCTGCTGGAACTCCACGGTGTTGTTGGAGATCATGTCGTTCGCGTCGGCACCGAGGCCGGCGTCGGCCCAGGTCGCGATGCCGTCATCGCCGGTGTTCCGGATGTCCGAGTTGGTGACCGTCGAGTTGGTGACGCCGCCGTGGAAGTTGATGCCGTCCGCGGTGGTGTCCCTGATGCGCATGCCGCTGAAGGTCAGGCCGTTCATCGGGCCGTCCATCCAGGCGCCGACCTTCATGTGCTCGATCCAGATATTCGTGGCGCTGGAACTGCTCAGCGCGCCACCGATGCCGTTGACCTGCGCGCTGTCGTTGCGCTCCTGCACGTTGCCGAAGATCGCGAAGTTCTGCAGGTGCACGTTGGTGCTCGGGGACGGCGCGGAGTTGCCGTAGAAGCCGGGTGCGGTGCCGGTGACCGTCGAGTACCACATGCCCGCGCCGGCCACGGTGACGTTGTTGACGCTGATGTGCCCCGGGATGTTGTAGGTGCCCGGTGGAATCCACACCGTGCCGCCCGCGCCCGCCGATGCGATCGCGGCGTTGAAGGCCGACGTCGCGTCCGCGACACCGGAGGAGTCGGCGCCCTTGCTGGTCACCGACACGGAGCCGCCCGGCTGCGGCAGCGCCGCGCCGACCTGCTCGAAGTCGGCGAAGTCGATCGTGTACGAGGACGCGGTGTCCTCGGAGTCGACCTGGAGCGTGAACGTCGTGCCGGCCGGGAAGGTCTGGGTGAACAGGCGGTGCGTCTCGTCGTAGAAGTGGTGCGGGTTGCTGCCCGGCGAGTTGGTGAACGGGTAGCCGCCGTAGTACCAGCTGTAGGCGTTCGTCAGGGTGAAGTCGGTTTGCTTGGCGCCGTTGATGTACAGCGACAGCGGCGCGGTGTAGACCGCGCCGCTCGAGGTGTCCGGGATGCTGTATCGGAAGTTGATCGAGTTGGTCGCGACCGGGGTGGTGAACGTGACGGACTTGCCGGTGCCCTGGAGGGTCACGGCTTTGCGGAAGCCCGCCTCGTCGGCCAGTTGGCCCTGGGACCAGCTCGGCCCGATGATCGTTCCGTTGGTGGGCGAGTTCTCCGCTTGCACTTCTACGTAGGGCAATGTGGCGCCGTTGCCGCCGGTGGCGGTCGCCGCGGCGGCCGGTGCCGCGATCACGGCGCCCGCGCCGGCGGCCACCAGGGCGGCACCGGCCATCAGGACGATGGTTCGTCGAAGATTTCGGGTGGACCGGAACATCGTGTGCTCACTTTCGGCAGGTAATGCTGGGACCGACACCGTCGGCGGCTCCGACCTGAGCGGGGTGAACGGTGAGCGCGTGCAGTCGTAGACGGAGTCATGGACACGTCGCGTCGCCTCACTTGACTCCCGGTGGGCGGCGCTGGATCGATCCGGGTCGCGGGCCGATGCGAACGCCGGTATGGGCGGTCTAACGACCGTAATTCTGTCGACACGACTACGCAATATACGGATGTGTGACAGATAAATTTAAACATGTGAATGCAAATTTGCGACTACAGCACTGTTCGGCCGGGCGCGCACGTGGGGCCTCGGCCGTAGACCGGACAACCTTCCCGCACCAATGCAAGCGACGCCACCCCCAACTGTGCGGATGGGTGAACCCGGCGGGGATCATCGGCCGCGGTACCGAGGCGAACGGGCCAGGTCAGCTTGATGCCATCGGCCGATCAGCCGACAGGAGGGAGTTCGACACGTGGTCCGTCCGAATTGCGACCATGACAAGGCCGACGCAAGCGCCACGCTGGGCCGGCAAGAAATCACTTGCTGACGCCCTGGTTTTTGCTTTTCTTGCGGTCCGCTTGCGAAGGGCTGCCGGCGGGTCAGTGGGCGAGGTCGCCGACCACCGCACGTTCGAGGAGCCCGATGGGCGGCATGCCGAGGGAGAGCAGCGCGTCGTGGAAGCGTCGGTGGGTGTAGTCGCCCTGCCAGGTGTCGCGGGCCCGCTCACGCACTCGGCGGATTTCCAGCTTGCCCAGGGTGTAGCGGCCGTAGGTGGGGTCGTAGGTGCCGCGCCGCGCCTCACCGGTGGCGGCGGTGCCGCGCAGGAAGGCATCGGCCTCGAAGCGGGCGGTGGCGTCCGCGACGAACAGGCCGCCGGTGTGCAGGCCGATCGAGCAGTACAGCCGGGTGACACGCAGCAGCGCCTCGACGCACATCCCGATCACGTACCGCGGCTCGCCCGCGCGGAACCGTTGCTCCGCATACAGTTCCTCGCTGTAGTGCGCCCAGCCCTCGATGAACGCCGCGGACGGCAGACAGCGGCGCACGTCGCTGGTCAGGCCACGCATGGCGCGGCCGTGCGCGTAGTGGCCGGGCGTCACCTCGTGCACGGTGATCGCCGGCAGCGACGTGCGGCTGAAGACCGCGAGCCATTCCTCGATCTCCTCCGCCGACCACGCCGGGTCGGGCGGCACGATGTAGTACCAGCTCGGCGCGTCCGGCTCGTAGGGCGCCGACCAGGACATCATCGCCTGGGCGTACGAGCGGGACGCGGGTGCCGGGCCGACAAGGCAGACGCCGCCGGGGTCGCCGATCAGGTCGTTGTCGATGGCGAACGCGGTCACCTCGCTGATCAGCGCCGCCGCCTCGGCCGTGACCTCGGCCGTGGTGGCCGCGTGGTCGCGCATCAGGACGGGCACGACGTCGGCGGGCCGCTCGCCCGGGGCGTGCCGCTCGACGGCCTCGGCCAGGACGGCGCGCAGCCGCGCGGCTTCGCGTTCCGCGGTGTCGGCCAGTGCGGCCAGGTCGAACGTCATGCCTTCGCCCGCGCCGAGCAGTCGGAGGAACCGGTCGGGGCCCAGCGCCGCCGACGGCTCGCCGTCGCGGGCGGCCTGCTCGACGTGGGTGGTGAACCGCTGCACGGCCGCGAGGCACCGCGGGTCGTCGATGCCGGCGGCCAGGCCGCGCACGGCGGGCAGGGTCGCGGTGGCGACCGGCGCGGGGACCCGGTCCAGCGCGGCCACCGCGTTGTCGACGGCGTCCGGCCAGGACCGCAGGTGCCGCTCCCTGGCCTTCGCGCGTTCCGCGGCCGGCGCGTACTCGCGGTCGTAGCCGGCCAGGTCCATGGCGGTGACGTGCACCAACGGGTTGGTTCGGTGGACCTGCGCCTCGGCGTACATGGCTCGCAGGCCGTCCTCGTGCACGCCGACGACGGCAGCGTCGAACGGGTCGGCGGGCAGCGGGCCGGCACCGAGCCTGCTCAGCGCGGTGGCGACCGCGTCGGGGGAGAGGTCCTGCAGGACGCCGTCGTATTCGTGGAGTCCGACGTACTCCCGCGCGCTCGCGAGATCGAGTTCGACGGCGGCGCGTACGCGCGAATCGGTCAGCCCGGCCATGCCATGAGTCTTCCATCCAGCACGTGGGAACGAATCGGCGGTTCAGATCAAGCGGTCCAGGTCCGCAGGACCGAAGCGATCTTCTCCAGGTCGTCCTCCTCGCCACTGGCCGCGGCGAGGACGAAGGAGGTCACCTTGTCGGCGTCCGGGACAAAGTCGGCGCCGTTGAGTATCAGAAAGGTTCGGCAGGCCACCCACGCCAACCTCTTGTTGCCGTCCACAAGAGGGTGGTTCCGCAGGATCGAGTGCAACAGCGCGGCCGCCTTCACATGGAGATCCGGATACGCCTCCTGCCCGAACGCGGACGCCATCGGTCGATGAGCGGCCGAGTCGATCAGACCGATGTCGCGGATCAGCGCGTTGCCGCCCATCGCGGCATGTGCCAGTGCCACCAGGTCGCCAGTGGTGAGATAGCTGATCACGCCGTTGCCAGGCGACCAAGAATCTCCGCGTCCCTGCTGATGACATCACGGGCGATGGCCAGTACCGATTCCTTGTGCATCGCGTCAAGACGGTCCTGGATCGCCTCGATCACGAAGCTGTTGATCGAGACATGCTCGGCTTCGGCGGCCGCGCGCACTTCTGCGTCCAGATCGTCGGGAAATCGCAGCGTCATCGTAGTCACCGCCCCATGCTACCGGAAAATGGTGGCATGTGCCGGTGGCATCCGGCGGCGCTGGATCAGAGCTGGGCCACGGGTGCGGGCGCGGTCGTGCCGCGGCGCATGAACTCGACCGGCAGCAGGGTCTGGGCGCTGCGTTCCGGCTCGTCGCCGTTGGTCCAGCGCAGCAGGGTGCGGGCCGCCAGCACGCCCATCCGGTGCAGCGGCACCCGGACGGTGGTGAATGCCGGGGTCAGCCTGCGCATGAAGTCGACGTCGTTGTAGCCGGTGATCGAGACGTCG
>DASXXM010000571.1:0-9195 GCA_036503065.1 Pseudonocardiaceae bacterium | reverse complement strand
CCGGCTCGTCGGGCGGCTCCGGTACCACGATCACGGTGGTGGCCGCGGAGAACTTCTGGGGCAGCATCGCCAAGCAACTCGGCGGCAGCCACGTCACGGTGACCAGCATCATCGCCAACCCGGACACCGATCCGCACGCCTACGAGGTGACCCCGGCGGACGCCAGGACGATCGCGTCGGCGCAGTTCATGATCATCAACGGGATCGGCTACGACCCGTGGGCGACCAAGCTCGTCGCGGCGAACCCGGTCGAGAACCGGACCGTGCTGACCGTCGGCGACCTGGTCGGCATCAAGGAGGGCGGCAACCCGCACCGCTGGTACTCGCCGACGAACGTGCACCAGATGATCGAGCAGATCACCGCCGACTACCGGAAGATCGACCCGGCCGACGCGGCCTACTTCGACCAGCAGAAGCAGAGCTTCGAAACCCAGGGGCTGGCGCGGTACAACCAGTTGATCTCCGACATCAGGAGCAGGTACGCCGGCACCCCGATCGGCGCGTCGGAGTCGATCGTGTCCCCGCTGGCCGACGGTCTGGGTCTGACGATGTTGACGCCCGCGACGTTCCTGTCCGCGATCAGCGAGGGCAGCGAGCCGACCGCGGCGGACAAGACGACCATCGACAACCAGATCAAGCACAAGCTGATCAAGGTCTACGTGTTCAACAGCCAGAACGCCACGCCGGACGTGCAGGCGCAGGTCAACGCGGCCAAGGCCGCCGGCATCCCGGTGACCACCGTGACGGAGACGCTGGACCCGGCCACCGCGACCTTCCAGCAGTGGCAGGTCAAACAGTTGCAGGGCATCGAGGCGGCGCTGGCCCAGGCGAGCGGGAAGTCGTGAAGGGCTCGGCGGGTTCCGGTGTGGTTGGCTGACGGCGTGGTTGGGCCGAGTTGGAACGTCGTCGACGACATCCGGGAGTTGTGGTCGTTTCCGTTCATGGTGAACGCCTTCCGGGCCGGGACGATCATCGCGGTGGCCTCGGCGGTGATGGGCTGGTTCATGGTGCTGCGGCGGCAGGCGTTCGCCGGGCACACCCTCGCGCTGGTCGGTTTTCCCGGCGCGGCGGGCGCGACGCTGATCGGGGTGAGCGCGACGTACGGCTACTTCGCGTTCTGCGTCGGCGCGGCGCTGGTCATCGCGGCCATTCCCCGGGCGGGCGCGGGCAGCTACGGGCACGAGTCCGCGGTGACGGGCACCGTGCAGGCGTTCGCGCTCGCGTGCGGGTTCCTGTTCATCGCGCTGTACAAGGGTTTCCTTAATGGCATCAACGCGCTGCTGTTCGGCACGTTCCTGGGCATCACGGACCCTGAGGTGGTGCTGCTGCTGGTAGTCACGGTCGTCGTGCTGGCGGTGCTCGCGGTCATCGGTCGGCCGTTGCTGTTCGTGAGCATCGACCCCGTTGCCGCCGAGGCGCGGGGCATCCCGATGCGCCTGGTGGCCACGGCGTTTCTGGTCCTGCTCGGTGCTGCGGTCGCGGAGGCCAGTCAGATCACCGGCACCCTGCTGGTGTTCGCGCTGCTGGTGATGCCGGCCGCCACTGCTCAGGCGCTGACCGCCCGTCCGGTGGTCAGCCTGGTGCTGACCGTGGTGATCGCGGTGCTGGTGACCTGGATCGGCCTGAGCGCGGCCTACTACTCGGTGTATCCGATCGGGTTCTTCGTCAGCTCGCTGGCGTTCGCGGTGTACGTGGTGACGCGGGTGGCCCGCGGTGTCGGCGCGCGCGCCGGGCGGGCGGCGACCGCGTCGTGAACATCATCGTCCACACCGGACTGATCAACGGTCCGTTCGCCCATCCGTTCTTCGTCACCGCGATCATCACGGGAACCGCGGTCGCGGTGGCCTGCGGACTGGTCGGCCATTTCCTGGTGCTGCGCGCGCAGGTGTTCACCGGCGACGCGCTGTCGCACGTGGCGTTCACCGGCGCGTTGGCCGCGCTCGCGTTCGGCATCGACCTGCGGATCGGGCTGTTCGCGCTGACCATCGCGATCGCCCTGCTGATGGGCGCGGTCGGCCGGCGCGGGCAGGCCGACGACGTGGTCATCGGCAGCATCTTCGCGTGGGTGCTCGGGCTCGGCGTCTTCTTCCTCACCCTCTACACGACCAGCCGCAGCACGGGCAACGGTGCCGCCGGGGTCAACGTCCTGTTCGGCTCGATCTTCGGCATCAGCACCGGTGACGCGCGACTGGCCGTCATCGTGGCCGTGGTCGTCTGCCTGCTGTTGGTGGTGATCGCCCGGCCGTTGCTGTTCGCCACATTGGACCCCGCGGTGGCCGCCGCGCGTGGCGTGCCGGTGCGGTTCCTGGGGTTCGCGTTCCTGGCCCTGGTCGGCGCCGCCACCGCCGAAGCCACCCAGGCCGTTGGCGCGCTGTTGCTGCTCGGTCTGCTGGCCACCCCGGCCGGCACCGCGCAACGGCTGACCGCGCGGCCCTATCTGGCGCTGGGCCTGTCGGTCGCCATCGCCGTGCTCGACGTGTGGCTGGGCCTCGGGCTGAGCTACGCGGTGCCGGTGCTGCCACCCAGCTTCGCGATCCTCGCGGTCGCCACCGGGGGCTTCGCCATCGTGCTGGCGGTACCCGTGGTGCGGCACCGGCTGCCGCGGCTCACCGCGTCGTGATCAGCCGCCTGCGCTGTCCGCGCGCATACCGGTCCACAACAGGTCGGTGAGGCTCTCCGTCTGGGCCTGCCAGTCGCTGCCCGGGTTGAGATGCAGCAGGCCGCCCAACGCGCGCAGCACGGTCGACGAATCGAGATCGGCCCGGATCGAGCCGGCCCGGACGTTGGCCTCCAGCAGGGTGGACACCGCGCCGAGCATGGCTTCGTAGGCCTTCGCGAACAGTTCCTCCTGGGACATCGTGGCGATCCGGAGGGCGTTGGCCAAGCCTCGCTTGGTCATCATGTAGCGCGCCAGGTGACCGGTCCACGCGCGGAATGCCTGTTCCGGCGTGTTCGATTCGAGCAGGGTCGGCACGATGTCGACGAGGTGCTCCACCTCGCGCCGGTAGACGGCCAGAACGAGCGCCTCCGGCGTGGGGAAGTGCCGGTACACGGTGCCGACACCCACTTCGGCCTTCTTCGCGATGGCGTTGAACGACACCTCGCCCGACGCGGTCAGCGACTCCAGCGCCGCCGCGAGGATGCGCTCGTGGTTGCGGCGCGTGTCCGCGCGTCTTGCGTTGACCGATCCCGACGTCATCGTCCCTCCCGCTGACCTGGTGCGGCTCCAGGATTGCGAAGCGGATAAGAATCCGATAGCGTGCGGAGCATACACGGATAGATATCCGGTCCGCTCGTGACGGGCCCGGCCGGACGGCGCCGAACCTCGATTGGTGATCACCCCGGTCGTCGGCGGGTGTCCGGCGGTGACCCGCGGGAAAGAGATTTGGTGGACATCTCCCTCGAGATCAACGGCAAGACCGAACGGCTGAGTGTCGATCCCGGCGTGACCCTGCTGGACGCGCTGCGCGAACGCCTCGGCATCACCGGCCCGAAGAAGGGCTGCGACCGTGGTCAGTGCGGCGCCTGCACCGTGCATGTCGGCGGCAGGCCCGTGCTCTCCTGCCTGACGCTGGCTGCCACCGTGCGGCAGCCGGTGCGCACGGTGGAAGGACTGTCCGCGGGGGACCGGTTGCACCCGGTCCAGCGGGCGTTCGTCGACCAGGACGCCCTCCAGTGCGGGTTCTGCACGTCCGGCCAGATCATGTCCGCGGTCGCGGCGATCGAGCAGGACGTCGACGATGTCCGGGAGTTCATGTCCGGCAACATCTGCCGGTGCTCGGCCTATCCGAACATCGTCGCCGCCGTCGACCAGGCGAGGCGGGCCGATGCGACCCTTTGACCTCACGGCACCCGCGACCGTCGAAGCGGCCATCGCATCGCCGGGGACCTTCCTTGCCGGCGGAACAACGCTGGTCGACCTGATGAAGCTCAATGTGCTGACGCCGCACCATGTCCTGGACATCAATGGGCTGCCGTTGCGCGGCATCGACACCGGTGACGGCCTGCGGATCGGCGCGCTGGAGCGGATGAGCGACATCGCCCGGCACCCCGGCGTGTACCCGGCCATCTCCCGCGCCCTGCTGCTGAGTGCGTCCCAGCAACTGCGCAACATGGCCAGCATCGGCGGCAACCTGTTGCAGCGCACCCGTTGCGGCTACTTCCGCGACGTCAACACGCCCTGCAACAAACGTACCCCCGGCAGCGGCTGCCCGGCCATCGCCGGGACCAACCGGATGCACGCCATACTCGGCACCAGCGATTCGTGCGTGGCGACGCACGCCAGTGACGTCGCGGTCGCCCTCGTCGCCCTGGACGCGGAGATCCGACTGGCCGGCGCCGATGGCACCCGTACCGTCGCGCTGGCCGACTTCTACCGCCTGCCGGGCGACACCCCGGACGTGGAGAACGACCTGCGACCGGGCGAGCTGATCACCGAGGTCGTGGTGCCGCGGCTGGACTGGGCCCAGCGGTCCACCTACGTGAAGGTGCGGGACCGGGAGTCCTACGAGTTCGCGCTCTGTTCCGCCGCGGTCGCCATGGACATCCGGGACGCGCGGATCGTCGACGCCAGGGTGGCCGTCGGCGGCGTGGCGACCAGGCCGTGGCGGCTGGCCGGCGTCGAGGCGGCCCTGCGCGGTGCGCCCGCGACCGAGGCGGCCTTCGTCGACGCCGCGTCCGTGGCGGCCGACGGGGCAAGGTCGTTGTCCGGCAACGGTTTCAAGGTGTCCTTGCTGAAGCGGACGGTTGTTCGCGCACTGATCGAGGGGAGTCGTTGATGACCAGCCGGGTGGACGGCCCCCTGAAGGTCACCGGCCGGGCCAAGTACGGCGCGGACAACAACTTTCCCGGCATGGCCCACGGCTACCTCGTGGTCAGCACGATCGCCAACGGCGAGATCGAGGCCATGGACGTGACGGCGGCCAAGAGTGCGCCGGGGGTGCTCGGCGTGTATTCGCCGTTCGACCCGCTCGACCTGCGGACGGCAAGCACGCCGATCTTCGGTGACACGTGGGTTCCCTTGCAGACCAAGGAAGTCGCCTACTACGGCCAGCCGATCGGCTTCGTGGTGGCGGAGACCTACGAGCAGGCAAGGGACGCGGCGATGACCGTCGCGGTCGCCTACCACCAGCGTCCGGCCCTGACCTCGCTGACCGACGGCCTCGCGTCCGCGGAGGACGCGCCGGAGGCCCGGGACGGCGCGCCCGCGACCCTCGAGGTCCTCGCGCCCGGAGTCACGTCCATCGAGGACGTCCTGGCCGAGAGCCCGGTGGTGGTCGAGGCCACCTACACCACCGCGCCCCAGAACCATGCCGCGATGGAGCCGCATTCCGCGGTCGCGGTGTGGGATTCCGACGGCCTGACGGTCTACAGCGGGAGCCAGGGGACCAACCTCCAGGTGATGGAGCTGTCCATCGCGCTGGACGCGGAACCGGGGTCGGTGCGGTCGATCAATCCGTTCGTGGGCGGCGCGTTCGGTGGCAAGGCCCGTACGTCCGTCGCGGCGTTCCTGGCCGCCGCGGCGGCCAGGACCCTCAACCGACCGGTCAAGGTGGTGCTGAGCCGGGAACAGGTCTTCACCGCGACCGCGAACCGTGCCGCGACCGTGCAGAAGATCACCCTCGGCGCGGCCGCGGACGGCGAACTGATCGCGGTACGCCACGACTCGTGGTGCAGCACGCCGATGGACCGGTCGTTCGTCGAACCGACGTCGCACGGCACCTCACGAGAGTGGTACTCCACCCGGAACCTGGCCATCAGCCAGAAAATGGTGCCGCTGAACATCCCGCCGACCACGTTCATGCGGGCGCCGGGGGAGGCGCCCGGTTCGTTCGCGCTGGAGAGCGCGATGGACGAACTGGCCGTCGCGCTGAACATGGACCCGATCGAGCTCCGCCTGCGGAACAACTCGACCGCACCGCCCGGCAGGGACCTGCTCTGGTCGAGCAAGCACCTCGACGAGTGCTATCGCGTCGGCGCGGCCCGGTTCGGCTGGGCGCACCGCACGCCCCATGGCCGAACGGAGGGCGACTGGCTGATCGGCCTCGGCATGGCCGGCGCCATGTTTCCCGCCATCCGTTTCCCGGCGTCGATCGCGGTCACGTTGCGGGACGACGACACGGCCGTGGTCGCGACCAGCGGCGCGGACCCCGGCACCGGCCTGTTGACGGTGCTTGCCATGGTGGGCGCCGAATCGCTCGACATCTCGCCTGCCAAAGTGACACCGCGACTGGGGGACTCGGCGTTTCCACCCGGCGGCATGTCGGGCGGTTCGAGCGGCACAGCCAGTGCGGGGTCGGCGATCATGATCGCCGCGGCCGCGGCGATCGACGAGTTGCTGGCCGTGGCGTCGTCCCCCGGCGCGCCGTTCGATGGCGTTGAGGTGTCGTACGCGGACGGTCGCGTGTTGGCGGTGGGCCGGTCGATGACCTTCGGCGAGCTGCTGCGGGCGGTGCGCCGCGAGTCGATCTCGGTGACCGGCTCGTCCGCGCCCGGCGAGGAGCTGACGAAGCATTCGTTCAGTTCGTTCGGCGCCCAGTTCTGCGAGGTCCGGGTGCACAAGTGGACGCGCGAGGCCCGGGTGTCCCGGATGCTCGGCGTCTTCGATGCCGGCCGGATCATCAATGCCAAGGCGGCGCGCAGCCAGATCCTCGGCGGCATGATCTGGGGTGTGTCCGCGGCCCTGCACGAGGGTCTGGAGATGGACGAGAACGGCAGGCTGGCCAACGGCGATCTGGCGAGCTACCTGCTCCCGGTGAACGCGGACATCCCCGATGTCGACGTCCATTTCGTGCAGTACCCGGACACCCTGCACAACGCCGTCGGTGCCAAGGGAATCGGCGAGATCGGCACGGTGGGCATGGCGGCGGCGGTCACCAACGCCATCTACAACGCCACCGGCATCCGGGTCCGGCACATCCCCGTCCTGATCGAGGATCTCCTGGACTAGCTCACCCACCGCTTGGCGACGGGCTGGGTCGATCAGTACGCCCTGATCGATCCCGCCCGTCGCGTTGGTGGCCCGAGGCATCCGCCCAGATCGGCGGAATCCGCCAAACCGCCCACCACTAAGATCCAGGCATGGCGACATCACCGAGATTGTGGTACGAAATGGGCAATTCCGTGCCACGGAATGACATTTGGCCTGCGGATGGGAGCGGTGTCGATGGTCAGCGTCCCCGGCGTCGAGATCACCGGTCCGTCCGGTGATCGATACGACCAGATCCTGACGAACGAGGCGGTGGCGTTCCTCGCCGACCTGCACCGGACGTTCGACGGCCGCAGGCGGACATTGCTCGCCGCGCGTGACCGCCGTTACGCGGCGTTGGCCGCCGGCGGCACGCTGGATTTCCTCGACGAGACAAGGGACATCCGCGACGGCGACTGGCAGGTCGCCGCGGCAGCGCCCGGCCTGGTGGACCGGCGGGTCGAGATCACCGGCCCGACGGACCGGAAGATGACCGTCAACGCGCTGAACTCCGGCGCCAAGGTGTGGCTGGCCGACTTCGAGGACGCCAACACGCCGTTGTGGCAGAACATGGTCGAGGGGCAGCTGAACCTGCGGGACGCCGTGCGACGGGAGATCGACTTCACCAGCCCGGAAGGAAAGTCCTACGCACTGGCCGACGACATCGCCACGATCGTGGTGCGACCACGTGGCTGGCACCTGCCCGAGAAGCACGTGCTCGTCGACGGCGAGCCCATGTCCGCCGGTCTGTTCGATTTCGGCCTCTACTTCGTCCACTGTGCCCAGTCGCAGATCGACGCGGGCCGTGGGCCCTATTTCTACCTGCCCAAGATGGAGAGCCACCTGGAGGCCCGGCTCTGGAACGACGTCTTCGTGCGGGCCCAGGACCTGCGCGGTATCCCGGCCGGCACAGTGCGCGCCACGGTGCTGATCGAGACCTATCCGGCGGCGTTCGAGATGGCGGAGATCCTCTACGAGCTGCGCGAGCACTCCGCCGGGCTGAACGCGGGTCGCTGGGACTACATCTTCAGCGTCATCAAGAAGTTCCGCACCAGGGGCCGCGACTTCATGCTGCCCGACCGCGCGCAGGTCACGATGACGGTGCCGTTCATCCGGGCGTACACCGAACTGCTGGTGCGGACCTGCCACGAGCACGGTGCGCACGCGATCGGCGGCATGGCCGCGTTCATCCCCAGCCGCAAGGACGTCGCGGTCAACGAGAACGCCATGGCCAAGGTCCGCGAGGACAAGACCCGCGAGGCGGGTGACGGCTTCGACGGCTCGTGGGTGGCGCACCCGGACCTGGTGCCGATCTGCCGCGAGGTCTTCGACGGCGTCCTTGGCGACCGGCCCAACCAGTTGGACCGCAAGCGCGAAGACGTGTCGGTGGCGGCGCGACAGTTGCTGGACGTCGCGTCCACTCCGGGTACGGTCACCGAAGCGGGGCTGCGCAACAACATCAGCGTCGGTATCCAGTATCTGGCGGCCTGGCTGCGGGGCAACGGCGCCGTCGGCATCTTCAACCTCATGGAGGACGCGGCGACCGCCGAGATCAGCCGGTCGCAGGTGTGGCAGTGGCTGCACAACGGCGTCGAACTGGACACCGGCGAGATGGTGACCCGCGAGCAGGTCGAGAAGATTGCCGATGAGGAGATCGGCAAGCTGCCCGGTCCGGCCGACGACTACGCCGAAGCACGCGCGACCTTCATGGAGGTCGCCGTCGCCGACGACTTCGTCGATTTCCTGACGTTGCCCGCATACGAGCGAATGCCCTGAGCCCGACGACAGACTCGGCAAAGTCCTGCTTGGCAGACCACAGGGTGGTCAGCGCGATTCGCCCCGGCGACCGGTACCGCTTCGATCGAGGGAGCCGCACAGAGATCCCTTGCACCTGCCCAACCAACCCTCCGCAATGGAGGATCAACCAACAAGGGGCCTGTTCAGAGGCATTGGGCCAGTTGCTGTTTGCTATGTGCTGTTTGCTATAGCGAGAGGATATCTATCCAGCGGTTGTGCGTCTTTGTCTGCGCCTGAGTCCGACGAGAGGTGGGATGCAGCGCGACCGAGTTCGTTGGCTGGGCTGGGGTCACCCGCGTCTTATTTGCTATTTGCTATTTGCTATAGCAAGATCACTATTTGATGGTCGTCGGCCCCAGTCATATTCGGCGACCACGATCAGTTTTCCGCGCGACCATCGAGGATCGGCTCGGATCGAGCAGGTGGCGCGG
>DASXXM010000570.1:0-2675 GCA_036503065.1 Pseudonocardiaceae bacterium | reverse complement strand
GCCAACCAGCGGCAACCCATGGAACCGCAAGGCGTCCACACCGAAGGCGCCAAGGCCGAGAACCACCGGCACAGCAAGACCCCACCGCCCCGCAACGGCACGCATGAGGGGAGTGGCCGCCGTGGCGAGCAGATAGACGGCCAGAAACCACAGCAGCTGCCCGACAACACCGGCCCCCACCGCGACCGGTTGATCAGGAACCCCGAAGTCGACCAGCACCCTAGGCAGAGCCAGCCACACCAGCAGCAGTGGTATGACAGGCACCACCAGCCGCCGCACCCGGCCGGCGAGCCAGGTGCGCGCGTCACCGCCACGCTGTAGCGCGGCAGTGTAGGAGTGATAGTTGGCCGCACCCCCCGCGAAGAAGAACACCGGCATCACCTGAGCGAACCAGGTCAGCACCCACCAACCCGGCGTGGCCAGCGAGGTGCCCGCCGAAAGCGTGCCGTGGCGCCAGACGAGCACCGGCATGATCCAGTGGCCGACCACCACGGTCACAACCGCGCCGACACGCAGCAGATCGATGAACGGATCCCTGCCGCGCCCGACGACCGGCGGCGCCGAGATACGGGTTGTGGTGGTAGACATGGCGCCCCTCCGCGCTCGGTTGCTGACAACCTGAGCCTCCCGGTTGGACGGTCCAAACACAGCGGTGCTGCCCGGTGTCTTGGATGTGGTGCCAGCCGCCCACCAATGGTGGGGAAAGCCCCACCATGTCCGACCGGCACACCGTCGTCCTCACGCAGGAGCGTGAGGTGGCGGCACCGACCCCCACAGCAGGAACAACTCACCGCGGCTGGCGTGGTGGTTTATGGCCTTGGCTGAGGTCGGCGATGATCGGTGGGCCTGGTCGTAGGTGTGTGTTGGTGGGCTGGCTGAGGTCGGTGTGGTCGACATTGCCGGGCAGTTTCGGCGCCAAATTCGCCAAGTTTGGCTCCTCGACCAACCCGTCAGCCAGACAGCGATGCCAGCCCGACCGGTTTCCGCACTCCTTGGTGGTTGGCCCGGCCACAGGTCAGGCCTCGGCAAGGTCGTATTTCCGCAGATCAGCCGGCTAGTCATCGCGATTCGCCCTGGTGACTGGTGCCGCGTCCAATTGGGAGCGGCGCAGAGGCCCCTTGCACCTGCCCAACCAACCCTCCTCAATGAGGATCAACCGGTTCAACCAAGAGGTGTTCGGAGGTGCGCCGGCCAGCGGCTATGCGACTTGGCCGTGGTCCTGGGCCACAGGCGCGCGTGGTCATCGGCCGGTGATAAAGATCCACTTCGCTGTCAGGTCGGGCCGCTGGCCCGCCAAACACGCGGCCGTATGCCAAATCCGCCATGCGGCGGCATATTGGCCATGTCGGCGCGGCCGGTGGGTTGTCTTTGATGACCTTGGTGGTTGCCGGCGGTCCAATCCGATCCCTTGCGGATCGAGCGCGCTGGCGCTCGGTAGCAGCGGCGCGGCTATCTGTCCATCTTGTGGACAGATCAGCGTTGTTCCAGGTAGGTGAGGACTGCCCGTACCCTGCGGTGTTCTTCGGGGCGGGGTTCCAAGCCCAGTTTGGCGAAGATGTTGCCGATGTGCTTTTCCACGGCGCCGTCGGAGACGACGAGGCGGTCGGCTATTGCTGTGTTGGTCATGCCCTGGGCCATCAGTTCCAGGACTTCACGTTCTCGGGGGCTCAGGGCGTCGACCGGGTTCTGGCGTTTGCGTACCAGCAACTGGGTGATGACCTCCTGGTCGATGCACGTGCCGCCGGCTGCCACCCGCCTCACCGCGTCGACGAACTCGGTCACGTCGGCTACCCGTTCCTTGAGCAGGTAGCCGATGCCCTGGGCGCCGCCGGCAACCAACTCGACCGCGTAGCTCTCCTCTACGTACTGGGAGAGCACCAGGATCGGCAGGCCGGGTAGGCGTTCTCGGGCGGACACCGCGGCCCGCAGGCCCTCGTCGGTGAACGTCGGTGGCATGCGGACGTCCACGATGGCCAGGTCCGGCCGATGTTCTACCAGTGCGGCCAGCAGTTCCGTGCCGTCACCAACCGCCGCGAGCACTGTGATGCCCTCGTCGGCCAGCAGGCGACCGATGCCGGCCCGCAGCAGCACCGAGTCCTCCGCGATCACCACTCGCACGGCAACTCCGCCGTCACCACGGTCGGGCCGCCCGGCGGGCTACGCACGGTCATCACGCCGTCGATCGTGGCGGCACGATCGGCGAGCCCGGCAAGACCCCCGCCGAGCCGAACCTCGGCGCCGCCGTGTCCGTCGTCCGTCACCCGCACGGTCACCGAGTTGCCGCTGCGGCGTACCGACACCTGCGCGGAGTCGGCAGCAGAGTGCTTTGCCAGGTTCGTCAACGACTCGGCGACGATGAAGTACGCCGCGCTTTCCACCGCGGCCGGCGGTCTCGGTGAGACGTCCACGTCGACGGCAACCGGTACCGGGCTGCGCGCCGCCAGCGCGGACAGCGCCGCGTCCAGGCCGCGATCGCCCAGCACCGCCGGGTAGATGCCCCTGGCCAGGTCGCGCAGTTCGGCCACGGCCTGCTTGGCGTCCGCGTGCGCCTCGTCGATCAGTGCTCGGGCCGACTCCGGGTCGTTGTCCAGTTTGTTCTTGGCCCTGCCCAGCGTTATGGCCACCGCGACCAGGCGCTGCTGTGCGCCGTCGTGCAGGTCGCGTTCGATGCGCCT
>DASXXM010000569.1:0-32931 GCA_036503065.1 Pseudonocardiaceae bacterium | reverse complement strand
TTGGTGCCGATACCACTCGGGTCGACGGCGGAATGGTCGCCCCGCACCACCGCGCGGCCGATGCCGTCCTTCACGTACGGCGTCTCGTTCGTCGACCCGAACACTCGCGCGTCGTCGGTCTCGTTGCCGGTCACCAGCACCGGCACCGCGGCCGCCGCGCACAACCAGCGCACGCCGAGATCCTGGTGCTCGGTCCGGATCATGGGGCGGCCGTCCGGGTCGGTGACGGTGCGCAGCACCGGCTGCGGCCCTTCACCGGCCCAGGACCAGGTGTGCCGGAACCACAGCGTCGGCAGGACGTGCAGCTCGGCGTCCGCCGGGCCACGGTTGTGCACCGTGATCAGCATGCGCAGGTCCTCAGGGCCGGCCTTCGCGTACTCGACCACGACGTCGAAGTACCGGTCGTCGTCGAAGATCCCGGTGTCCAGCAGCTCGTACTCGGGCTCGGACCTCCCCCGCGCCCGATTGGTCGCGACCAGGTCGTCGTACGGGAATTCCCGCTGCGGATATTTGTAGAGCATCCGCAGGTACGACGAGGTCGGCGTCGCGTCGAGATAGAAATAGTATTCCTTGACATCCTCGCCGTGGTTGCCCTCGGCGTTGGTGAGCCCGAACAACCGTTCCTTGAGGATCGGGTCGACGCCGTTCCACAGGGTCAGCGCAAGGCAGAGCCGCTGCCGGTCGTCGCTGATCCCGGCCAGACCGTCCTCGCCCCACCGGTACGCCCGGTACCGCGCCTGGTCGTGGGTGAAGGATGACCAGGTGTCGTTGCCATCGCCGTAGTCCTCGCGAACCGTGCCCCACTGCCGCTCGCTGAGGTACGGACCCCAACGCCGCCAGTCGACCCGGCCGGTGTCGGCCTCGGCCAGTCGCTGCCGTTCCGTTTCTGCCATGTCCGTCATCTCCGTCCTAGCGGGGCGGCCGTGGTTCGCTGTACTGGTCCCAGGCGGTGGACACGCCGGTCCGGTTCATCGGCTCGGCCGCACGGTCCCAACGGGCGGTGAGCGCGAACAGCACCACGATGTCCAGCGCCAGCATCAGCAACGACCAGACCGGATACGCGCCCATCCAGGCGACCTGAATGATCGCGTGCACTCCGACGACGACGATCGCCGTGATCCGGGCCCAGGTCCGCCGGGACGCGAGCCCGATGCCCGCGGCGACCATGATCGCGCCGGACACGATCAGCGCCAGCGCCCAGCCGGTGACGTCGACGACGTACAACTGTGCCGCGACGAGGACGGTGCGGTACCGGTAGATCAGCCCGAAGACGCCCTCGAATACGTTGATCGCCCCGATGATCCCCAGTACGACCGCGGCGAAGATGAGCCAGCCTGCCCAGGCCGTGCTACTGCGTGCGTTGGTCATTCCCAACCTCCGAGTGAAAGTCCCTGTGGCAGCAACCACTTCATCGCATCGCCGGGGTCAGCGCATCATCCCCGCCGCATGAGGCCGGGGTGCCCGGCCGGCCGCACCATCGCAGCGTGACGGAACGGCTGGACACCGACGAGCGGGCCGAGTTGACGCGGCTGCGCGACGAGATCACGATCCTGCGGGCCGCCACCGGGTCGCGGGCGCGCGGCGCGAACCGGTGGCGGGCGCTGGGCGCGGCCGTCCTCATCGGACTGGGCTGCCTGCTCGCGCCCGTCTCGCTCGTCGCGGTCTGGGCGCACGACGAGGTCGCGGACACGAACCAGTTCGTGGCGAACGTGGCGCCGCTGATCCGCACGCCGTCGGTTCAGGCGGCGCTCACCGAGCGGGTGACGGACACGGTCTTCACCTATGTCGACGTTCAGCGCTCGGCCGACCAGGCGATCGACGCGCTGTCCGGCCATGGCCTGCCGGCCGGGGTCGCCGATCGGTTGCACGGTCTCACCGACTCGCTCGCGGCGGGCGTACACGGCTTCGTGCAGACCCAGGTCAGGAACCTGGTCGCGAGCGCCCGGTTCGCCGCCGTCTGGGACCAGGTCACCGGGATCGTGCACCAGCAGCTGGTGAACGTGTTGGCCGGCAACGGTTCCGCCGTGGTCATCAGCCACGGCAAGGTGCTGCTGGACCTGGCCCCGTTCATCGTCGCGGTCAAGCAGCGCCTCGTGGCATCCGGTTTCACGGCGGCCAACGTGGTGCCCGTGGTGCATCCGACGATCACCCTGACCGACGCGAGCACGCTGGTACGGGCCAGATCGGCCTACCACCTGCTGGACGTGATCGCGACGTGGGCCGGATGGGTGACGCTGTCGCTGCTGGCCGGCGGGATCGCGCTGGCCAGGGACCGCAGGCGGGCGTTGCGTAACGGCGGCATCGGTCTCGCGGCGAGCATGGTGCTGCTGGCCGCCGCGCTGCTGGTGGCGGGCGCCATGGTGGTGAACACCGTGCCCGATTCGGCCTCCGTCCCGGTGAGCGACTCCTTCGACATCGTGGTGCGGTACCTGCGGGCCAACCTGCGCAGCGTCTTCGTGCTGGGACTGGTCGTCGCGGTGGGGGCCGCGATCACCGGTCCGTCGCCGTGGGCGGTGCGCACCCGGCAGCGGAGCGTCGCCGTGATCGCCGGGCTGCGGCGGTGGGTGTGGCCGGCCGGGCACGGCGGGCGGACCGGCGCGTGGTTCCTCGCGCACCGCACCGCGCTGGACCTGGCCGCGTTGATCGTCGCGGTCCTCGTGTTCGTCTTCCTGGACCAACCCAGCGGCGTGACGGTGCTGGTGATCGCGGCGACGCTGGGCGCGTGCCTCGGCGTGATCCAGTTTCTCGCCCGCCCTGGGTGATGTGGCCGGCCGCCTGACGGCCGATGCTGCTGCGATGACAGACAACATCGACCACGCCGGGGAGAGCCCCGGCCCGGACCACGCTCCGGGCCGGGGTGGCCGGCATTGGTTCGCCTGGACCGTACTGGCGTTGCTGGCGGCCGGATGCGTGGCCGCCGGCCTACTGGCGTTGCTCATCCTGGTCTACATCGGACGATCGCGTCAGGAGTCGGCATGACGACTACCGACGGACTCGTCTGGCATATGGTCACCAGCCAGGCAGCGCTGCACGCGGCCGACGTGGACAGCCACGTCGGCCTCACGTCCGCGCAGGTGGCCGAGCGCGCCCGGCTGTTCGGCCGCAACGCATTCGCCACTGACAGATCGGAGCCGCGATGGCGCGCGTTCCTGCGCCAGTACGCGGATCCGATGCAGATCGTGCTCGTGGTCGCCGGTGTCGGCAGCCTGTACCCGCTCAAGCAACTGGGCACCGGTCTGCTGCTGTTGTTCCTGACGATGTTCAATGCCGTCCTCGGCCTACGACAGGAGGGCAAGGCGGCGGCCGCGGTGGCTGCGCTGCAGCGGATGATGATCGTCAAGGCGAAGGTGCGGCGGGACGCCCGGCTGACCGAGATCCCGGCCGAGGAACTGGTGCCCGGCGACATCGTGACCATCGAGGCCGGCGACCTCGTGCCGGCCGACGGCCGCCTGTTGCGCACCGCGACACTGGAGATCGCCGAGTCCGCGCTGACCGGGGAGAGCCTGCCGGTGGCCAAGGGCACCGATCCGGTGCACGACGTGCGGACACCGCTGGGCGACCGGACCGGCATGGTCTTCATGAACACGAACGTCACCCGCGGCACCGGCGAGTTCGTGGTCACCGCGACCGGCATGGCCACCGAGGTGGGCCACATCTCCGGCCTGCTGCGCACCGAGACCGCGACCACCACCCCGCTGACCCGCCAGTTGGACCGGCTCACCCGGCAGATCCTGTGGATCGCCGCGGTCGCGCTGGTCGCATCGATGGCGCTGAACCTGGCGCGCGGCGGCACGGTCACCGTGGTCTTCAATGCCGCCGTCGCCTTCGCGATCGCCGCCATCCCGACGGGCCTGCCCGCCGTGGTGACCACGATCCTGGCCTACGGAACGCAGGGCCTGGCCAAGGCGGGCGCCATCATGAAGCAACTGCGCTCGACCGAGACGCTCGGCTCGACGTCCGCGATCAACTCGGACAAGACCGGCACGCTGACCCTGAACCAGATGACCGCGGTGCACCTCGCTGTCGTCGGCCGCCGCTACACGGTGACCGGGCAGGGTTACTCGACCGAGGGCCGGATCACGCGGGTGGCCGGGCAGACGGAGATCCCGCTGGACGACTTCCTGCTGCCGATGGTCCTGGCGTCCGACGCGGTGCTTGCGGGCGGCGCGCTGATCGGCGACCCGACCGAGGGCGCGTTGGTGGCGCTGGCGGCCAAGGGCGGCGTGGACGCGGCGGCGACCCGGCAGCAGTATCCCCGGATCGCCGAACTCCCGTTCGACGCGGCCTACAAGCTGATGGCCACGTTCCACCGGATGTCCGACGAGTCGGGCAACGACGTGGTCCGCTGTTTCGTCAAGGGCGCGCCCGACCAGTTGCTGGCCAGGGCGGCCACGGTCTATGACGCCGATTCCGGCCCGGTGGCCGCGAACGGCGAGTTCCGGCAGCGCTATCTCGCCGAGAACCGGTCGCTGGGCGAACAGGGGCTGCGGGTGCTGGCAACGGCACGCCGTGACTTCGACCCTGCCGATTTCGACCCCGGCGCCGATATGCTGCCGCTGATCCGCGACCTGGAACTGCTCGCCATGGTCGGCATCGTCGACCCGCCCCGGCCGACCGCCAGGTCCTCGATCGCGATGGCCAGGGCCGCTGGCATCCGCACCAGAATGATCACCGGCGACCACACGGTGACCGCGGCGGCGATCGCCCGCCAGTTGGGCATCGAGGGGCGGGCGATCACCGGCGCCGAGTTCGAGTCGCTGAGCGACGACGCGGCGGCCGACCAGCTCGACGACATCGGCGTGATCGCCCGCGTGACACCTGAGGACAAGGTCCGCCTGGTGCGGCTGCTACAGCAACGCGGTCAGGTCGTCGCGATGACCGGTGACGGCGTGAACGACGCACCCGCGCTGAAGAAGGCCGATATCGGGGTCGCGATGGGGATCACCGGGACCGAGGTGACCAAACAGGCCGCGGTGATGATCCTGACCGACGACAACTTCGCCACGATCGTCAAGGCGGTGGAACTCGGTCGCGGCCTGTACGACAACCTGACCAAGTACATCCGGTTCCAGATGGGCTGTCTGTTCGGCTTCATCGTGGCCTTCCTCGGCGCCAGCATCCTCAACATCGTCGGCGGAGTGCCCCTGCTGCCACTCCAGACGCTCTGGATCAACTTCACGACGCAGGTGTCCCAGGCGATCGGGCTGGGTTACGGTGCGCCGGCCGCCGGTCTGATGCGGCGCAGGCCACGCAGGCCGGATCAGCCGATCCTGTCCCGCGGCCTGATCGTGTGGCTGGGCACGGTCGGCATGGTGATCGGGATCGGCACGCTCGGCGCCATCGCGTGGGGCGAGCACGCACGCGACGCGACGCTGGGGCACACCATGGGCTTCGTGACGTTCTCCTTGTTCAACCTGTTCTTCTCCATCGCCACGAAGGACGAGCGGCAGTCGGTGTGCACGCTGGACACGCTGGCCGACCGGACGCTGATGCTGGCATCGGGAATCTCCTTGGGCACCATCGTGCTGGCGACCGTGTTCGGTCCGTTCCAGGCGTTTCTGAAGATCACCCAGCTGGACCTGGCGCAGTGGCTGCTCTGCACGGGCATCGCGCTGTCCGTCCTCGTCGTGTCCGAGATCCGGAAGGCCCTGCTTCGACGGGTGCCGTGAGAGGAGACAAGCGCCGGGGCCACGGGATTTCTCCCGTGGCCCCGGCGCTTTCCGGCTAGGCGTTCGTACGTGGACGTTCCCGTGTGGACTGTTTCGGTCCTGCGGGCGGCGGCTTGCCGTGGTTGTGGCCGTTGTGGGTCGGCTTGATCAGTTCCTCCCGTATCCGGGTCGTGCCGACCCACCCGGCGGTCAGCGCGTACAGCACCACGATGTCCAGCCCCAGCATCAACAGCGACCAGAACGGGTACGCGGCGAGCGACCCGACCTGGACGACCGCGTGCAGCGAGACGAGCACGATCGCCGTCACCCTGGCCCACGTGCGCGCCGACAGCACACCGATCGCGGCGGCGACCAGGAGCGCGCCGGACACGAGGACGACCACACCCCAACTGGCCAGGTCGACCACGTAGAACCGATCCTGGATCACGACAACGCGTTCCCGGTACACGATGGCCACGATGCCTTCGAGAACGTTCAGCACCCCGATGATCAGCAGCATCGTCGCGGCGAAGAAGATCCAGCCGGACCAGACCGTACTGCGATGTTTCGTTGGCATGTCGTGTCACACCACCGATCGCGGGGAGCGCATCGCGCCGTACACCACGTCGCGATGGTGTTCGGCCCAGTCGGCCAGCGGGCGGGCCGCGTACAGCAGCGACTGCCCGACCGGCGTCAGCCAGTACCAGACCGGACCGAACGGCCTGGCCTCGGACCGCCGGCCGACCAGCCCACGTTCCCTGGCGCGACGCAGTGTGTCGGACAGGACGCGGTCGCTGAGCGGATGGCCGTGCGACGACCAGCCGATGCGGGCCTCGGCGTCGTTGACCTCGGCGAGTATGTCCTTGTACTGCAATTCGCCCAGCGCCAACGTGCCCAACACCGCCACGGTCCACTGACCCCGCAGCAGCCCCAGCACGCCGAACACGTGCTGCCGGTACGAGAGATCCCAGATTTCCATTCCGCCCTCCATCACTCGACCACGAACAGATCTCGGTCGGCGTTGTTCAGCCGCAGCCCGCCGGTGTCCGTGACCGCGACGGTGTCCTCGATCCGCACCCCGAACCGGCGCGACAGATAGATTCCCGGCTCGATCGAGAAGCACATGCCCGGCTGCACCGACTGCCGCTCCCCGTCGACCAGGTACGGCGGCTCCAGGGTGGTCACGCCGATGCCGTGACCGGTGCGGTGGATGAAGCGCTCGCCGTAACCGGCGTCGGCGATCACCGCCCGCGCGACGCCGTCGATCTCCTCGCACCGCATGCCCGGCGCCACCGCGCGGAACGCGGCCTCCTGGGCCGCGCGCACCACCTCGTGCACCCGCGCCAGCTCGGGATCCGGCCGCCCGACGCACACCGTGCGCGTGATGTCCGACCCATAGCCGTGCATCGTGCCGCCGAAGTCCAGCACGACGGCGTCCCCGGACCGGATCACCCGGTCACCGGCCACGTGCAGTGGATCGGCCGCGTTGGCGCCGGACGCGACCATCGTGAACTCCACCCGCTCGTGGCCGAAGTCGCACAGCAGCTCGGCCAGGTCGGCCGCGATGTCGCGTTCGCGGCGGCCGGTGAAGCGGACGCGCCGGATCTCCCGCGCGGCTTCGTCCGCCGCCGCGCCTGCCATCGCCATCCGCGCCAACTCGTTGTCGTCCTTGACGGCCCGCAGCATCGGCAGCCACAGGCTCAGCGGACTGAACCGCACGGTCGGCGACTCGCGGTGCATACCGAGCAGGTGCACCGACCACATGGCGTCGGAGATGCCGAACCGCCCGTTGGACTGCAGCAGCATGGTGGCCAGTTGGTACGGGCCGGCAGCGTCGAGCCAGTCGATGATCTCGATGCCGGCCGCGCCCGGCGCCGCCTCGATGTTGTGCCGTTCCAGCGCCGGTGCCAGCAGGGTCGGCGGCAGACCGGGGATCAGGAACAGCAGGGTGAGCCGCTCGGTGAGCACCGTCGGCTGATAACCGGTCAGCCACACCAGGTCCGGACCGGGCGAGATGATCAGACCGTCCAATCCGGACTGTATGGCCTTGTCGATGGAATGGTTCATCCGCCGCCGGTAGTCCTGCGCCGTGAACGGCGTGGGGACCTGCGGCGTCGGCAGTTGCGCTGTGATCGTGGTCATGGTTCCTCCTCAGGGGTGCTGACGCTAGGTGTCCGGATCACCCGTGACATCACCTGTCGGGGATGAACAACGGTCACGTCATGCGGATTCATCCGAACCGGACGAGGCGGGACGGCGGCCGGCCCGTTAACCAGTAGATGTCGGTCCGTAGCGAAATGGAGGACGTCATGATCCTGGCAGCGGGTGGCTACCCCCTTCTCGATCTGATGTGGACAATGCTGGTGTTCTTCTGCTGGGTGATCTGGTTCTGGCTTCTCATCGTCATCTTCGGCGACCTGTTCCATCGCGGTGACGTCTCCGGATGGGGCAAGGCGGGGTGGACGGTCCTGCTGATCGTGCTGCCGTTCATCGGGGTGCTGATCTACCTGGTCGCGCAGGGCAGGGACATCGGCGAACGGCGCAGGGCCAAGCAGGACGCGGCACACACCGAGTTCGACGACACGTGCGCAGCGTGTCCACATCCGAGCGGGGCGCTGCGGACCAGATCTCGGCCGCGAAGCGGCTGCTGGACAGCGGCGCGATCGACGACGACGAATTCCAGCAGCTGAAGCGGAAGGCGCTGACCGGATGAACGAGACGGCAATAGCCGACCACGGCGTGATCGGCGACCTGCAGACCGCGGCCCTGGTCAGCACGAACGGCGACATCGACTGGTTCTGCTGCCCGAGGTTCGACTCGCCGAGCGTGTTCGGCGCGTTGTTGGACGCGGAACACGGCGGGCACTTCCAGGTCGCCCCCATCGACGCCGAGTACCGCACGAGCCAGATGTACTTTCCCGACTCGGCCGTGCTGATCACGCGGTTCTTCACCGATCACGGCCTCGGTGAGGTCGTCGACTTCATGCCGCCGTTGGACGGGCCGGCCACCGACCGGCACCGGCTGGTGCGGATGCTGCGGTGCGTACGCGGGCGGATGGACTTCCACGCCGTCATCGCGCCGCGGTTCGACTACGGTCGCCAGTCCCATCGGACGCACGTCACCGAGAACGGTGCCGTCTTCGCGTCCGACTCGCTCACCCTGACCCTGCACACGGTCCGCGATCCCGACCACGAGCGGCTGGCCGAGACCCGCGTCGTCGGCGGCGACCTGCACTTCGACATGCGGCTGACCGCGGGGCAACTGCGTGGCGTGATGTTGGAGTCCGGCGCGGACGGGCCACCCCGGCTGATCCCGGTCGCGGAGTTCGAGGGGCTGCACGCCGACACCGTGGCCTACTGGCGCCGGTGGCTCGCCCGGTCGACGTACACCGGCCGGTGGCGCGACATGCTGGAACGGTCCGCGATCGCACTGAAGCTGATGACGTACGCCCCGACCGGCGCCATCGTCGCAGCGCCCACGATGGGCCTGCCGGAACAGGTTGGTGGCGAACGTAACTGGGACTACCGGTACACGTGGGTCCGGGACGCGTCGTTCTCGGTGCGGGCGCTGCTCGGGCTCGGTTTCACCGACGAGGCCGCCCGGTTGGGTTCGTGGCTGGGCGACCGGGTCCGGGAGCAGGCCGACAGCAAGGGCGGCCCGCTGAACATCATGTATCGGGTCGACGGTTCCGCCGACCTGTCCGAGGAGGTCCTCGAACACTGGTCCGGCTACCGGGGTTCATGGCCGGTGCGGCTGGGCAACGGCGCGGCCGACCAGCTCCAGCTCGACGTCTACGGCGAGGCCCTGGACAGCATCTACCTGGCCCACGAGGCGGGCGCGGAACTGCCGTACCGGGGTTGGAACGCGATCCGGGACGTGGTGGACTGGCTGGCCGAGCACTGGGACCAGCCGGAGGAGGGCATCTGGGAGACCCGGGGCGGGCGGCATCCGTTCACCTACGGGCGGCTGATGAGCTGGGTCGCGTTCGACCGCGCCATCCGCCTGGCCACCGCGCACGGGTACCCGGCGCACGTCGACCTCTGGACGTACGAGCGCGACCGGGTGCACGACCAGATCATGCTGCGGGGCTGGCATCCGAAACGGCAGGCGTTCGTCCAGCACTACGACACGGATGTGCTGGACTCGGCCCTGCTGCGGATGCCCACGGTCGGGTTCATCGGTCCACACGACCCGCAGTGGCTGGCCACGATCGACGCGATGGACACCGAACTGGTCACCGACAGCCTGGTCTACCGGTACAACCCGACCGCGTCGCCGGACGGCCTGGACGGCGCGGAGGGGACTTTCTCACTGTGCACGTTCGCCTACGTCGAGGCACTCACCAGGGCCGGCCGGATCGACGCGGCCCGGCAGGCGTTCGAGAAGATGCTCACCTACGCCAACCACGTCGGCCTGTACTCCGAGGAGATCGCCCTGACCGGCGAGCAGATCGGCAACTTCCCGCAGGCGTTCACCCACCTCGCGCTGATCGAGGCGGGACTGACACTGAACGCGGCCCTGAACGGCAGCCACTGAACTAGCCGCGTTTCCACCAGAAGTCCAGCACGATCGACAGTACGAGCACGATCAGCAGCGCGACGACCGAGGGCAGGTCGTGCACGAGGGTGGTGAACACGAACGTCAGCAGGACCGTGCCGGCCGTCGCGATCGCGAGCACCAGGATCGTCAGGCTGGCACCGGTATCCCGGCGGACCCGGAAGTGGGCCGCGGTGATGAACGTGAACACCAGCAACGCCACCGCACTGCCGATCGAGGCGATCGCGTCCAGCCGGAACAACACGGCGAGGACCAGGCACGCGCCTGCCTCGACCAACAGGCCTGCCGATACCCGGCCGCCGAACCGCCGAGCCATCGGCGGCGGGAACTGTCCCGTCTCCACGAGCCGCTCGGACAGTCCGGCGGCCGGGTACAGGCCGGCGTTCGTGGCACCCGCGGTGGCGAACACGGCGGTGACGCTCATCATCCAGTAGCCCGCGTTGCCCAGGGCGGGCCGCACGGCGACGGCCAGCGCGGTCCCACCGGACGAAACCACCTCGTCGACGGTGAGCGTGCCGAACACGCCGACCGCGACCGCGACGTAGACGGTGGTCGCGATGCCCAGCGCCAGGTACATCGCTCTGGGCAGTTCGCGAGCGGGCCGCGCGAGGTCCTTGGCCGTGAACGTGATGATGCCGAACCCGAGAAAGGCGAAGAACGTCAGCGCCACGCTGGACACGATGTCGCGCAGCGGCGGATACTTCGACGGCGCCAGCAGCGCCGGTGTGATGTTGACCAACGTGACGACCGCGAAGACGACCAGCATCCCGAGCACCACGTAGACGATCACCGTCTGCGCACGCGCCACGAGGCTCGACCCGACGGTGTTCACCCCCGTCATCACGACGATGACGGCGGCGGCGAACACCTTCGCCCACACCGCGTTCCCGCCGGTGAACATCGCGCTGGTGTAGGTGCCGAACGACACCGCGACCATCGCGGTCACGATCGCGTTGGCCGAGTACACGAGCCAGGCCGTGATGCCGGTGACGTGCCCGTCCCCCATTCCCTTGGCGACGTATTCGAGCAGTCCTCCCGATGAGGGGTATCGTGCGCCGAACTTCGCGAACGAATAGCCCTGTAATGTCGCGATCACCCCGGCGATCAGGAACGACAACCACACCGCAGGACCGGCGACATCGCCTGCCGCGCCGAGGAGCGCGAAGATCCCGGCGCCCACCATCGCACCGACACCGATGAACGCCGCCTGTCGAACCGTCAGAAATCGTTTGGTCATGGCGCCAGGATCCAGCGAGCCGCCGAGGCGACACCTCATCCCGAGCGGATCAGTCACTCGTGGCGAATGATTCGGCAGCCGTCGCGGGTCACTATGGTCGGACCGATGACCGACATCGGACCGATCGACTACCTGATCGTCGAGTTCCCGGACGACCGACGGACCGGCGAAGGACTGCCGCTGCTGGTCGACCTGGTCGAACGCGGCACCATCCGCCTGCTGGATCTCGTCTTCATCCGCAGGAACCACGACGATTCGATCGTGGGCATCGCATTGACCGACTTCGACGGCGATCAGCACCTGGACCTGACCGTGTTCCAGGGCGCGTCGTCCGGGCTCGTCGACGAGGACGACATCGGCCGGGCCGCCGCGGTGCTGGAGCCGGGCAGTTCGGCCGCGATCCTGATCTACGAGAACCTGTGGGCCGCGCCGCTGGCGACGGCATTGCGGCGGGGTGGGGCGGAACTCGTGGCCAGCGGCCGAATCCCGTACTCGGTGATCGAGACCACATTGGACGGACTGGACCAGTAGCGGAGGACGATCATGCCAGGACTGCTCAGGGGCATCGCCCGCACCGCCGTGATCGCCGGCACCGCAACGGCCGTCGCCAACCGGGTGTCCCGCCGACAGGCCGGCCGGTGGGCCCGCCAGGAGGTCGTCACCGACACCCAGGAGACCGCTCCCGACAACGGGGAGACGATGCTGGCCCAGTTGCGTGAACTCGGGGAGCTGCGTAGTCGGGGAGTACTCACGGAGGCTGAGTTCGAGGCCCAGAAGAGCCGCATCCTCAACGGGTAGCCCCGGTTCATCCCTGGCGAAGGATGCTCGCCGACAAGATCGCCGGCACGCTGGTGGCCATGTCCCAGCCCGATCATCCGCCGATGCCACGGTCGCGTCGGCATCCATTCGCGACGGTCTCGGCGCACACCGCGATGGCTGTCGGACAGTGCCTCGCCCTGCGTCCGACCATGCTCTGTCTGGTCGTCGCGGGCGGTTTCGGTCTACTCGCAAGCACTATCGTGGTCCGCAGGCGCAGCGCGGGCGCGCCGGGCGCGTTCGCGCCGCTGGCGGTGGCCGGGATCATCGCGGCGCTGTCGCTGGAGATCGCTCAACACGGCCTCGCGTTCCCGCTGGTGCGTCCGTTGCTGGCCGCACTTGTCACGTTGCCGCCGGCCGTTGCGGTGACCATCGCGACCGTCGAACTGGCCTCGGATGAACTGGTCGCGGCGGCGAGCGTGCTGGCGTTGGTGACGGGTCAACTGCTGCTGTATGCGGTCGGGATCATCATCGCCGGGGAGTTGAGCGGCCTGCTGGGCCGGGCGGCGCTGCCCGACCAACACACCGACCTCATCGGGAATGGCGCGCCATGGCTCGGGATGTGCGTGTTCGTGGTCGCATCACTGCTCTACCTCCGCCGGCCAGGAGCATGGGGTCGCCGCCGCGGCCCGGCGGAATCGGATCCAGAATGGACCAACTGACCCGGCCCGTCGACGAAACCGCCGACCAGCAGCGCGACTCACGCTGCTGGTCGGCGGTCGGCCGGGTCGAGCGGCCCTCCCGACTAGACTGAACCCGGCGTACTGCCCGCCATCACGTTCGTCCCCTTGTCTCCCTGCACGATCCCGGTGATGTCGTCGAGCGAACCGATCGCCGCCCGCCGGCCGGTGTGCCGGACGAACCGGCACGCCGCCGCCACCTTCGGTCCCATCGACCCGGCCGCGAACTCCTCGGCCGACAACTCCTCCGGCGTGGTCCAGTCGATCCGTTTCTGTCCCGGCGTCCCCCAGTCGGCATAGACCCCGTCCACGTCGGTCGCCATCACGAACAGGCTCGCACCGACGTCCCTGGCAACCAGCTCCCCGGTCAGATCCTTGTCGATGACGGCCTCCACACCGTTGACCGCACCGGAGACCTTGGTGTCGCGTACGATCGGAATACCCCCACCACCGGCGCAGATAACCAACGCCTGGCGATCCAACAGCCACGTGATCGGCAGAATCTCCAGCACACTTATGGGTTCCGGCGATGGCACCACCCGGCGCCAGGCATCGCCGTCCACGCGGAACGTCCAGTTCTTCCGGACCGCCAGATCGTCCGCCTCGATCCGCGAGTAGGTCGGCCCGACGAACTTGGTCGGGTTCGCGAACGCCGGGTCGTCCGGGTCGACGGCGATCATCGTGAGCATGGTCGCCACCTGGTGGGTGGGCGGCAGCAATCCCCGCAATTCCTGCTGGATCAGGTAACCGATCATGCCCTGCGTCCCGGCGTCCAACACGTCCAGCGGATACGGCTGTGCGCCACGGTAGGACTCGGCCTGCAACGACAGCAGTCCCACCTGCGGCCCGTTGCCGTGCACGACGACGACACTGTGTTCCACCGCGAGCGGCGCGATGGCCCGGGCGGCGATCCGAACATTGCGCCGTTGTGTCTGTGTGGTCATCGGTTCCGACCGTCGCAACAACGCGTTACCGCCCAGTGCGATGACGATCCTCATGATCCCTCCTCACTGCCCCAGGGTCGCGACCAGGACCGCCTTGATCGTGTGCAGACGGTTCTCCGCCTGGTCGAACACGATGCTCGACGACGATGCGAACACGTCGTCGGTCACCTCGATACCGGCGGTCATCCCGGTGTGCGCCATGATCTCGCGGCCGACCACCGTGTTCTGGTCGTGGAACGCCGGCAGGCAGTGCATGAACCGGACGGCCGTGTTACCCGTCCTGTCCAGCAGTTCCGCGTTGACCTGGAACGGCGCCAGCATCCGTACCCGCTCCGACCACACGTCCTTCGGCTCTCCCATGGACACCCACACGTCGGTATGGATGAAGTCGACCCCGGACACGGCCTCCGCCGGGTTGTCGGTGATCGTGATCCGCGCGCCGGTCCGGCTCGCGATGTCCTGTGCCAGCTCAACGACATCGGTCGGCGGCGACAGTGCCACGGGGCCGGCCATGCGCACGTCGCTCCCCATCAGCGCGCCCATCACCAACAACGACCGGCCCATGTTGAACCGGCAGTCGCCCATGAAGGCATAGGCGATTCGTTCGTACGGCTTGTGGCTGGACTCGTGCATGGTGAGAAAGTCCGCCAACATCTGCGTGGGATGCCACTCGTCGGTCAGTCCGTTGTAGACCGGCACACCCGACCGCGCCGCGAGAATCTCGACATCGCTCTGCCGCGTGCCCCGAAATTCGATCGCGTCGTACAGCCTGCCGAGCACCGCCGCCGTGTCGGCAACGGATTCCTTGTGTCCCAACTGACTGCCGGACGGATCCAGGTACGTCACGTGGGCACCCTGATCATAGGCCGCGACCTCGAACGAGGACCGGGTCCTGGTGGACGTCTTCTCGAAGATCAACGCGATCTCCTTGCCGTCCAACCACTTGGTTTCCGAGCCGACGTACTTCGCCAGCTTGAGCGCTTCGGACAGGCGCAGCAGATACCGCAACTCATGCGGTTGGAAGTCGATCTCCTTGACGAAACTGCGATTGCGCAGGTTGAGCGACATGGCAGGCTCCCGATACCGGTCAGAAAGCGGAATCACGTTGCAACGGACAGGTCATGCAGTGCGAGCCGCCACGCCCACGGCCCAACTCGAATCCCTCGATCGTGATCACTTCGACGCCCGCCTTGCGCAGGGCGGTGTTGGTGCCGGTGTTCCGTTCGTACGCGACAACGACGCCGGGTTCGAGCGCGACCACATTGTTGCCGTCGTCCCACTGTTCCCGCTCCGCGTCGAAGGCGTCGCCGCCGGTCTCGACGACGCGCATGGTGTCGACGCCCAATGCCTGCGCCATCAGGTCGGGCAGCGATCGTTCCTGTTCCTCGACCACGAGATCGTCGGCCGATTCGCCCGCGGTGATCGCCCAGACCCGTGCCTGGTCGATCACGGGCGGGAACAGGGTCACGATGTCGCGGTCGCACATGGTGAGCACGGTGTCCAGATGCATGTAGCTGCGCGACGGGGGCAGGTGCACCGCGAGCACCAGTCGCGCCGAGCCTGCCCGGAACAATGACCGCGCGATCCACAGCACGGCCTGCGGCGTGGTGCGTTCCCCCATCCCGATGAGCACGACACCGTTGCCGATCGGTTGCACGTCACCGCCCTCGACGTGGGAGCGACCCCAGTCCGTTTCGGCTCCGCCGAGCCAGAACGGGAACCGCTCCTGGACGAACATCGGGTGGAAGCGGTAGATGATCTCCATGATCATGGTTTCCGGCTTGCGAGCCGGTTTCGCCATCGGGTTGACGGTGACACCGTCGTAGATCCAACAGGACGGGTCGCGCTGGAACAGGAAGTTGGGCAGCGGCGGCAGGAGCATGCTGGTCGGATCGGCCGACTGCCACGCCAGTCCCCCGTCCCGTGGCACGTCCGACTTGGTGATGCCACCGATGAGGAAGTCCGCCACCAACGGCGGCGGCGCCGCGTCCATCCACTCCCGGGCGCGCCGCGCCGCCGTGACACCGATCTCGCGGTCGTTGAGGATGTGCTCGGTGGCCCAGTTCCTGGCCGCAGGCGCGCCCAGTGCCTCGGCGAGCAGTTGCTCGGCCTCGAACACCTCGACGCCGTGCTCGCGCATCACCTCGCAGAACGCGTCGTGCTCCGATTTGGCCTTGCTGACCCACAGGATGTCGTCGAACAGCAACTCGGCCGCGTTCGACGGTGTCAGGCGGGCATGCTCCAGGCCCGGCCGGTGCACCAGCACCTTGCGCAGCCTGCCGACCTCCGAGTGCACTCCGAATGCCATGGCACCTCCTCGTTTCGTCAATAGTGCTTATATATCACCGGCTCTGCACCGTTCGAATCGTCCACGGCGGATGATGTGCCACCGCGCCGCGCGCCAATACTGGTGAGTCATGACAGACGAAATCGACCCGGCGGGCCGAACACCGGAACCCGCCGGCACCACCGACCGCGGTGCGGCGCCCCAGTTCGGTCTGGTCACCGCGATGGCGTTGATCGTCGGCAGCATCATCGGTGTCGGCATCTTCAACCTGCCGACGTCCCTGGCGTTCTACGGGCCGATCAGCCTGGTTTCGATGGCGCTGACCACACTCGGCGCGCTCGCGCTCGCGGTGTTGTTCGCCGCGCTGTCCCGGCGACTGCCCGCAGGCGGCGGGCCGTACGCCTATGCCAGGGTCGGGTTCGGCAACCGCGTCGGGTTCGCGAACGCCTGGTCGTACTGGATCACCGCGTGGGCCGGCAACGCCGCGATCGCGGTCGGCTGGGTCCTCTACGTCGAGCACTTCGTCAACACGGGCCACCACAAGCTTTTCTCGGTGCTGCTGGTGCTGGCCGGACTCTGGATCCCGGCGGTGATCAATCTGTCCGGGGTCAAGAACATGGGGTCGGTCCAGGTCGTCACCACGATCGTGAAGTTCGCCGCGCTGGCCGTCATGTCGACGTTCGGGCTGTTTGCCATCCACCGCGCCAACTTCACGCCATGGAGCGTCAGCGGGGAAGGCGCGATCGCCGCGATCGGCGGTGGGATGGCCATCGCGCTGTTCAGCTATCTCGGTGTGGAGACCGCCGCCGTGGCCGCGGCGAAGGTGCGCGACCCGGACCGCAACGTCCCGAAGGCCACCATCCTGGGCACGATCGCCACCGCCGTGGTGTACCTGCTGTCGCTGACGGCGGTGTTCGGCATCGTGCCCAGCGCGAAGTTGGCCGAGTCGACGGCGCCGTTCTCGGACGCGGCGAACGTGATGTTCGGCGGCACCGTGGCCGGTGACCTGATGGCGATCGCGGTGATCGTCTCCGGCTTCGGTGCCCTGAACGGCTGGACCATGATCTGTGCCGAGATGCCGCTGGCGGCCGCGGTGGACGGCCTGTTCCCGCAGCGATTCCGGCAGACGTCGCGGACCGGCGTGCCCGCGTTCGGGATCGTCACGTCGATCGCGCTGGCGTCGGTCGCGGTGATCGTCAACTACCTCGGGTCGGGCGGCGCGACCGTGTTCACCACGCTGGTGTTGATGACCGGCATCACCGCGGCGATCCCGTACGGCTTCTCGGCGCTGGCACAGCTCAAGTGGCGGTGGATCGACCACAGGAAGGTCCACACGCCGCACCTGGCGCGTGATCTCGTCGTCGCCGTGGTGGCACTCGTGTTCTCCGTTCTGTTCATCTGGTACTCACGCAACACCGGCCATGGGTTCTGGGTGTACTGGGCGCCGTTCCTCATGGCCGCGGGCGCGTTGCTGCTCGGCATTCCCGTCTATTTGGCACAGCGGCGCCATCTCACGGCGCCGCCATCGACGCCGCCCTACCGGTGAGGTCGGCTCGGATCGGAGGCACCAACGTGGTCACGCACATCGAACCGTCCGCGGGTCGCACGGCCCCGGTCGAAGCCTGGTACGCGCGCCCGATCGAACTGGTCGCCGCCGAACTCGGGGTCGATCCGGCGGTGGGACTGCCGGAGTTCCGCGCGGATGAACTGCTCGCCGCGGACGGTCCGAACACGCTGCCGGCAGAGGCGTCGCGGCCGGGCTGGCGGCGGTTCGCCGACCAGTACCGCAGCTATATGCAGGTCATCCTGGTCGCCGCCGCCGTCGTGTCGGCGCTGGTCGGGCAGTGGGGCACGGCGGCGCTGCTATTGGTGCTGACCGTCGTGAACGCGGTGGTGGGCCTGCGGCAGGATGGCAAGGCCGAAAGCGCGATGAACGCGCTGAAATCGATGGTGGAGACCACCGCCCGAGTGCGCCGGGACCGGGTCGACGGCGCGATCACGGCCACCCGGCTGGTCGTGGGCGACGTGGTGCTGCTCGCCGCCGGGGACCAGGTGCCGGCGGACGGTCGGCTCATCGCGGCGAGCGCCCTGCAGATCGACGAATCGGCGCTGACCGGGGAGAGCACACCCGCGGTCAAGGACGTGGCCACGCTGCCCGACGCGCGGCTCGGTCCGGGCGACCAGACGAACATGGCGTTCATGAACACCCCGGTCACCCACGGCAGCGGTGTGCTGATCGTGACGGCGACCGGTGCCCGCACGGAGCTGGGCCGGATCTCCGGGATGCTGTCCACGACGGCCACCGAGCAGTCACCGGCAACCCGACAGCTCAACCGGCTGACGCTGTGGATCGCGGCGGCGGCCGGGCTGACCATGGTCGTGATGTTCGTCATGGGCCGCAGCCGGGGCGAGGCATGGGACTCGCTGTTCATCGGCGCGGTCTCCCTTGCCATCGCGGCGATTCCGGAGGCGCTGCCCACGGTGAACCAGACGATCCTGTCCATGGGTGGCGTCGACCTGGCCAAGCGGAACGCGATCGTGAAGGACCTGCCGTCCGTGGAGACGCTGGGCTTCACGTCGGCGATCAACTCGGACAAGACCGGTACGCTGACGATGAACCAGATGACCGTGGTCGAGGTGGTGGACCCCGGCAACCGATACACGGTCACCGGTACCGGTTACGGCCTGGACGGCACCATCCAGCGCGTCGCAGGCTCGTCGGCCGGCATCGAGGACGCGATCCTGCCCTTTGTCGTGGCCAATGACGCGAAGCTGACACACGGCACGGTCGTCGGCGACCCCACCGAGGGCGCCCTGCTGGTGCTGGGCCACAAGGCCGGCCTGGATGTCGACGCCACCCGCGACCAGCTGCCTCGGCTGGCGACGCTGCCGTTCGACCCGGCCTACAAGCTGATGGCCACCTTCCACGCCACCACCGACGCGACCGGACGGCCGGTGGTGCGCTGTTTCGTGAAGGGCGCCGCACCCGCCGTGCTGTTCCTTGCCGCAACGGCGTTGTCCGGTGGCCGGTCCATTCCGTGGGACACCCGTCTCGCCGGTCAGGCGGACGCGGAGGTCGAACGGATGGAGCGCGACGGTCACCGGGTGATGGTGGCCGCGGTCCGTGACCTGGACCCGGCGACATTCGACCCGGCCTGCGGTCTGCTGCACCACGTGATCGGTCTGCAAGTCACCAGTCTGGTCGCGATGGTCGATCCGCCGCGTGCGGAGTCCGGCGCGGCCGTTGCCGCGGCCAAGGCGGCGCACATCCGGGTCCGGATGGTGACCGGGGACGACGTGATCACCGGCGCCGCCATCGCCGGGCAGGTCGGCATCGACGGGGAAGCCATACTGGGCGCCGACTTCGCGGCACTGTCGGACACAGAACGCCTGGCCCGCATCGACGACATCGGCGTCGTCGGCCGGGTCGCCCCGGAACACAAGGTGTTGCTCGCCGACACGCTGAAACGCAAGGGCGATGTCGTCGCGATGACGGGTGACGGCGTCAACGACGCGCCGGCCATCAAGGCCGCCGACATCGGGATCGCGATGGGCAGCGGCACCGAGGTGGCCAAGAAGGCCGGCCGGATGGTGCTGTCGGACGACAACTTCGCCACGATCGTCTTCGCGATCGAGCAGGGCCGAAAGATTTACGATAATCTTAGTAAGTACATCAGGTTCGTATTGATCCTGCTGGTGGTGTTCGTGCTGACGTTCCTCGGTGCCGCCGTGTTCGACATCGCGGGCGGGTCACCGTTCAGCCCGGGACAGGAACTGTGGATCCACTTCGCCGTCAGCGCCGCCTTCGGTTTCGCGCTCGGCTTCGACCGGGCCACCCCGGGGCTGATGGCACGTCGGCCACGGCCACGCGGTGAATCCGTGCTGACCACGAGCGTGCTGGTCACGGTAGGACTGTCCGGGCCGGCCATCGCCATCGGTCTGTTGTCGCTGATCCAGTTGGGTCGCTACCACTTCGGCGACGCCGCCGTCGGCAACTCCATCGCATTCACGTCGTTCGCGCTGTGCCTGATCGTGGCGGCAGTGGAGTGTCGCAGCGCGACGGAGAGCGTGCTGACCACGGCGACCTTCGACAGCAAGCAGATGAACCGGGTGCTGCTGGGCGAGTTCGTGCTCGCGGTGCTCGTCACCCAGATGGACGCGTTCCAACACCTGCTGGGCACGGTTCGAATCACGTTGCCGCAGTTCGCATGGGCGCTCGTACCCGCGGTCGCGCTGTTGGCGCTATGGGAACTCGGCAAGCTCGTCGCGCGACGGTCGTTCATTCATAGAATCTGAAGTCATCCGCCCCGGGTGAGACAACGGGACGGGTTGGGTGAACAATCTCCCGAAGGTCCCCGACGACCGCCGCTCACCCGACTGCTCCCCTCATGATGGGCGGGTGGTATCGAGATGCATGTGGAGACTGTCACCCCGTGCGAGGCGACAGATAATCGTGATCCCCTACTGAATGCGAAACTGCGGTCGACCGCGATCCGATCCAGGTTGACCGTCCGCCGGCGACTGTTCGACCTGCTCGACAAAAGCACCGATGGGCCGCTGACCATCGTCAATGGCCCGGCCGGCATGGGCAAGACCGCACTGGTGCGTACGTGGACCGAGGCCGCGCCCGGCCGCGTTTCCTGGCTGAGCCTGGAAGCCGGTGACGAACGGCCGGAGGTGTTCTGGACATACCTCGTCGCCTGCCTGACGCTCGGCGACGCCGAAGCCAGGGCCGGCCACCGACCGGATCCGCCGGAATCGCTGGACAGCGACTGCGTGGCCAGACTGTGCGAGACCCTGACCGCCCGAGCCGAGCCGTCGGTACTCGTGCTGGACAACACCGAACTGATCGGCCCCGGCGATGTGGCGGACGGACTCGACTTCCTGATCCGGCACGCCGGCCCACAGTTGCGCGTGCTCGCGCTCGGTCGCGGCGCACCCGCGTTGCCGCTGCACCGATACCGGCTCGCCGGCTGGGTCACCGAGATCGGGCCCGCGGATCTCGCATTCACGACGTCGGAAGCCGGTGCGTTGCTGGCCGCGCACGGCGTGGCCCTGCCGGCCGCAGGCGTCCGACTGCTCACCGAGCGGACCGAGGGCTGGGCCGCGGGCCTACGGCTGGCCGCCATGGCACTACATGGCAAGTCGGCCGCCGACGCCGAGCGGATCGTGCGCGGCTTCGGTGGCGAGCGACCCGACATCGCCGAGTACTTCATCGCCGAGGTGCTCGACCACCAGCCGGCCGACCTGCGCGAGTTCCTGCTGACCAGCAGCGTGGCCGACGAGCTGTCCCCGGAACTGGCCGCTGCCCTGTCCGGACGCGGCGACTCCGCACAGGTGCTGCGGTCCCTCGCCAACGCCCAGGCATTCGTCACCGAGTCCGACACCGGCCGATATCGCTATCACCCGCTGTTTCGCGAGATGCTCCGGACACGGATCCGGCACGACCTGCCCGAGCGTGTCCCGCAACTGCACCGGGACGCGGCCCACCTGCTGCTCGGCGACGGACAGCCGATCGCGGCGGCGCGCCAGGCGGCGCTCGCCGGCGACTGGGCGCACGCGGCATCCCTGGTCGTGGAACATCTGGCGTTCGGTCGGCTCATGGTCGGCAACGACAGGGCTCGGCTGGGTGAGGTGTTCGAGCGCATGCCGGTCGAGACGGACGGCGCGGCGCCGTCGGTCGTCCGGGCGGCCCTGGCCCTCGCGGCGAACCAGGAACGGGCCGGCGCCTATCACCTGTCCAGGGCGAACGCCCGGGACGCGGGCGGCTCGCTGGCCATCTGTCTTGCCATCGCGACGTTGCACGCCGTCGTGGCATCGGCCGGCCTTGAGGTCGACCGAACCGTCACGGCGGCGGCAACCGCGGCCGGACTGTCCACCAAGCTGGCCGATGCCGGCCGACCGGTGCCGCCGGACCTGCTCGCGACCGTGCTGACCGCCAAGGGAGCGATGCTGCTCTGGTCCGGTCAGCTCACCGGTTCCGAGGACTCGCTCACCGAGGCACTGCGGGCCGCGGAGGCAGCAGGCCTGAACCACTTGCGGATCCAGATCATGGGCGAGATCGCCCTGCTCAACGCGATTCACGGCCGGCTGCGCCGAGCCTCCCGGTCGGCCTGCTCGGCAAGTCGGCTCGCCGACCAACTCGGGCTGGCCGACAAGGACCGACCGGCCGTCATCGACGCGGCGTTCGCCTGGATCCACACCGAGCGCTGGGACGTCGACGCGGCACGAAGACACGTACGCTCCGTCAACGCGCGCGACGATCCGCTCGCCGTGGCCGTGCTGGACGCCGTCCGGGATCGGCGTGGTCCCGGCCTGGGCCCGTCGTCTGCGTCGACCTCACCCGACCTGCCACGGCCACCGTGGCTGGTCCAGGGCGGCACCGGCGCCGACCTGACCGTCGCGCAACGGTCGATGCCGACGCTGGCCGGACGTGTCGACAGCTGGCTGCGTACCGCGGCCGAACAGCTGGATCTGGGCCGTTCCGAACTCGCCACCAGATCGCTGGACCGGGCACTGACGCTCGCGGCACCGGAGAACCTGCGCCGCCCGATCGTCCAGGCGCCACTGCGGTTGCGTCGGCTGATCCGGCAGAACCCCGAATTGACCCGTCGCCACGGCTGGCTGGGTCCCGATGCCACCGGGATACCGAATGACGACGAACGATCGACCCCGACGCTCGTCGAACCGCTCACCAATCGGGAGCGCGAGGTACTCCACCATCTGGCGGCACTGCTCTCCACCGAAGAGATCGCACAGGCGATGTTCGTGTCGGTCAACACGGTAAAGACCCATATTCGCGGAGTGTTGCGCAAACTATCGGCAGCACGCCGCAACGATGCCATACGGCGGGCCCGGGAAATAGGCCTGTTGTAGTCCGGCCGACACTCGGGTGAGTGCTGGCTCGACCATCCGGGTGATATTCCACGAACGACTGTGGGCTCAGTGGACTACCGAGCTTGATCTCTGTGGCACAACTTCGGTATTTGTATCACATCGGGCACGAGCCGCCACAATCACGGCAATCGGCGGCGAAGCCCGGGCAACCGTCTCGCATGTCAAACAGAGGCTTGCGATCCCTTCATCCTGCGCCCAACAGGCGGCCGTCCGGTCCCCCGCGGCCGGTGCGAGTTCCGGAGGTGATGCCCCTATCCACACATGAAAATTCACCATAACTGGATCAGGCCGGGAACGATGGTCCGTCGGGGACGCGTTCACTCGACTGATTCGCCGGCTGTGGCCGGGCCGGATCGCCCCCAATCCGTCCCGGCCATGGCCGGTGTCCCCAGGACAGTCTACTTCAGACAGGAGGCTTTCATCCACCGGTGGTGAGGCAGGCCGGACCTCGCCCGCGAAGACTGGCACGGCCGATCGCGGAAGGGAGTGGGCATGACCGGTTCCACGGAACACCCGAACGACCGAGCGATCAACGTCCGGAGACTGTGGTCCGGTGGCGGCGTGGTCGCGATCGTCGCCGGGCTCGTCGCGATCGTCGGCATCCTCATCGCCCGTGGACTGGTCGGCGTGGCGATACTGGCTCCCCAGGGCGACGGCGTCTGGGGCAACGCCAACACGGCGACGTACGCGCTGCTGTCGGCCGCAGGCGCGCTGGTCGCGACCGGCATGGCGCACGTACTGCTGCTGGCCACGCCGCGGCCGACCCGGTTCTTCGCGTGGATCATGCTGCTGCTCACGCTGATCGCCGCGGTGGTTCCGTTGACACTGATCGCCGACCCGCACGACCGCATCGCCACCGCGGCGCTGAACCTGGTGGTCGGCCTGGTGATCACGGCACTGGTGAACGGCGTCGCGCGCACCGTGAGCACACCCCGGCTCGACGCATGAGGGAGCTGCGGCGATCGTCCACAATGGGCAACGACACACCCTCGGCGCGCGAACGGCGGCTGCCCCGGGGGCTCGTCCTACTCGGCGGCACGGCGGCGACGGTCGTGGTGATGGCGGGATGTTCGGCCGCGGCATGGCTGATCGGCCCGCTGTTCCTGGCGATGGTGATCGTGATCGTGATCAATCCGATCCCACACTGGTTACGCCGGCACCACGTGCCGTCCTGGCTCGCGACGACGCTGCTCGTCGTGCTGGTGTACGCGGTGATCGCGTCGCTGGTCGGCATCCTCGTCGTGTCCGTCGCACAGTTGGCCACGCTGGTGTCGCACTACGCCGATCGGGCCGACGGCATGATCGCGCAGGCGACCGCTCAGCTTCGGCGCTGGGGCGTCACCCCGGACCAGGTGCGCGCCGTGGCGAGCGGCGTGGATCCGCGGCACATCGTCCGGTACCTCGGCACACTGCTCGGCTCGATCGCGGGCATCGGCACCAGCGTGGTGTTCCTCCTGTCGCTGCTGCTGTTCCTCAGCGTGGACGCCGCCACGGTGGATGTCCGGCGGGCCGGCCTGGCCGCGGGCCGGCCGGAACTCGGCGGCGCGCTGCGGGCGTTCGTGCGCGGCACCCGCCGCTACATGCTGGTCACCACGGTCTTCGGGTTGATCGTGGCCGTGCTCGACACGATCGGACTTGCCGCGCTGGGCGTGTCGCTGCCGGCGCTCTGGGGTGTGCTGGCGTTCATGACGAACTACATTCCCAACATCGGCTTCGTGTTGGGCCTGCTGCCGCCGGCCGTACTCGGGACGTTGCAGGGCGGCTGGCGGGTGGGACTGGCCGTCATCGTCCTCTACAGCGTGTTGAACTTCGTGGTGCAGTCGCTGATCCAGCCGAGGTTCGTCGGCAACGCGGTCGGCCTTTCGACGACCGCGACGTTCGTGTCGCTGGTGTTCTGGAGCTGGATACTCGGTCCGCTCGGCGCGATTCTGGCCGTCCCGCTGACATTGTTGGCCAAGGCGCTGCTGGTCGACTCCGACCCGCGCGCCGCATGGGTCACCGCACTGGTGGGCACCATTCCCGGTACCGGAGCCCGACGGCGGACTCATCCGACGGGCATGCCGCCCACGAGAAGCTCATGAACAGTGCCAGTCGTAGACGACCGACGTGCGCAACAGGACGTCCTGAATGGACCGTCGCTGCGGGCTGAACACCACCCACAACAGGCCGAGCAGGAACACCGTGCACAGCGCAGCGCGCGCGAGCGCGAGTCCCAGGTGTGGCACCCGGCCGTGGCGGTCGAGCACCCGCAGACCGAACACCTGGTCACCGTAGGTACGGCCGGTCGTGATCCAACTGATGGTGAGATAGCCGACCAGCAGCACGGACCCACCGACAACCGCCAGCGGATGCGGTACCACCGGCGGCCGGAACGCGGGTGGGTTGATCACGAACAACAGCGCGGCCCAGCCGACGTAGGCCGCGACCATCATGGCGAACAGGACACCGATGTCGATGCAGCCTGCCAGGCCACGGCTGACGATACCGGCCGCCCGGCCCTGACAGGCCCGCGCATCCCTTGGCACAAAAGGGATACGGATGGGCCGGTCACCGCTCATCCGGCGCCACCGGAACCGGCCCGGTGGCCGGCATGGCAGTGTCGCGTCCTGAGCGCAGGACCCGGTGGATCCAGGTGGACACCGACTCGTCGGCCGCGATGCCGCGCATTCGGACATCCCGGACGGTGTCGGACACCGTCGAGGCAGTGGACTCCCGGATGATCTCCGGCAGGTCGATGTCGATCACCGCCCGGCGCACGATGTCGACGAAGTCCACCCGCCCGACGATCGCATCGAGGTCCAGTTGCCCGACGATGCGGTCCAGGTCGACCCGCTCGACCACCAGGTCGGTGAGATCAAGCTGATCGAGCACGGCGGCCACGGCCCCACGCACCATGGCACACACCAGTTCGGACAGTTCCGCGGCGATCCGGCGGCGGTGCCGGCGCAGTTCCACCAGCGCCCGCACGCCGAACCCCACGAACACCACCGCCACGGTGGTGGCGTTCAGGATCGGATCCGGCCGCGCGGGCATGACCGAATGATCGTCGACCCCCGGCCGCCTGTGCTCATCCCACGCAAGTGAGACGCCCCGGCGATGGCCACGGGACCGGCACCCCATCCCCGCCGCATGAGGTCGGGCGCACTCGCGCGCCGCACCATGGCGGATGTGAACGACGTCGCCGGACGGCCCGCCCCGACAGCGCGGGCGATCGTGTTCCCGCTGGCGCTCGGCCAGTTCATCTGCACGTACGCCGGCTCCA
This sequence comes from Pseudonocardiaceae bacterium, assembly GCA_036503065.1. Taxonomy (GTDB): domain Bacteria; phylum Actinomycetota; class Actinomycetes; order Mycobacteriales; family Pseudonocardiaceae; genus DATEPR01. The sequence continues at coordinate 6,603 of DASXXM010000569.1, read as the reverse complement.
GCCTGAACGTTGCCATCAGCCCGATCGCGCATGACCTGCACACCACCGTGTTCGGCATCCAGGCGGTCATCACGCTGTTCACCCTCACCATGGCGGCGTTGATGATTCCGGGCAGCAAGCTGACGGACATCTGGGGCCGCAAGAAGTGCTTCCTCGTCGGTCTCGCGATCTACGGCGTCGGCGCGTTGCTGTCCGCGCTCACCCCCGGGCTCGGGCTGATGATCGTGGGCAACTCCCTGCTGGCAGGTATCGGTTCCGCACTGCTGATCCCGCCGATCTACATTCTGATCTCCGTGCTGTTCTCGGACGTCAGGACGCGTGCCCGGTATTTCGGCGTGATCAGCGGTGCCGGCGGGCTCGGCGCGGCGGTAGGACCGTTGATCGGTGGTCTGTTGACGAGTTACCTCACTTGGCGCGCCTCCTTCCTGTTGCAGGTACTGGTCGTGTTGTGGATCGCCGTCCTGACGCGCCGACTGGTCGACCCGGCCCGGCCAGAACCGCGGCCACGGTTCGACGTCCTCGGCGCGATCCTCTCCGCGGCCGGGTTGTTCTTCGTGGTGCTCGGCGTCCTGCTGACCGGCACCTATGGATGGTTCGTCGCCCGCAAGGATTTCTCGATCGGCGGGACGGTCGTGAGCCACGTCGGCGGCGTTTCGCCCGTGTGGCTGATCATCGGATTGGGAGTGGTGATCCTGGTCGGGTTTCTGGTCCACATCCACCGGCGCGAGCGGGCCGGAAAGGACCCGCTGTGCTCCATCGGGCTGTTCCGCAACCGGACCTCGAATCTCGGCCTGGTCACCCAGAACCTCCAGTGGCTCGTCCTGCAGGGCGCGTTCTTCGTGATCGCCGTCTTTCTCCAGGAGGTACGCCACTACGACGCCATCGAGACGGGCCTGATGCTGCTCCCCGCCACGATCGGTATCCTCGTGGCATCGGCGGCGGCGGAGCGGATGGCAGGCCGGCACACCCAGCGACGGCTCATCCGTGGCGGCTTCGGCATCACGACGGTCGGCATCGCCCTGCTCCTCGCGCTGGCCCGGCCGGACTCCGGCGTCCTCGGCTTCGTTCCCGGTCTGCTCCTGCTCGGTGTCGGAATCGGGATCATGCTCACCGCATCGGTGAACCTTGTTCAGTCCAGCTCCCCGGAGGCGGTCCAGGGCGACATCTCAGGCGTGTCCCGCAGCGTGTCGAACCTCGGATCGTCGCTGGGCACCGCCTTGGTGGGTTCACTCCTGGTCGGCGCGGCCAGTCCGGCCGGTCAGCCGTTCGCGCTCGCACTCGGGACACTCGGCGTCGTCGCGCTGCTCGGCCTGCTCACCGCGATCGTGATCCCCCGTGATCCACGGCAGTCGGTCAGCCAGTCGTCTCCCTCCTGATGGCTGAGTGGCTCGACCGCGTCACGACATGATCCCGGACGTCTGTGCCGGTACTCGCGCAGCCGGGAACAGGACGGTGACGGTCAGGCCACCGGTCGCATTCGGCGCCGCCAGGATCTCGGCGCCGTGCGCGTCCGCGATTGCGGCCACAATGGACAGTCCGAGGCCGTGCCCGTCGCCGTTGCCGGTGCGCTCCGCCATCCGCAGGAACGGCGCGAACAGCGTGCCGACCCGGTCGAGCGGGATCAGCGGGCCGTCGTTGGTCACCCGGAGCATCGATCGGCCGCCGACCGTACCGGTCTCGACCGTGACACCGCCACCGGGCACGTTGTGGTGCACCGCGTTGTCCACCAGGTTGGCCACCAGCCGTTCCACCAGCCGGAGATCACCGACAGTGGGCGCAGGCTCGGCGTGTACCACCGGCCCGGATCCGTACGAGGCCAACACCTCCGTGACCGCGGCGGCCAGGTCCACCGGCCGGCGCACGTCCAGGCCGCGCTGGCTGCGCGCCAAGGTGAGCAGGGCTTCGATCATCCGCTCCTGCGCCTCGCCCGCGTTCAGAACCCGTTGGCACACCGCGCGTAGCGTGCCGACGTCCGCGGTCGGATCGGCCAGCGCCACCTCCAGCGTGGCGCGTTGCAATGTCAACGGGGTGCGCAGCTCGTGCGATGCGTTGGCAACGAACCGTTTCTGTGCCGCGAACGCCGTGTCCAGGCGGGCGAGCAGCCCGTCGAACGTGTCGCCTAGATCCTTCAGCTCGTCGTTCGGACCGACGACCGAGAGACGCTCGTGCAGGTTCGCCTCGGAAATCTGCCGTGCCTTGCCGGTCATCACGCGCAGCGGCCGTAGCGCACGCCCGGCCACCAGCCATCCCAGCGCCACCGACAGCGCTGCCATGATCACCAACGCGATGCCGGACACGACGAGCAACTGCCGGAGGTCGTTCGAGCGCTGGATCACGGCCTGTGCCTTCACCGCGTCGCCGACCTGTACCACCTGGACCGGTGACAGGCTGTTCAACGGCTGTTGCGACCCGCCCGTGATCACGCCATCGGGGGTGACCTGCCTGAAGACCGTGCCGGCAGAACTGGTGGTGGCCTGCCCGGCGCCACCGGTGAGGTTGCTGGCCACCAGGATGTACGTGATGACGAGCAGCGCGGCGCCGGCCAGCACGAACAGCCCGCCGTAGAGCAGGGTCAGCCGCAGCCGGATGGTCCGTCGTGGCGTGTTCACGCTCAGATCCGGTATCCCGCTTGTGGCACGGTCTCGATCACCGGCGGGTCGCCCAGCTTGCGGCGCAGCCGGCTGACGGTCACCTTCACCGTGTTGCTGAACGGATCGGCCGCCTCGTCCCACGCCCGTTCCAGCAGCGTCTCGGCGGAGACCACCCGGCCGTCCGCGTACAGCAGTAGTTCCAGCACGGCCAACTCCTTCGGCGACAGGTCCAGTCGGCGGCCGCCCCGGCTGGCCACCCGCTTGCCCGGGTCCAACCAGATATCGCCGCTGGTCAGCACCGGTGGTGCCGCAGGCTGGGCGCGCCGGGCCAGGGCCCGCAGCCGCGCGATCAGCTCGGCGAACGCGAACGGCTTGGGTAGGTAGTCGTCGGCGCCGATGCCCAGTCCTGACACCCGGTCCTCGATGGTGGCGGCCGCGGTGAGCATCAACACCCTGGCCCGTACTCCCGCCGCGACCAGTGCCCGGCACACGTCGTCGCCATGCGTCCTGGGCAGGTCCCGGTCCAGGACGATCACGTCGTAGTCGTGCACGCTCCCGCGCTCCAACGCCTGGTCGCCATCGAACGCCAGGTCAACGGCCATGCCCTCGCGCCGCAGGCCGGTGGCTACCGTCTCGGCGAGCTCGACATGGTCCTCCACGATCAGCACCCGCACCGGGCACAGCCTTCACCATGCGCGGTTACACCGGGGTAACAGCGACTCGTACTTCGACGCCGGTGTGGCCGAGCATGTCCACTCGTTCGAGGAAGGCGACCTGCACCGCAGGCTATGGCGGATCGCACAAATCGTTCCGCATTGATGCTCATCGGTTGCGTGCTGGTTACTGCGGCTGTTCCCGCGCTGTAACCGCTGTCCTGCTTCGCTGATCGTCATCAGATGGGCGTTAGGCATCTGAGAGGAAACTGAGGAGGAGGACCTGATGGGATCTCTGTCGGCCACGGCGATGCGCCGAATCGGTCGCATTGGTGTACCGGTTGTTGCCGCATTGTCAGCGGTGCTGATCAGTACGCTGGGGGCGTCGGCCGCGACGGCGACGCCGAATCACCTGTTGCCACCGCTGCGGTGTGTCCAACGTGTCCAGCCCGATCCGGGCTCGCAGGTGCCGACCGTGTCGCAGAATGGTGGGAGCGGCGGTGTGGTCGTGACCAAGCCCGGGCCCGGCAAGCCGGGACAGCCCGGCATGTGTGTGGTCTGCGGAATGCAGGTCACGGTCGGTTCGGGCAAGGTCATGCCACTGCAGAAGCCGGACAAGGGCAAGTGCGTCGTCTGCATCGTCCGGATCGGTGACGGCCACGGCAAACCGGTGACGTCGGGCGGGGGCGGCACCGTTTCGGTTCCCGGTCCTGGCGGCGACAAGCCAGGTCCGGTAACCATTGGCCAGGGTGGCGGCGGGGTCGTCACCGGCGGGCCGGGGCCGTTCTGCCCCGCTCCGCCACAGTCGGGATCAGCGCACCGCTGATGGGGAGATCGAATGGCCGTGCCCGCATTGTCACGCGGGCACGGCCATTCGCCGCCGCCGAACCTGTATTGAGCCGCGGGGTGGTTTCGCAGGCAGGGTTACCAACGTCGAAACCATCCCGATCCGTCAGGACGAAGCACGCCGCCAGCTGAACGCGTCCCACAGGACACCGATGGAGGCCTGATTGTCCTGCAGGCTCTGCTGTTTCCCGTCCGCCGCGGTGCTCGTCACCGAGCCGTCCGTGACGTCGTACTCCGGCAGTGCGAACAGCGGCAGCGTGAAGTTGTCCTTGGCGATCAACTGGTCGGCCTGCTGCAACTCCCGCACCCTCGCGGTGTAGTTCAGCTCACCGTCCGCGGTGGTCAGCAACTGGTCCACCGCCGTGTCACTGTACTTCTGGAAGTTCGCCGCGCCCAGGTTCCCGATCGACGTGTGGTAGATCGACGTGAGTGGCGACTTGAAGGGGCTGCCCGTCCACGCGAACAATGCGACCTGGTAATTGCCGGCGGACAGATTCTTGCTGTTGAACCCGTCGCTGGTGAAATCCAGAATCTGGATACCGGCCGCCCTGCACTCGGCCTGGATGGTCTGCACGGTCTGCTCCCGGCGGTCCTGGGTCTTGTGACCGATGGTGATTGTCGCCGTCTGACCGTTCTTCTGTAGGTAGCCGCTGGGTCCCATCGTCCAGCCGGCGTTGAGCAACACCTGCTTGGCGGCGGTCTCGTCGCCGCGGCCGGTGTTGGCGTAGTGGTTGGTGTAGCCGGTCTCGGTGGGCCGGAACAGCACCTCGCCCAGCGGCTTGGTCGTCGGGTCGACGTCGGCAACGACCTTGTTGATGACATCCTGGCGGTTCACGCAGTCCGACAGCGCGGCGCGCATCTCGGGGTATTGCAGGAACAGCCCGTTCTTCGCGTTGTAGTCCAGATGTTCGTAGGTCACTCCGGCCCCGGTGATCAGCCTGACCTGGCCGCCACTCGCGCGGACCTGCTGGGCGACCTGCCCGTTGGGCTGACCGGCCGCGATCTGGATCTCCTTGTTCTGCAACTGCTGGTAGGCCGACTCGTCGTCGGTGTTCACCCGAATATCCAATGTGGATGGTCCGGCTGGGTTGCCCCACCACTTCGGATTGCGGACCAGCACCGAGTCGGACTTGCTGTCGAAGGACTTGAGCATGTACGGCCCCGCCGACAGGTCGTAGGCCAGGTTCAGGAGGCCGAAGCCGTGACCGAGGGTGGGGCCGCCGGAGTAGAAGCCGGCGACCTTCAGCAGTGCGGTGTGGTCGGCCGGGTTGCGGTCGTCCAACTTGGTGACGTCCGGGACGCCGGTCGCCTTCTCCAGCACGTGCGCCGGCATCAGGCCGCCGAACAGGTTCTGCCAGTCCGCCCAGGTCCGGCCGTATGTCGCGGTCACCGTTTTGTTGCCGTTGGAGCAGGTGATCTTGCTGATGTGGTCGAGGCCGTCGATCGCGTTGTTGAACAAACTCGCGACGTCGCCGGTGGTGACCTCACCGGCCAGCCACTGGAGGTAGAAGTCGGCACACTCCACCGGCGCGCCGTCCTGCCACACCGCCTGCTTCTTGATGTTGTACTGGACGACCTGGGGGCTGGTCGAAACCAACTTGACCGAATCCATCAAGTCGCCGTCGACCTGCACCTTGGTGACGTTGTTGATGTCGTTGACGAAGAACGGACGCGGCTGGAGCAGGCCGTCCACGTACGAATTGGCCAGGTTGAGGGTGGAATTGATGGTGTTGTTGTACGCGGTCGTCGCCTCGTCGACGGCAAGCGTGATCCTGCCCGCGTCGGGCACCTTCGGCCGAACGTAGGGCGACGACAACGCGAGCGCCTGGGGATCGGCGTTGAGCGGGCCGTTGTTGGCCGCCGAACCGCCGTTGTTCGATGTGGCCGAGCAACCACTCAACGCCGTGGCGATGCCGGCGACAACGGCGATGGCGCCGATCGTGCTGGATCTGTTGGACACAAGCCCTCCCAGAGTTGCAGGACACTGGCAGCGGCCACGGACGACGAGAATGATCTATCCACTCGTGTGGTGGAGTGTTGGCCGCATTGACCCATTTGAGTGGCTGCTGGTCACGACTCGGTCGTCGTTTGGGCCACCGATCCGCGTCGATATATAACAGATGCGCTGTTCGGCCGAGGCTGTTCGTATGGACGAAACGGACTGGGAACAGCGGCTGGTGCTGCGGTGGGCGGCGTCGCTCGATGACGCTCATCGGGAACAAGGGGCCTTGAGCGGCCGCCGGTCCTCGACCGTCAGCTTGTTCGCCCACGCCAGGCCGTCCAAGGACCTGCACCGCTGGCGGGACCATCTCGGCAAGTCCAGCTCAGGCGACACTCCGTGACCGATAGACGACCGACTGCAATCGTCTGCGTCCATTGTGAACTGGCATTTCCGTCAGCTGTCGTATCGGATGACAACCGGTGTCGACGACAATGCGTGTTGTGCGAGCATGTCTGGCGACACGAGATCCGGAAACGCACCTGGGGGGCACATGTCAGGGCAACACGTCTCG
>DASXXM010000568.1:0-3885 GCA_036503065.1 Pseudonocardiaceae bacterium | reverse complement strand
GTTGCCGGCCAACCGTTCCTGCCGCCGCCGGTGTTCGCGGGGCCGTTCCATCTCGGCGAGTCCGGTGACGTCTACGGTGCGTCGGACAATCCGACCTGGCGCACGCTGGAAGCCGCGATCGGCGAGTTGGACGGCGGCGACTGCGTGCTGTTCCCGTCCGGCATGGGCGCGATCGCCACCGTGCTGCGGACGTTGACCACGGTCGGGGACACGGTGGTCGTGCCGTCCGACGGCTACTACCTGACCAGGGAACTGTTGGACCATCGGGTGGTCCGCCAGGTGCCGACCGCGGGCGAGTGGACCAGGGAACTGTTCGTCGGTGCCCGGCTGGTGTTGCTGGAGTCCCCGTCGAATCCCGGCATGGACGTGTGCGACATCGCGGCGATCTCGGCGCTCGCGCATGAGGCGGGCGCGTTGGTCGCGGTGGACAACTCGACGGCGACGCCGATCGGTCAGCGGCCGCTGGCGCTGGGCGCGGACCTGAGCGTGGCCAGCGACACCAAGGCACTGTCCGGGCACAGCGATGTCGTGCTGGGCCACGTGTCCTGCGCGGACCCCGCGACAGCCGCCGCCCTGCGGACGGCCCGCCGGCGTGCCGGCCTGGCCATCGGTCCGTTCGAGGCGTGGCTGGCACACCGCGGTCTCGGCACCCTCGACCTGCGCCTGTCCCGCCAGGCGGCCAACGCGCAAGCCCTGGTCGCCGCACTGCGCGATCATCCCGTGGTGCGCGGCCTGCGGTGGCCGGGTGATCCGGCTGATCCGGCCTATCCGGTGGCCAGTCGGCAGATGCGCCGGTTCGGTGGGGTCTTCAGTTTCGTCCTGCCGTCTCAGGAAGCCGTCGATCGGTTTCTGGCCGGTGCCCAACTGCTGGCGGCGGCGACCAGCTTCGGTGGCCTGCACAGCTCGGTGGACCGGCGCGCCAGGTGGGGCGATCCGGTGCCGCCCGGCTTCGTGCGGTTCTCCTGCGGCATCGAGGACACGGCGGACCTGGTCACCGACGTCCTGGCGTCGCTCGATCGGGTCCAGTGACTGGGACGGTTTGACCGTCGGTCGGGCTGGTGGTTGGCTCACCGCCATGTTGCTGCGCGCCATGATCGACCGGCGAGGTCACATCGACCTCGGCCTGGTCGCCAGCGCGCTGTGTCCTTCCTGGTGATCGTGCCGCTCCCATTCGCGCGCTTTTCCACCGAAGGACTGTTCCGTGTTCGCCGTACCCGCCAACACCGTTGCCTCCGCCGCTGCTCCCGTTGCCGTGCACCCGGCACGCATCGCCGCTTCGGTCGCCCGTGACCGGCGCCGCTGGGCCCCCCTGCTGCGTTACGACCCGGTGCAGCGCTACTCCGCGCTGGTCGAATCGACCGGCGACGTCGAGGTCTGGTTGCTGTCCTGGCTGCCCGGCCAGCACACCGACCTCCACGACCACGCCGGTTCGGCAGGCGCGTTCACCGTGGTCTCCGGCGTCCTCACCGAACGAGTGATCCGCCACCCCGACATCGAGATCGAACATCCGGTAGTCGTCGGGCAGACCAGGGTTTTCGGGCCCAGCTACGTCCACCAGGTCCGCAACGCCGGCACCGACCCGGCCGTGAGCATCCACGTGTACCGCCCGGAACGAGCCGGCATGACCCCGTATCACTTCGACCCGGCAACCGGACTGTCCCCGGTGGAGTGACTCACGCCGGGCGGAAGTCGTCGGTTCGTCGGTCGATGCGACGCAGTTGTTGGCGGCGGGCGCCGTTGTCGTGGTTCCGGTCGCGATCGGCGAGGCGGGCGGCCACCGCCCGTTGGATCTCGACCGATTTCCGGTCGTCGTACTTGAATTTGGCCCTGACTTCGCGGATGTGCAGCACGACGCCCCGAATGCCGGGCAGCTGCCGGCCGTACGGTGGCTCGTCCACGCCGACTTCGGCGTGGTCGGCGGCCATGTCGTAGGCGGCCAACTGCTGTCGGAGCAGGTCCGCTTTTGCCGCCGGATCGTCGATCAGGTCGACGGGGCCGGCCAGTTGGACCGTGGCGTAGTACTCGGTGGGTACGCCGGTCGCCGGAGCCTGGCCGGGCTCGGTGCGCCACGTGCCGGGTACGTGCGCGTAGTCGTCGATGACCGTCAGCATCGCCACGCCCCGGTGTTCCAGGGCCGGCCAGATCGGGTTGGGGCGGGCCAGGTGCAGCAGGATTCTGTCGTTGCCGTCGAAGAAGAACGGTGTGGGGACGACGATCGGGTTGGCGTCGGCGTCAACAGCGATCAGTTGGCCGAACTGGCGGCCGTCGGCGAGCCAGTCGCGCCATTCACGGTCCGTTGCCGCGTCCCACGGGTGGATCAGCACGGGTGTGGGCGGTTCGTGATGTGCGGGGGGACGTCGATGCCGGGTGGCAGGTCGTCGGCGGTGACGGGGGTGTCCCAGGTTCGGCGTAGCGGTAGGACGCCTGCCCAGCCGGTGTGCGCGGCGACGTCCGCCGGTTCGTCGACCGGGCCGCCGGTGCGGATCTTCACCGATGCCTCGGTCAGGTCGAGGGCCAGCACGGCCGTTGCCGCCAATTCCTTGCGGTTCGGCGTGCGGGTGTGGTCCCAGGAACCGGGGGCCAGATGTTCGGTCAGGACCCGCAGGGCGTGCGACTTCGCGTCGTCGTCGGTGATCGGGACGGCCTTGCCGTGCACGATGGCGCAGCGGTAGTTCACCGAGTGATGGAACACCGATCGGGCGTACACGATGCCGTCCAGCAATGTGACGCACACGCACACGTCCAGCCCGCTCGCACCGGCGCGCAGGCTGGCCGCGCCGGTTGATCCGTGCAGGTAGAGCGTGTCGCCGTCGCGGCCGTAGCCGGTGGGCAGCACGCGGGGCGTGCCGTCGACGGTCACCGCGAGGTGGCAGACCAGGCCGGCGTCCAGCACGTCGTCCAGGGCGGCTCGGTCGGCGCGGGCGCGGTTCGCGGAACGTTGCGGAGTGCTGCGGCGGGTCGGCGACAGCGGCGGTCGGGTCGTGGTCACCCTTCCAGCATGTTTGCGCCGGTGGCATCCTGGAACAGCCACCAGCCACCGAATGTGAAAGGCCACTTGTGTGATGGATCCCGGCTCCGGTGTGCTGCCCGCCACACTGCCGATCGAGCTGCACCGTGACGTGGCGACTCCGCTGGCGGTGCAACTGGCCGACACGCTGCGCGCCGCGGCCGCGGCCGGCCACCTGCGCGGTGGCGATCGGCTGCCCTCCACACGCGCGCTGGCCGGCCGGCTCGCCGTCAGTCGCACCGTGACCGCGGCCGCCTACGAGCAGCTGCACGCGGAAGGCTGGATCACCGGCCGGCACGGCTCCGGCACCTACGTGACCACGGCCCCGCCGGGCGCCCGCGCCGCCGCGCCGCGTCGCCGCGCCACGAAGGCGGCCGAACCCAACCGGATCGACCTGGTGCCCGGCGCGCCGTGGGTGGACGGGCTGGACCGGGCCGCGTGGCGCCGCGCCTGGCGGGCCGCCGCGGACGCGCCGCCGTTGCAGCGGCCGCAACGGGCCGGACTGGCGGAGTACCGGTCGGTCGTGGCCGAACACCTGCTGCGGCACCGCGGGCTGGTGCTCGGCGCCGGCCTGGGCGAACAGGACCTGTTGGCCACCACCGGCACCACGGCCGCGGTGGCCGAACTCGCGGTCGCCGTGCTGAAACCGGGTGATGTGGTCGCCGTCGAGGAGCCCGGCTACCAGCGCGCGGTGCAGACGTTTCGGGCGCATGGCATGCGGGTGGTCGCGGCACTTGTCGATCCGGACGGCCTCGCCGTGGACGCCGTGCCGGCGAAGGTGCGGGCGGTGTACTGCTCGCCGTCGCACCAGTACCCGTTGGGCGGGCGGATGGCGGCGGCGAACCGGGTCGCGCTGGTCGAGCGGGCGCGGGCCGAGG
>DASXXM010000567.1:0-4393 GCA_036503065.1 Pseudonocardiaceae bacterium | reverse complement strand
CGAGATCCTGTTCGTCGTCGACGCGATGACCGGCCAGGACGCGGTGAACACGGCGGAGGCGTTCCGCGACGGCGTCGGCTTCACCGGCGTGGTGCTCACGAAGCTGGACGGCGACGCCCGCGGCGGTGCCGCGCTGAGCGTGCGCGAGATCACCGGCCAGCCGATCATGTTCGCGTCCAACGGCGAGAAACTGGCCGACTTCGACATCTTCCACCCGGACCGGATGGCCAGCCGCATTCTCGGCATGGGTGACGTGCTCACCCTGATCGAGCAGGCCGAGGCCGCGATGGACGCCAAGGAGGCCGAGGCCACCGCGGCCAAGATCGGCTCCGGCGACCTGACCCTGGAGGACTTCCTCCAGCAGATGCTGGCCGTGCGCAAGATGGGCCCGATCGCCAACCTGCTGGGCATGCTGCCCGGCGCGGGCCAGCTGAAGGACCAGCTGTCCCAGTTCGACGAGAAGCACCTGGACCGGGTGCAGGCCATCATCCGCGGCATGACCCCGGCGGAGCGGGCCGATCCCAAGATCATCAACGGATCCCGTCGGCTGCGCATCGCCCGTGGCTCCGGCGTCGAGGTGCGCGAGATCAACGACCTGGTCAGCCGCTTCTTCGACGCCCGCAAGATGATGCAGCAGATGGCAGGCCGCTTCGGCCTGCCCGGCGCGGGTGCCGGGCGAGGCAACGCCACCGCGCGCAAGGGCAAGAAGGGCAAGAAGGGCAAGGGCCGCCCGACCCAGTCGAAGGTGCGCGGCGGCATGCCCGGCTTCCCCGGCATGCCGGACCTGTCGATGATGCCGCCCGGCCTGAACGAGCTGCCGCCGGGACTGGCCGGTCTTGACCAGCTGCCACCCGGCTTCGACCCGTCGAAGCTGAAGTTCGGCGGCAACGGCAAAAACGGCGACAAGAAGAAGTGACCGCCCTACACCTGCACGGTGTCGTCCTGCCGGACGATGAGCCACGCGACCTGTGGGTCGTCAACGGCCGGGTGCGCACCGCGCAGGTGGCCAACGCACGAACCGTCTTCGACGGCGGCTACCTGGTGCCCGGCCTGGTGGACGCGCACTGCCATCTCGGCATCGGGCCGGAAGGCCCGGTCGACCTGGCGGAAGCGGCCAAGCAGGCGGAAACCGACCGGGACACCGGCGCCCTGCTGATCCGCGACTGCGGCTCGCCGATCGACACCAGCCCGCTCCAGGAACGCCTCGACCTGCCCAGAATCGTCCGCGCCGGCCGCCACCTGTCCCGGCCGAAGCGCTACATCGCCCACCTCGGTGTCGAGATGGCGGACCCCGCCGACCTGCCGGCCGCGGTCGTCGAACAGGCGGCCCACGGCGACGGCTGGGTGAAACTGGTCGGCGACTGGATCGACAGGACAGTGGGCGACCTGGCCCCACTCTGGCCGGACGATGTGCTGGTCACCGCCATCGACGCCGCACACAAGGCAGGCGCGAGGGTGACGGCCCACGTCTTCGGCGAGGACGCCCTGCCCGGCCTGATCAACGCCGGTATCGACTGCATCGAGCATGGCACCGGCCTGGATTCGGACACGATCGAGGAGATGGCCCGCCGTGGCACCGCGCTCGTGCCAACCCTGATCAACACCGAGACCTTCCCCGGCATCGCGGACTCGGCAACCAAATATCCCGTCTACGCCAAGCACATGCGGGCCCTGCACGCCCGCGTCCGGTCGACCGTCGCGGCCGCGGTCGAGGCGGGCGTGCCGGTATATGCGGGCACCGATGCCGGCGGCGGCGTCACCCACGGCCTGCTCGCCGAGGAGATCATCGCGCTGACCGGCGTCGGCCTCGATCCGGTGACGGCACTCGGCGCGGCGTCCTGGCAGGCCCGGCAGTGGCTGGGCTGGCCGTCGTTGACGGAAGGCGCTCCGGCGGATCTGGTCGGCTACACCGCCGATCCACGGCGCGACCTGACCGTGTTGCGTGATCCCGCACGTATTCTGTTGCGCGGCAGGGTGATCCGGTAGCACGCTGACCGGTCTCGATAGGTGTCGTAGTTCGGTGCGGTGTCCTGGCCACAGGTAGCGGCCGGCCTGGTTGTTCTGGAGTCGGGGCGGTCGTCGTCCGGTATTCGTCGCGCTTCTGACGCGCGCGGAACGTGGCGAGCCGCGCCCACTCCGATCATCCTATTGTCGGACAGCACCGCACCCCGGCGACCGGAGGCACCCCGTGACACCGCTGCACCAGCCGGACGAACCACCGGGGGTCACCGCAGACCCGCCCGGCGCGGCCGAGCTGCGGACGGTGCCACCCGGTCCCGACGACGACCAACCACAGGCCCACCGATGGGGTTTCGGCGCGTTCCTGCTGGTGGAAGCCGTATTGCTGCTGTCGGCGGTGTTCCTGGCCGCGATCATCGACCCGCACCCGGCCCACACCACGATCACCGTGACCGACGAGTTGGTCGGCACCATCGTGCCCACGGTCCTGGCCGCCGCGGTCGCCGTGCTGGCCACGGTCGTCCGAGGCAACGGCCCCCGCATCGATCTGCGCCTGACGTTCCGCTGGCCGGACATCAAGGTCGCCGTGAAGATCGGCCTGGCAGGCGTCGTGCTCACCGTCGTGGCCGCCGTGGTCTGGACCAGAATCGTCGGCGCGAATGACGCCAGTTCGGCGATCAACACGGTGCTGGACGGCGGCCGGATGCCGATCACCGCCGCAGTGGTGAGTTTCCTGTACGTCTGGCTGATCGGTCCGATCTGTGAGGAGATCATCTTCCGGGGCCTGTTGTGGGGCGCGATCGAGCGCCAGCAGTGGGGCAGGTGGGCCGCGTTCGGCCTGAGCACCGCGATCTTCGCGGTCAGCCACCTCGAGCCGATCAGGACCACGCTGCTGCTGGTCATCGCGATCCCGATCGGCCTGGCACGGCTGGTCACCGGCCGCCTGCCGGCCAGCATCATCGCGCACATGATGAACAACTTCCTGCCCGCGCTCGCAATGCTGCTGGTCGCCATGGGAGTGATGGCACAGTGACCTCGTCGCCCCGAACACCCGCGGACGAAACCCCTTCGCCCGGCACGTCTCCGCACAGGATCTCCTCGCCCGGGGTCACTGAGCACCTGACCCCTGAGCACCTGACCCCTGAAGCCGGGAACCCTGCGCCCGAGACCCGTCAGCCTCGGCCCGGGACCTCTCGATACGGCACCTCCACCTCCTCGGATGGCATCGACCTGAACAGTGACCTCGGTGAGGGCTTCGGCACCTGGCGGTTGGGTGACGACGACGCCCTGCTGGAGGTCGTCACCAGCGCCAACGTGGCCTGCGGCTTCCATGCCGGCGACCCACCCACCATGCGCCGCGTGTGCGCGACGGCCGCCGCACGCGGCGTGGTGATCGGCGCCCAGGTGTCCTACCGCGACCTGGCCGGCTTCGGCCGACGGTTCATCGACGTCGCCCCCGCCGAACTGGCCGACGACGTCCTGTACCAGATCGGCGCCCTCGACGCCTTCGCCCGAGCCGCCGGCACCCGTGTCGGCTACGTCAAGCCCCACGGCGCCCTCTACAACACGTCCGTCCACCACGAGGCCCAGGCCAGAGCGGTGGTGACCGGCGTGCGGGCGTTCGGCACGCTGCCGGTCCTCGGCCTGCCGGGGTCCCGCCTGCTCGACGAGGCGGACGCCGCCGGCCTGCCCTGCGTCCAGGAGGCCTTCGCCGACCGCGGCTACACCCCGGCAGGCACCCTCGTACCCCGATCGTCGCCCGGCGCCCTGCTCACCGACACCGACGCGGTGGTCGAACGCGCCACCAGGCTGGCGGAACGAGGCGAGATCGTCGCCATCGACGGCACCGTGTTGCCCAGCACGGCGAGATCGCTGTGCCTGCACGGCGACACCCCGGGCGCGGTGCACCACGCCCGAGCCGTGCGCGCGGCCCTGGAATCAGCTGGTATCCCGATCACCCCTTTCGTCCGATGACATGTCCGGCGGGACTGCCTGTGGCCACCTGACCAAGCTAGCCGGCAATGATCTGGCTCGGAGCTTCGCGATCGCTGGTTGTGGACAACCCAACGGTTATCCACAACCTGAATTCTCGGCCCCCCGGTGTCGATCAACCGCGATAAGCTGGATCTGGGCTTCGCGCACCCTTTGGGAGGGTGGGCCACGCCCGCGTCCGCGCGAGTGGCGACAAGAGTGCCGCGAGAGTGGCCAAGACAACAGTGGCCGCGAGAGTGGCCCGCAAGAGTGGCCGCGAGTCGCACAAGTACTCTCGGTTGTGCCGATTCGTTGTCGTGCCGGGTCGTCTGGCAGAATGAACGGCTGTCCGCTGCGGCAGGTCCCTCTCACCCAGTCGCGGCACCTGAACTCCAGGAACTCGTGGCCGACCCCACTCGGTCCCCGGGCGCCTGAATCTCATGTACCGACTGTTTGAGGAGTA
>DASXXM010000566.1:0-22063 GCA_036503065.1 Pseudonocardiaceae bacterium | reverse complement strand
CGCAGCCCGGCCGGTTCCAGCTGGTAGATCCGCTGCCGGCCGGACCGGTGTTCGCTGACCAGGCCGGCTTCGCGCAGCACGCGGAGGTGCTGGCTGACGGCCGGCCTCCTCATCCGGAACGGCGCGGCCAGGTCGGTGACGGACCGCTCCTCGGTGGCGAGCAGATCCAGGATGCGGCGGCGGGTCGGGTCGGCGATCGCCGCGTACACGTCGGTGGCGGGCACCTGCCGAACAATGCGTAAGGAACTGCTTACGCGTCAAGCCAGTCGACGAACCGCCTGCCGGTGATGCGTTCGTACGCCGCGACATACCGGGCTCGGGTGTTCTCGACCACGTCGGCCGGCAGCGGCGGGGGCGGCTCGGTGCCGGCGCGGTCCCAGCCGGAGTCCGGGGAGAGCAGCCAGTCGCGGACGTACTGCTTGTCGAACGCCGGCTGTGCGCGGCCCGGCGCGTAGCCGTCCGCGGGCCAGTAGCGGGACGAGTCGGGGGTCAGCACCTCGTCGGCCAGGACCAGGGTGCCGTCGGGGGCGTGGCCGAACTCGAACTTGGTGTCGGCCAGGATCAGGCCGACGCCGGCCGCGTGTTCCGCGGCCCGCCGGTAGACCAGCAGGGTGGCGTCCCGAAGGCGTTCCGCGACCTCCCGGCCGACGTCGGCCACCACGTCGTCGAACGTGATGTTCTCGTCGTGGGCGCCCAGTTCCGCCTTGGTGGCCGGCGTGAAGATCGGCGCCGGGAAACGGTCCGCCTCGGCGAGCCCGTGCGGCAGCGGCACGCCGCAGATGGCGCCGGTGCGGCGGTAGTCCAGTAGGCCGGAGCCGGCGAGGTAACCCCTGGCCACACATTCGACGGTCACCATGGACAGCCTGCGCACCAGCAGGGCACGGCCGCGGACCTCGGCGGGGATGCGCGGGTCGGTCGCGGACACCAGGTGGTGCGGCACCTCCTCGCCGAGCAGTTCGAACCAGAACACGCTCATCGCGGTCAGAATCCGGCCCTTGTCCGGGATCTCGGTCCGCAGCACGTGGTCGAACGCGGAGATCCGATTCGACGCGACGAGCAGCAGGAGGTCGTCGTCCACCGCGTGGAGGTGGCGCACCTTGCCGCTGGCCAGCAGCGGATAGTCGGCGAGAGTCGGCACGGCCGGCAGCTTACGGTGTTGGACGTGCGCTACGACTGGGTGAGCTTCACGACCGACTACGGAACCGGCGGCGGCTACGTCGCCATGTGCAAGGGGGTGATCGCCGGAATCGCACCCGCGGTGCGCGTGCTGGACGTGAGTCACGACATCGGACCACAGGACATCCGGGGCGGCGCCACGGTGCTCGCGCGCACGGTGGCCTATCTGCCGCCCGCCGTGCACCTCGCGGTGGTCGACCCCGGCGTGGGCGGCCCGCGCCGGGCGGTGGTCCTGACCGCCCCGGCCGGCCTGCTCGTCGGTCCGGACAACGGATTGCTCATGCCGGCCGCCGACGCGTTGGGCGGGGTGGTCGCGGCCCACGAACTGGTCGAGCCGCGCTTTCAGCTGCCGGTGGTGTCCATGACGTTTCACGGGCGGGACATCTTCGCGCCCGCCGCCGCGCACCTCGCTGACGGGACCGAACCGGCCGAGTTCGGGCCCGCGATCGACCCGGCCGAACTGGTCCGGCTGCCCACCCCGCGTACCGAGGCCGGGGACGGCTGGCTGACCAGCGACATCGTGAGCGCGGACCGGTTCGGCAACCTGGCCTTGGCGGCCGGGCCGGACGCCTTGCGAAGCCTTGGCGCGCCCGGTGATCCGCTGCGTATCCGGCTACGTCGATCCACTGTGGACGCAACGTTCGGCCGGACGTTCACGGACGTGCCGGCCGGGAACGCCGTGGTGTACCTGGGTTCGTCCGGTTCGGTCGCGGTCGCCGTCAACGGCGGGTCGGCGGCCGCGGCGCTGGACGGCGCAACGGGTGAGCTGACGATCAGTCGGTTGCCCATCGACGGACCGTGATCTCGTCGCCGACCGCGAGCAGACCGGGTGCCAGCACGGCGGTCTTGATGCCGAAGCTCACGCCGCCGAGTTCGGGCTCGCGGCGGAAGTCGGCCAGGGTCCTGGTCGGTTCCGGGCCGGCTTTCCGGCCGGTGTCCTGGTCGACCATGGGGACCTGGCAGCGGACCGCCCTGGTGGCGTAGCCCAGCGTTACAGTGCCCACGGTCAGCAGGCGGGCCAGGTCCTCGGTGAACGGATCGGGCCAGCCGGACACCACGACGTTGGGGCGGAAGCGGTTCATCGGTACCGGCGCCGCGCCACGCGCGCGGATTCTGCGGTTCAGTTCGGCCAGCGACGACTCCGCGGTCACCAGAACCGCGTGGGCGTCGGCGAAACCGACCTTGCCGGGGTGCTCGCCCCAGCCGTCCCGGTCGTGGTCGGGTGGCACGCGGACCAGGCGGCACGGGCGGTCCAGCACCGCGGCGAACCACTTGGCCACGGTGTCCCCCTGGTCGACGCCGACGCCGAACCACTTGCCGAACATGCTCACCGGCCTGCGATCCCCGTCGAACGACACATCGATCTCGGCTTCGTCGGCGTTCGGCGCGGCAAGGACGAGACCGGTGCCGTCCGCGCGGACCGTGGCGCGGATGACCGCCATGGCCGGGGTCGTGCGCTGGCTGAGGAACGTGCCGTCGTCGGCGTTCACCACCATGAACGACCTGTCGTGCACGATGCCCGTCGGCGTGCACCGCGCCTCGGACACGGGGACGGGAGCGCAGCCCTTCACCGGGTAGTAGCGCAGCGCGGAAACCGTGGCCATGTCCGGCAGCCGGCTACAGGATGGGGGCCGGCGAGTAGCCGGCCTCGGCGCCGAACCGCTCCACGACCTTGGCCACCCGTTCGGCCACCTCGGCCACCTGGGCGCCTGCCATGCCGGTGAAGGACAGCCGGTCGGCGAGCAGGTCCGCCAGTGCCGCGCCGTCCAGCGGGATGCGCGGGTCGGCGGCGAGACGGTCGAACAGGTCGTTGCGGTCCGCGCCGTGCTCGCGCATGTCAAGGGCCACCGCGACGGCGTGTTCCCGGATCGCCGCGTGGGCGGACTCGCGGCCGACGCCGGCACGGACCGCGGCCATCAGGATCTTGGTGGTGGCCAGGAACGGCAGGTACCGGTCCAGTTCACGGGCGATCACCGCCGGATAGGCACCGAAACCGTCCAGGACCGTGAGGAAGGTCTCCACCAGCCCGTCGATCGCGAAGAAACCGTCCGGCAGCGCGACCCGCCGCACGACCGAGCACGACACGTCGCCCTCGTTCCACTGGTCGCCCGCCAGCTCGCCGACCATGGCGAGGTAGCCGCGCAGCAGCACCGCGAAGCCGTTGATCCGTTCGCTCGATCGGGTGTTCATCTTGTGCGGCATGGCCGACGAGCCGACCTGGCCGGGCAGGAAGCCCTCGGTGACCAACTCGTGGCCGGCCATCAGCCGGATGGTCTTCGCCAGGCTGGCCGGCGCCGCCGCCAACTGGACGAGGCAGGACAGCACGTCGAAGTCCAACGACCGGGGGTAGACCTGGCCGACGCTGGTCATGACCTGCTCGAAGCCGAGATGCTCCGCCACCGCGTGTTCCAGCCGCCGGACCGCGTCCGGGTCACCGAGCAGGTCCAGCATGTCCTGCGCGGTGCCGACCGGGCCCTTGATGCCGCGCAACGGATACCGGGCGATCAGCTCGTCCAGCCGGGCGAACGCGACCAGCAGTTCGTCCGCCGTGCTGGCGAAGCGCTTGCCCAGCGTGGTGGCCTGGGCGGCCACGTTGTGCGAGCGGCCGGTCAGGACCGTGTCGGCGTGCTCGACCGCCAGCCGGGCCAGCCGGGCCAGTACCGCGGCGAACCGGCCGCGGAGGTGTTCCAGCGAGCGCCGCACCTGAAGCTGTTCCACGTTCTCGGTGAGGTCCCGGCTGGTCATCCCGGTGTGCACGAGCTGGTGCCCGGCCAGCTCGTTGAACTCCTCGATGCGCGCCTTCACGTCGTGCTTGGTGACCCGCTCCCGTGCTGCGATCGACGGCAGGTCAACGGTGTGCACCACCCGCTGGTAGTCCGCCAGTGCGCCCGCGGGTACCGCGAGACCGAGATCGGCCTGCGCGCGCAGCACCGCGAGCCACAGCTCGCGCTCCAGCACGATCTTGTGCTCCGGCGACCACAGGGTGGCCAGCTCGGTGGACGCGTACCGGGCGGCCAGCACGTCGGGGATGTTCGGCTTGCTCACGTCTGACGAGCTTACCGGCAGGTCAGAAGGCCAACACCGGGTCCGTTGCGAAGGTGGTCAGTTGGGCGTCGGTCAGCGGTGCCGACAGCCGCACGTGTTGCGCGGAGCTGGTCGGGTCGTAGTTGTAGCCGGTGGTGAACACGACCGTGCCGTCCGGCCGGAAGTCGGTGACCGACCGCCGGCGCAGGTCACCCTGGACGATGTCGAAGTACAGCAGGAGGCCGCCGTCGGCCGTGCGGGTGAACACGCACCTGTCCGGCGACGTGGACTCGGCGCAGGACTTCGTGAGGCTGAGGGTGTACTGGCCCGGCGCCGCCACCTCGATCGCCACCGCGGTCCGCACGCCGTGGAACGTGAAGTTGACGTACGTGTCCAGGTAGTCCTGACCGGTGGCGATGTCGCCGCCGGTCTCGCCGCCCCACGGTTCGACGGTCACCCGCGACGCACCGGGCACGACCGCACCAAACGTTTGCGTCAGATGCTGGGTCCAGGCGGCGGCCAGCGGCTTCTCCTCCGCGGCCGAGTACACCCTCGGATGTATACCGGCGGGCGGCCACGGGAAGTCGGGCGGTGTGGCGGGTGCAGTGGTCAGGTGCGGCGCGGCGGCCGGGCCGGGGATGGTCGGGTGCAGCACGGTGGCCGCCACGACCGCGGCCACCGCGATGCCGGCGGTCGCGCCGCCGACGCCGACCAGCGACCTGCGCCGCCGGACCTCCCGTCGGGCCTGCGCCACCAGGTGGTCCGGGTCGAACGACAGCGGCGGCTCGTCGGCCAGCGCGCCGGTCAGGCCGTCCCGCAGGTCCTGTTCGATCATGACGCCACCCTCCCGGTCCGGTCGGCCTCGATGTCCGTCATCGCGGCACGCAGATTGGCAAGACCACGCGCTGCCTGGCTCTTCACCGTGCCCTCCGCGCAGCCCATCACCGCCGCGGTCTCGACGATCGACAGGTCGTCGAAGTAGCGCAGCACCAGCACCGCCCGCTGGCGGTTCGGCACCCGCAGCAGCGCCCGGTGCACCAGATCGCGGCGCCAGGACCGCTCCGCGGCCGTGTCCGGGTCGACCGAGCCGTCCGACACGTCGGGCACGTCCGCCTGGCCGACCTCGGCCCGACGCCACGGCCTGCGCTTCTCGTCCAGCCAGGTGCGCAGCAGCACGGTGCGGGCGTAGTTGCCGGTGGCCTCCTGCCGGTTGATCCTGGGCCAGGCCCGGTAGATCTTCACCAGCGCCGTCTGCATGAGGTCCTCGGCGAGGTGCCAGTCACCGCAGAACAGGTACCCGCAGCGACGCAGCGGTGCGGCCTGCCGCACGGCGAACTCGCGGAACCGCTCCTCGTCCTCTCGGCGCATCCCGCTCCCCACAGTGAGTGTCACAGTCGCGGTTACTCACGCGACGGGGGCGGTGCGGGTTGCACCGAACGGTCAGACCTTGCCGGCCAGGTCCTGGGCGATACCGAACAGGCCACCGGTCAGCGGGGCGGTCGCCCCGGCGGACGCCGGCACGCTCAGCACGGTGATCTTGCGGCCGCCGCTGGCCGGCGCGACGGCCCGCGCGACGCCGATGGCCCCGTCGCCCGCGGTGGGCTTGCCGGCCGGGGTCACCACGGCGACGACGTAACCGGAGTCCGAACCGTCATTCACCAGATAAGCGGCCGCACGCGAACCCGCTGGGCAGCCGATGCTGGCCGGAACCGGCTTCGGGGGCGCACCGACGGACGAGAGCTCGTTGGCGAGGGCGACAGCAAGCTGCCCGTCCGTCGGGCCGCACCCGCCAGGGGTGCCGTCGGCACCTGGGCCGACCCCCCCGACGCCGCCGCCCCCCTGCAAAGGCGTCGCCGTCGGGAAGCCTGTTCCGTTAGGAACCCGTTGCGCCTGGCCGCCGCTGGCCCGGGGCAACAGGTTGTTACCGACCGTACTCTGACCGGCCGCGGAGTTGGCGGACGCGGATGACGTGCCGCGCAGCGCGTCCCCGAGAGTGCCGCCGCCGAGCACCAGCCCGACCCCGAGAAAGACCACGACGAAGCCGGTACCACCGATAATCCACGTTCGCCTGCGCATGGTTGCCCGTTTCGCTGCCCTGGCGGCCATGGCCACGTCGCGCACGTCGAAGGACGCGGGCGGCGCGTCCCGCACCGCCGACTGGAACAGCCCGGTCAGCTTCTGGTCGTCCACCCGCATCCACCTCCTCGCGTCGTCATGATGCCGGCCGCAGATCGTCGATGGCCGCGCCCAGTTCGGCGCGCAGCGCGTCCAGTCCGCGTGAGGTCTGGCTCTTCACCGTGCCCTCGCTACAGCCGAGCACGTTCGCCGCACCGCTCACGTCCAGGCCTTCCAGGAAGCGGAGCACCAGCACGGCCCGTTGCCGGGGCGGCACCTTGCGCAGCGCCGCGACCAGCGTGGTTCTGGTGGCCACCGCGTCGCCGATCTCCGGCGTGCCGGCCGACGTGTCCGGGACCTCCGGCACGTCGCCGGTGAACCGTTCCCGTCGCCACGGCCGCCTCGACTCGTCGATCACCGCGCGCACCACCGTCCGCCGCACGTAGGCGTCCAGCGCGGCACGATCGCGAATCTTGTGCCAGCGCCGGTGCAACGCGACGAACGCCGTCTGCGCCAGATCGTCCGCGCGATGCCAGTCACCACACAACAGGTAAGCACTTCTGCGCACGGCATCGCGCCGAGCGTTGAAGTACTGCGCGAACTCCTGCTCGTCGTGCTGATCCACGCGGACTCTCTCCGCTCGTTGTCCTTGCGTCCGAATGACGGATCGGGAGGGCACTACGGTTGCACGGTCCGTCCACGAAATCCATCGGACCCCCGAAGGTCGGTACCCGCCGGATATTCACGTGTGATGTGATCGGTTCGTGACCACTCATGCCCCGATCGACCTCCGTTCCGACACGGTGACAAGGCCCGACCAGCGAATGCGCGCCGCGATGGCGTCCGCGGAAGTCGGCGACGACGTGCTGGAGCGCGACCCCACCATGCAGGCGCTCGAGGAACGGGTCGCGGAACTGCTCGGCATGCCCGCCGCGCTGTGGGTGCCCAGCGGCAGCATGGGCAACCTGATCGCGCTGATGGCGCACCTGGACCGGGGCGACCGCTTCCTCGCGTCGGTCGGCGCGCACGTGCTGGGCAACGAACTGGGCACGGCCGCGTGGCTGGCCGGCGGCATGCCGGAGCCGCTCGCGTGGGACGGCGGGCCGGGCCGCCCGACGGCCGGCACGATCCGTGCCGCGGCCGGTACCCCGGGGCCGTACTTCACGTTGCGGACCACGCTGCTGTGCCTGGAGAACACGCACAACTCGGCCGGCGGCGCGGTGACCCCGCCGGACGAGCACTGTCAGTTGGTCGCGGCGGCCAAGGACTGCGGGCTGGCCGTGCACCTGGACGGGGCGCGGATCTGGAATGCCGCCGTTGCGCTGGGCATCCCGCCCGCCGCGCTCACCGTCGGTGTGCAGACCGTCCAGGCGTGCCTGTCCAAGGGACTCGGTGCGCCGGTCGGGTCGGTGGTGGCCGGGAGCGTGGAGTTCGTGGCGCAGGCGCGCAGGCTGCGCAAGGCACTGGGCGGTGGCGTCCGGCAGGGCGGGGTGCTCGCCGCGGCCGGACTGGTCGCGCTCGACCGGATCGACGAGCTCGCCGCCGACCACGAGAACGCCGCCGCGCTGGCCGGCGGGCTCGCCGAACTCGGTTGGCAGGTCACCACCCCGACCACGAACATCCTGCTGGCGTCCGTGCCGGACGTGGCGGTCGCCGTGGCGCAGCTCACCGAACTGGGCGTGCTGGCCGCGGGCATGGCCGGTCAGGTCCGGTTCGTCACCCACCGTGACGTGTCGTCGAGCGACATCGCCGAGGTGCTGCGTCGGGTCAAGTCCGGCGTCTAGCGAAGGCGCTTCTGGGACGAACGGTTCTTGATCGCGGCGTAGCCCGCGGTGCCGATGAACGCGATCGCACCGACCACGGCCAGGATCACCAGGCCCTTGATCACGAAGCCGAGGACCATGAACGCCAGCCAGATCACCAGCAGGGCGCCGATCACACGGAGCAACATCGACTTGCCTCCCCAACATCAGCCCGAAGCCCGTTCGGACTCCGAGAGAATCTCACTGACCAAACGATCGGGCACCGTGGTTGGTTCCCGTCCGACGCTACGCCCCGCTCCGTGCCGGTAGCCAGTCGCCGAGCCTGGCCAGCGCGGCGTGCAGGTCGTCGGTGGCGCCCGCGTAGCACAGCCGGATGAACCGGTTGCCGTGCACGACGTCGAAATCGATCCCGGGCGCCACGGCGACACCGGTCTCGGCCAGCAGGCGGCGACCGAACGCCATCGAGTCGCCGGTGAGATGGGATACGTCGGCGTAGACGTAGAACCCGCCATCGGCAGGCGCGATGCGGTCGATGCCCAGCTTCGGCAGGCCGTGCAGCAGCACGTCACGGTTGACGCGGTAGCGCTCGACCTGGGCGTCCGCATCGGCATAGGACTCGGGCTCGAACGCGGCCACGCCGGCCAACTGCGCAACGGCAGGCGGGCAGATGGTGAAGTTCCCGGCCAACGCGCCGACCGCGGTGCGAAGGCGCCCCGGCAGCAGCATCCAGCCAAGCCGCCAGCCGGTCATGCACCAGTACTTGGAGAAGGAGTTGATCACGATGGCGTCGCGGGACGTCCGCCAGGCGCAGTCGACCGGCCGGCCGAACGTGATGCCGTGGTAGATCTCGTCACTGATCAGCCACGCGTCGTGCGCGGCGCACCACTGTGCCAACCGCGCCAACTCGGCAGGCGCGAGCACGGTCCCGGTCGGATTCGCCGGACTCGCCACCACCACGCCGCGCACCGGCTCCGGCAGGTCGTCGAGCATCTCGACGGTCGGCTGGAACCGGGTGTCGGGGCCACACGGCAGGTCGACGACCTCACAGCCCAACGCGCCGAGGATGTTGCGGTACGCCGGGTAGCCGGGCCTGCCGATCGCCACCCGGTCACCCGCATCGAAGGCGGCCAGGAACGCCAGCAGGAACCCGCCGGACGAGCCGGTCGTGACCACCACGTCGTCGGCGGACACGTCGAGGTCGTAGCGCCGCCGGTAGTGGCCCGCGATCGCGGCGCGCAACGGTGGGATGCCGAGCTGTTCGGTGTAGCCGAGCACGCTGGTGTCCAGTGCCGCCGCGGCCGCCGCGCGGACCGGCGCCGGGGCCGGCGCCGACGGCTGTCCGGCGCCAAGAGAGATCAGGTCGCCGTGCGTGCGCTGCCGTTCGACGGCCGCGGTCAGGACATCCATCACGTGGAACGGCGGGATGGCCGACCGGCTGGCCGGGCCCGGCCCGGCGACGCGCTCCAACATTCGGCCAGCCTACGGCCGGCGTGCGCACTCAGTACCCGACGTAGGCGCCGCCGGAGTGCACCGCACGGATGCCCGGCACGTTCCCGATCGACCCGTAGCGCCCCAACGCGTAACGCACCCCGGCGATGATGTTGTCCACCGGATTGTAGACATTGCCGTGCCCCGGCAACGAATGCGCGCTGAACGTCGAATCAATGGTTTGCATCAAGCCCTTGGACGGATGTCCTGCTTGTGCGTTGGAATTGCCAGTCAGGAAGACCTGGTTGTCCTCCCGTGCCGTCCAGGTGCCGAGGTCGGTCGTCACGCACCACACGTCGTCGTGACCGGCGTTCTCCCTGGTCAGGAACGTACCGGAGATGATCGGCCGGTTGAGGAACACATCCGCGGACGGACTCCAGTTCGGGTTGGCCACTGGGAAGTCGAGGACAGCCGGGCGGTGTCCGGCCAGGTAGACCGCCAGCGTGATCGCGTCGAGAACCGTGCCGTAGGTCTGCGAGATGCTGACACGCGGCTTTGTATAGCCCGGCCGCATCGCCCGGTGGCCCTCCGCGTCGATCATCGCTTCGAGCCATGCCGCGCGTTGGTCGGCGGACATCGCGAGTACCTGCGTGACGGCGTCGTGCTTGGGGTGCCCAGCGCGACGCAGCAGGTCCTGCGCGTACTCGTGCTTGATCCGCCAGACATGACGAGGGCCGACCGCGATCCTCCCCATGCGGGTCGGGCGCTCGTCAACGTAGAGCGAATGGGGTACTCCAGCAAGCAGTTCGCGCAGTTTTGTCACCATGTCCGGTTTGGACTGGGTGATCGACATCGTCGGGCGGTACTTGATCTTCTCGACATGACCATCGCCGGCGATCCAGCCGAGAATGGCCGCTTCCCGCACCGTCACGTCCAGGCGTGTGTCGGTGTCGGCGGGGGCGGCGACCAGCAACCGGTCACGAGTGTCGATCTGCCCGGTTGTCACGAACGCCGCGTCCGCGGCCTTGGGCAGGGAGATTCGCGGCTTGCTGAGCCACCGGTGGTTGTCGGTTGTCGTGGCGTGCCAACGGGAGTTGCCGATCCGGGTCAGCGGAGCGTCGTCGTAGTGGACGATCCGCGTGATCCGGGTCCACTCGCTGCGACCGGTCCGGGGGTTGTAGCCGATGGTCTCGTCCCCAACCTGGACCTCGTCGTGTTTCAGCCAATTCCGCCGGGTGAGGACCATGGTGCCCAGTGGCACGCAGTCCCAATTGTTTATGGCATTTGGATTTCCGCCGGATTCGTGTTGGATGATCGTCCAGATGTCATTGGCATTCAGTTCGCTGGCGGGGACACCGTTCTGTTCCAGGATCTGGATCGCTTCCTGGATCCACTGTTGGACGTTGCCCGGCGGCGGACTGGACGGCGGACCGCCACTCGGACCGAGGCCACCGCCCCCACCACCAAAGCCGCCGCCGCCGCCTCCGCCACCACTACCGCCGCCGCCACCATGGCTGCCGCCGCCTCCACCGCTGCCACCGGAGGGACCGCTGGAAGAGCGTGGCGGGGCGGCCGATGACGGTGTGGTGGTCGGCGGTGCCGATCCGCTCGGCGTTGTCAACGAAGAGAATTTCGGGCTGAAACCGCTGGCAGCCTTGCCGATGTCCGCGGCCGCCGTCCCCAGCGCGGCATTGATGCTGGTGAGCTGGCTGGCAATGGCACCGCTGTTGTCCGACACGGCGGTGCTGGCGGCTTGCTCGGCTTCGGCGGCGGTCGGGTGTGGTGGGGTGGTGCCGTAGGTCTTCAGGTTGCCGCGGTACTCGGTCAGGATCTGCTCGAAGAGCTTCTCCAGCGAGTTCTTGCCATCGGTCAGCGCTTTGGCGGCTTCGCCGATGGCGGCGGCGCCGGCGGTCAAAGCCGTCTGGCCCGAATTGCCGGCGCTCGCGAACTGGCTCATGTAGGACTTGAACGCGTTCGCGGTGTCCCCGGTCCACGACGCGAGCTCGTTGACCGCGGTGCTGACCGCAGTGTTGCAGCCCTGCGCAGCGCCTGCGGCCGTGGTCAGGTCGTTGGCGAGACCCGTGATCGAACCCGGATCGGCCGTATAGACCGGTTTCGCGCTGTTCGCGATGCTCGCCCCCGCGCCGCCGGGCAGTGCGGCGACTTCGTCCATTGCGGTCATCTCAGGCCTTCTGTGTCTGGAACGACTGCTTGGTGTTCTGTTCGGTCGCGGTGCTGTTGGTGAGGTTCGAGTCCAGCGCCCGTTCGATCGCGCCGACGAGGGTCTCGGCCTTCGCGTACTCGGTGCGCAGCGACGAACAGAGCGCGCTCACGGCCTGGGCCACCGCGGCCGAGTTGGCCAGGGTGCCGAACATGCCGGCGGCCACGTTCTGCGGGATGCCGTCCCCCACGCTGCCGAACTTGCCGGCCTCGGCGCCGATCGTCTGCCGTGCCTGGCTGATGTCGGCCGCGTTGTAACTCGACGTGCCCACGGCGTCGGCCCCCTTTCGCTCTCCTGTGACGCCCCCGGTCCCCGACCGGTTCCTACGGTTTACAGCTCATCTAAGAGCTCCCACACGGAATTGGCGATTCCGCGGTTGTCGGCAGGCGTCACGGTGGCCCACAGTTGGCCGTCGGCGCTGGGTCGGGTCACGTAGAGGTACCGGCCGCGCTCGGTGTCGTGGAACGCGACCACCCGGTCGGCCCGCTGGACGGCTCGGCCGGCACCGGTGCGTTCCGCGCCGAACTGGCCGCGGCCCACCATGCCGGTGAACATCGCGGCCAGCACCTGGGCCTGGCCCAGCGGCACCTTTCTGTCCTCCAACTGGGAGATCAGCGCCTTCGGATCGCCGCAGGCGGCCTCGTCGGCGGCGCGCAGCGTGTCCTGGGGCAGGCTGGTGGAACGGCCCCAGCCTGCGGGGCACTCGCCCGCCATGGACACCGCGGCCTCCACGAACGACGTGTCCCTGGCCGGGATCAGCCAGACCTCGTCCCGGTCGACCACGCCGAGCATCGCCTGCCGGCCGGACTGGGCGGCGAGCCCGCGGATCTCCCGGTCGGTCCACACCCAGCCGTCCACGGACCGCTCCGGATACGCCAGTAGCGCGAGGCGGTCGGCCAGTTCCGGCTCGGCCCGGCCGCGGTCGGCGAGGCCGCGGTCGGTCAGGCCGGCCAGGGTGCGACGGACCAGGTCGGCCCGTTCGCCGGTGGTGACGCCGGGGCTCGGCACGTCCAGTACGACGTGGCGGCGCGGAAACCGTTGGGCCTCCCACAGGACGTCGAACTCCAGTGTGGACAGCACCACCGTGCTGGGCAGGCCCACTGTGCGCCGCTACTTCGACTCGGTCTGGTCGCCGCCGTCGAGGACCGATGGCACCACCATCCGGCCGTCGTCGAACAGGCCGGTGTCCACGCCGTAGCGGTTGTCGTGCTCGTCGTCGTCCCGGCGTCGGGCGCCGACCGCGGGTTCCAGCACCGACGGCGGCGGTTCCGCGGTGGCGCCGATGCGTTCGCTCACGCCGGCCGCCTCGGCCTCCTCGCCCTCCAGTTCGGCCAGTGCGCGGGCGGCCTGCTGGCGGGCGCCGGTGGCGTCCTCGTCGATGTCCTCGCCGGCCAACCGGCTGCGTACGAGCTGGTCGGGCCGGGCGGACGCGCCCGCGATGCCGGCACCCGCCGTGCCGCCGACGATCGCCGCGCCAACGGCGGCGTCCTCGACGATGGCCCCGGTCGCACTGGCCTGGGCCGCCGAGGCAACCCCCGCCGCCGACCCGGCCGAGCCTCCTGTCGGGCCGATGCCACTGACCGGACCGGGCGCCAACGGGCCGCCGGCCACCGAACCAGGACCGCCGAGCACACCGACACCGGGCACACCGACCCCGGGCAGGCCGCCGACCGGCATACCCCCACCGGGGAGTCCGGCGCCACCGGGCAACCCACCGGGAACGCCGAAGCCGGGCGCCCCCGGCACCGCGCCGGAGACGCCGGGCGCCGCGCCGGACACAGGCGACCCCGATCCGGAACCGAAGCCGCCGGGCAGACCGGGCACACCGGGCGCACCTGGCACCCCACCCGAACCGCCGCCGGCGGGTCCACCAGGGAAGTTGCTGCCGCTGGGCACGGTGACCGGCGGTGGCGGGACGTAACCGGCCGGCGTGGTGACCTGGCCGATGCCCGGGTTGACCGGTTTCGGGGCCACGGAGTAGCCGGGCGGCGGCGGTGCCGGCGTGTGGCCTGCCAGGCCGGACTGACTGTTGTTCGTGTAGTTGTGCATCGCGTCGATGGCCTGCTGGCGGGCCTGGTTGGCCTGCGCGACCTGCCGTGCCTGGTCGTTCTGGTGGCTGGTGAGCGTCTGGGTGGCGTTGGTCAGGAAGCTGCCCCCGGGCGGGCTCTGCAGGTCGCTCACGTTGGGCACCGCGTTCTTCGCGGCGGAGAACGCGTCGCCCTGGTTGGTCACGCCGGTCGCGTTCGCGCCGCCTGCCGCGCCCGCCGCGCCGGAGTAGGCCGCGGCTGCGGTGGTCATCTCCTGCGCCAGTTCGGCCGCCTGGCTCTGCCAGTTCACGCCGACGGCCTGCAACTGGGTGGTCAGCGTCTGGTCGATCTGCTGGAGGTTGTTCGCGATCGTGGTCAGCGCGTCGGCCGCCTGGGTCACGCCGGCCGCGCCGGGGCCGTCACTGAGCAGTTTGATCGCGGTCGCCAGTTCGGGGTTGCTCATGCCCTCCCAGCGGATGTCGTTGACACCGCTTGGATTGTGGAACAGGTCGTGTGCCGCGTTGGCGACCGCCGCGTGCATCGCGGTGTTCACCTGGCTGAGTAGTCCGTCGGCCATGAGCTGTCCTTACTTCCGGGTCTGCGCGGCGGCCAGCACCGCGGCGGCGACCTGTTCGGTCCTGGCGCACGACTGCGTTGTGGTGGTGCCACCGGCCGGCTGGCCGAGGTTGACCGTGAACATCTGTCCGTTGGCCACGCTGACCGCCGTGGTGCAGCCCTGGAGCAGGTCGGGCGGCTTCAGGGTGATGTCCAGGGCGGGGAAACCGTTGACGGACACCGCTTTGATGATGTCGGCCAGGTTCGGGTCGAGGTAGCGCTGGATGCCGGCCACGGTGTCGACGGCGACGGTGTACTCGGCGCCGGGCGTGTGGTCGGCGAACCGGTAGTTGCACGTCGGACTGTTGTCCAGGAGTTGCACCGGCGGGCCGGGTACGCCCGCGGTGACCCCCAGCGTGGTCTGCTGGGCCGGGGTGAGCAGGGTGCACGGATCGACGCCGGTCAGCGGGACGTCGCCGGGGCGGGGCGGCAGCGAGATGGCGCCGGCGCCGTTGGTGGGCACCTGGTAGGTGTTGGTCGCCCGCCCGGCCGGCTGCGCCTGGCCGGCCTGGGTGGTCGTGCATCCCGCGAGTGCCATCATCGTCACCGCCGTTCCCACCGCGAGCCGCAGGCTCATCAGCTGAAGCTGTCGGCGATCTGCTGGTCGGAGTAGCCGTACTGCCGTGCGGACGTGACCAGGTTGTCGACCAGCGTCTGCAGGCTCTGCAGGTACTGCTCGACCCGCACCGAGTAGGAGTCGGCGCCGCCGGCCAGTCGGTCGTTCCACGCGGCCGCGGCCTGCGCGCTGATCACGTCGCCGCCGGGTGCGATCACCCGCAGCATCGGCAGGTTGGACCGGATCTGCTGGCCCTCGTTGTCCAGGGCGTCCTGGATGATCTTGGCGGCGCGCAGCACGTTGTCCTTGTTGACCGTGATGTTCTGCGTCTGCGGCACACTGCTCAGTTCGATGCCGATGCCCCCGGCACTCAACACGGGGCTCGACGGCTGCATCTGCTGGTCGGTCGCCATGGTGCGGAACACCCCCGTACGTCCCGTAGTCGTTCGTGTCCTTCGAGCAGGCTACCAAGCATGCCCGTAACACCACGTGAGTTGGACGCAGCCGATCGGGGTTGGGTTCCCGCGATCATGCCGGCGCGGGAACGCTGATCTCCCCGGCCACCGCGCGGGCCGCGATGTCGGTGCGGTGGTGCGAGCCGGGCAGGTGCACGGCGGCGACCCGCCGGTAGGCGTCGGCCCGCGCGGCGGCCAGGTCGGCACCGTGCCCGACGACGGCCAGCACCCGGCCGCCCGCGGACACGATGATGCCGTCGTCGCGCCGCCTGGTGCCGGCGTGCAGCACACCGTCGGCGTCCGCGCCGGTGATCACGTCACCCGTCCGTGGCCGGCCAGGGTAGCCATCGGCGGCGATCACCACGGTCACGGCGGCGCCCGCGTGCCAGCGCAACGGCGGCACCGCCGCCAGCCGACCGGTCGCCGCGGCCAGCAGCACGCCGGCCAGCGGGGTGTCCAGCAGGGCCAGCACGGACTCGGTCTCCGGGTCGCCGAACCGGCAGTTGAACTCGATCACCTGCGGGCCGGTCGCGGTGAGCACCACCCCGGCGTAGAGCAGTCCGCTGAACGGCGTGCCCCGGTCGGCCAGTTCGTCGGCGACCGGCTGGACGACCCGCGCGATCAGGTCGGTGACCAGGCCGTCCGGCGCCCAGGGCAGCGGGGCGTAGGCGCCCATACCGCCGGTGTTGGGCCCCGCGTCGCCGTCGCCGACCCGCTTGAAATCCTGGGCCGGCAGCAGCGGGACCACGGTCCGCCCGTCCAGCACG
Source organism: Pseudonocardiaceae bacterium (assembly GCA_036503065.1). Classification (GTDB taxonomy): domain Bacteria; phylum Actinomycetota; class Actinomycetes; order Mycobacteriales; family Pseudonocardiaceae; genus DATEPR01. Next base: position 5,916 of record DASXXM010000566.1, on the reverse strand, counting down.
CAGAACAGCGACACCTCCGGGCCGTCCAGGAACTGCTCCAGCAGCACCGGATGGCCGCCGTCGAGCAATGTCATCGCGTGCACGCGGGCCGCGTCGAGATCGGTGGTGACGACGACGCCCTTGCCGGCGGCGAGGCCGTCGTCCTTGACCACGTAGGTCGGCCCGAACCGGGCCAGCGTCACGTCCAGCTTGGCCGGATTGTCCACCAGTTCGCTGTGCGCCGTCGGCACCCCGGCAGCCAGCATCACGTCCTTGGCGAACGCCTTCGACCCCTCGATCCGAGCCGCGTCCTTCGACGGCCCGAAGCACGGAATGCCGACCGCGCGCACGGCGTCCGCGACCCCGGCCACCAGCGGCCCCTCCGGACCGACGACCACCAGATCGGCATGGAAACCCTTGGCCAGCTCGGCAACGGCGGCCGGGTCGGTCCCGTCGACCAGCAGCGGTTCGGCCAGCGCCGCGGTGCCGGCGTTGCCCGGCGCACAGGCCAGGGCCGTCACCCCGGGGTCCTGCGACAGGGCGAGGACGAGGGCGTGTTCCCGGGCGCCGGACCCGATCACCAGTACGCGCACGGCGCAGGAGCTTAGTCCGGTCGTCAGACCATGAGTTGGTCCGCGTAGCACCAGCGCCAGGTCTCGCCCGGTTCGCAGGTCATGGCGACCACCTCCCAAGATGGGTGAGCCGGGTCAGCTCGGGGTCGGTTCGAGCTGCCGCGGCACCGGCGCCGCCGTCGGGGTGAGCAGGCCCCGGCGGGCGAGTTCGGGCCGGACACCCTCGCCGAACCAGTAGGCCTCCTCGACGTGCGGGTAGCCGGACAGGATGAACTCCTCGACGCCGATCGCGTGGTACTCCTCGATTCGGTCCGCCACCTCCGCATGGCTGCCCACCAGCGCGGTACCGGCGCCGCCACGGACAAGGCCGATGCCCGCCCACAGATTCGGCGACACCTCCAGCCCCCGCACCCCCCGCTCCAGCGCACCGTCGTGCAACGCCACCATTCGCTGCTGCCCCACCGACTCGCTGGCCCGCAGCTGCTCCTGGGCCGCCGCGACCTGAGCCGGATCCAGCGCCTCAAGGAACCGGCCGGCCACCGCCCAGGCCGCCGCCGACGTGTCGCGGGTGATCGTGTGCAGACGGATGCCGAACCGAACGGTGCGACCGAAGGACGACGCCAGCTCCCGCACCCGCCCGATCTTCTCCGCCACCGCCGCCGGCGGCTCGCCCCACGTCAGGTACACGTCCGCCCGCCGTGCGGCGACCGGCAGCGCCGCAGGGGACGACCCGCCGAAGTAGATCGCGGGCAACGGGTCCGGCGGCGCGAGCACGGTCGCGCCGGCCACCCGGAGATGCTCGCCTGCGAAGTCGACGGGCTTGCCGGTCCAGATCTGCCGCACGATCGTCAGGAACTCATCCGTCCGGACATAACGCTGGTCGTGGTCGTGATAGTCGCCGAACCGACGCTGCTCCACCGCGTCCCCGCCGGTGACCACGTTCAACAGCAGCCGGCCGCCGGAGATGCGCTGATAGCTGGCGGCCATCTGGGCGGCCAGCGTCGGTGAGATGACGCCCGGCCGGAACGCGACCAGGAACTTCAGCCGGGTGGTCTCCCGCAGCAACGCCGCCGTGGTCAGCCACGCGTCCTCGCACCAGGTGCCGGTCGGGGTGAGCACGCCGGTGAAACCCAACTGCTCCGCGGTGCGCGCGACCTGCGCCAGATAGTCGATGTCGGGCGCGCGGCCCGCGGCGGGTCCGGCCGCCCGGTTGCGGTGGAACACCTCCACGACGGTGCGGCCGTCGCCCGAGGTGGGCAGGAACCAGTGCAGGGTGACGGTCATGAATTGCCCTCGTTCTTCAGGTAGGCACTGATCTCGCTGTCGTAGCGGTGGTCCACGAAATCGGCGAACGTGAATTCGGCCGGCAGCACCTTCGCGGTCACGAACGAATCGGCGAGGCCCTGTTCCGACGTGATCAACGAAGGGCTCAGCGGCACCGGCCGTCGTGTCGTGTTGACCACGGCCGCCCGCGCCACCGCGCTCGCCAACCCGGTCTGCTGCGCCCACACCGACGCCCAGGCCGACAGGTGCCCGGCCGCCCACACCGACGCCTTCGCAAGGCGCATCACGTAATCCTGGATCGCGGAGTTCTTGCCGGCGTCCGCCAACGCCGACCGGCTCGCCACCTGGAAGCTGTACCCGTTGGACAACGCGCTGCCGTCCGTCGGGGCCGGCGTGCCGGGCTTGGCGCCGTTGATCGTGCCGGTGCCGTCGACCAGGATTCGGGCGCCCGCCTGCTGCAGCGCCTGGGACGTGTACGGGTCCCAGATCGTCCACGCGTCCACCTGGTGCTGGCTGAACGCGGCATAGGCGTCGGCGGGCTGCAGGTAGGAGAGCTTGACGTCGGACGGGGTCAGGCCGGCCTTCTTCAGTACCAGCAACAGATGTCCGTGTGCCGAACTGCCCTTGGCCACCGCGATGGTCTTACCGCGCAGGTCGGCGAGGCGGTGGATCGGCGAACTGGCCGGCACCAGGACCGTGTCGCCGGTGACCGGGCCCTGGGTGGCCGCGACGACCGCGATCTTCGCGTTGGCCGCGGCGGAGAACAGCGGTGGCGTGTTGCCGACCCCGCCGATGTCGATCGCGCCCGCGTTGGCCGCCTCCAGCAGCGGCGGTCCGGACGTGAACGTGGACCACTCGATGCGATACGGCGTGTGCACCAGGCCTGCGGCGGTCAGCAGCGCCTGCGAGCCACCCTTCTGGTCACCCACCCGCAGGGTCACCTTGGCCAGGTCGGTCGAGCTGACCTGCGCCGGGACGGCGGTCGACGCGGCAGGCGTGGACGAGCAGGCGGCCAACGTCAGCGCGGCCAGCAAGAAGATCAACAGCTTACGCATACTCGGTCACTCCCAGGTCGGACAGCACTCGGGTGCGCAGGTCGACCAGGTCGACGGGCGCGCGGGGCCGCGCGGGCGGCGGCACGTGTTCGGCTACGATCCGGCCTGCCTCCAGCACCAGCACCCGGTCGGCCAGGCCGAGTGCCTCGTCCACGTCATGGGTCACCAGCAGCACCGCGGGCCGGTGCACATCCCAGAGCTGGCCGACGAGACGATGCATCGCCAGGCGGGTCAACGCGTCCAACGCGGCGAACGGCTCGTCCAACAGCAGCAACTCCGGCGACCGCACCAGTGCCCGCGCCAGCGAAACGCGCTGCGCCTCGCCGCCGGACAACGTGTTCGGCCACGCCCCGAACCGATCCGACAGCCGCACCTCGGCCAGCGCCCGCGCGGCGGTGCCCTTCGGGTCATCGGTCGGCAGGCCCAGCACGACATTGCGCCACACGCGCCGCCACGGCAGCAGGCGAGGCTGCTGGAATGCCACGGAAACCGTGCCGCGCACGGTGAATTCGCCGGTCACGTCACGATCCAGCCCGGCAAGCACCCGCAACAAGGTCGACTTCCCGGACCCACTCCGGCCCAGCAGGGCCACGAACTCGCCGGGCGCGATGGTCAGGTCGAGCCCGTCGAGCACCCGCAGCGCGCCGAACGACTTCCCGAGTCCCCGCACCGAAACGGTCATGGCGTCCGCCACCGCAGCACCCACCGTTCCAGCAGCCGGACAATGGCATCCGTGGTCAGCCCGAGCAACGCGTAGACCAGCAGCCCGACCAGCACGATGTCGGTCCGCAGAAAGTCCCGGGCATTGTTGATCAGATAACCGAGACCCGAATCGGCGTTGATCTGCTCACCGACGATCAACGAAAGCCACGCGGTCGCCAACCCGAGCCGCAACCCGACCAACGTGTGCGACGCGGCCGACGGCAACACCACGTGCCGCAGCCGCAGCCAACGCCCGAAACCGAGCACCCGAGCGGCTTCCATGAGCCCACGGTCGGTATCCCGAATGCCGGCGTGCACGTTGACGTACAACGGAAACGCCACCCCCAGCGCGATCAGCGCGATCTTGGGCGTCTCACCGATCCCGAACCAAAGAATGAACAGCGGGATCAACCCGAGGAACGGCAACGTCCGCAGCATCTGCACCGGCGGATCGACCAGCGCATCGCCCCAGCGGGACAGCCCGGCGAGGCCGCCGAGGACAACACCGATCACCAGCCCGAGCGTGAACCCGATCGCCACCCGACGCAGCGACACGACGAACGCGTCCCCGAGTTCACCATCCGCGATGAGCGACCGCGCCGTGCCCAGAATCGTCCACGGCGCGGACAGTTTGCTCGGCGGCAGCACCCCGGTCGAGCTCGCGAGCTGCCACAACAGCACCAGGACGATCGGGCTGAGCCACCGACGCAGGTCGGGTAACCGACGTCGTCGCGGCCGCGGTACCGCGGTCACCGGGGCGACCTCGTCGCCAACCGCGACCAGGACCGACTGTTCCGTCATGCGGCGAGTCTCACCAGGCACGGAGTCCCTGGTCAACGTAAGAAAATCTGTTCCCGAATCATGGAAATGCATCCGTCTGCGACGGATGGAAACAATTCCGTCGCCGATAGAATCAATTACCCGAGCGGATCCCGGCGGACGATGGTCTGCTCACGGCCGGGCCCGACACCGATCACCGAGATCGGCGCACCCGCCAGCTCTTCGAGGCGGTCCACGTAGGACCGGGCGGCGGCCGGCAGCTCGTCGAACGTGCGGCACGTGCTGATGTCCTCGAACCAGCCCGGCAGCAGCTCGTAGATCGGCGTGGCGTGGTGCAGGTCGGTCTGGGTCATCGGCATGTCGTCCACCCGGAAGCCGTCGACCTCGTAGGCGACGCAGATCGGGACCTGGTCGAGGCCGGACAGCACGTCCAGCTTGGTCAGGAAGTAGTCGGTGATGCCGTTGACGCGGCTGGCGTAGCGCGCGATGACCGCGTCGAACCAGCCGGTGCGCCGGGACCGACCCGTCGTCACGCCGAACTCGCCGCCGGTCTTGCGCAGCCGCTCGCCCATCTCGTCGTTCAGCTCGGTCGGGAACGGACCGGAACCGACGCGGGTCGTGTAGGCCTTCAGGATGCCCAGCACCACGTCGATCCGGCCGGGCCCGATGCCCGCACCCGCGCAGGCGCCGCCCGCGGTCGGGTTGGATGACGTGACGAACGGATACGTGCCGTGGTCGACGTCCAGCATCGTGCCCTGGGAACCCTCCAGCAGCACCGTTTCGCCGCGCTCCAGCGCCTGGTTGAGCATCAGCCGGGTGTCCGCGATCCGGTCGGCGATCTGCTCCGCCTGCGCCAGCACCCCGTCGACCACCTGTTCGGGATCCAGCGCCTTGCGGTTGTATACCTTGACCAGGATCTGGTTCTTCGTGTCGAGCGCCGCCTCGACCTTCTGGCGCAGGATCTTCTCGTCCAGGACGTCCTGGAACCGCACGCCGACCCGCGCCACCTTGTCCTGGTAGCACGGCCCGATGCCGCGCCCGGTCGTGCCGATCTTCGCCTTGCCCAGGTAGCGCTCGGTGACCTTGTCGATGGCCACGTGGTACGGCATGATCAAATGCGCGTCGGCCGAGATCAGCAGGCCGCGGGTGTCCACGTCCCGCGACTCGAGCTCGCTCAGTTCCTTCAGCAGGGCACCGGGATCGACCACCACACCGTTGCCGATGACGTTGGTCACACCCGGTGTGAGGATGCCGGACGGGATCAGGTGCAACGCGTAGCTCTGGCCGTCGGGCAGGACGACGGTGTGGCCGGCGTTGTTGCCGCCCTGATAGCGCACGACCCACTGGAGCCGCCCGCCGAGCAGGTCGGTGGCCTTGCCCTTACCCTCGTCACCCCACTGGGCGCCGATGACCACGATGGCAGGCATGTGAAACTCCTGGGGGATCGATCGACGCTGGTGCCGAGAGACGAGAGTAGACCAGGAGTTCATGGTGGGAGCGTTGGTGCTGGCCTGCGGGCGCGGCGGCCGGGTCGCCGAGTCGCC